>NZ_JBFHIA010000205.1:0-5547 GCF_041596715.1 Phaeovulum sp.
CGATGCGTTGATGGCGGCGGCAAAGCCCGATGCGCTGTTCATGCATTGCTTGCCTGCGCATCGCAATGACGAGGTGACAAGCACCGTCATGGACGGCCCCGCCTCGGTGGTGTTCGACGAGGCCGAAAACCGCCTGCACGCACAAAAGGCGATCATGCGCTGGTGCCTCAAGGTTTGAGGCACAGCGCCGCGCGCTTGGATCAGAACATATCCAGCGCGTGCTGCGCCTCGTATTCGCGCGATTGGGCCTGCATCCGCACCCCGGCGTTGGGCGCGCCCAAGCCCGCATAGCCTTCGCGCTGCACGACCTCAAAGAACAAGCCGTTGATCGCGCGTGTATAAAGCTGGAAATATTCGCCCGCTCCGTCGCGGTCGTAAAGAATGTTCAGGCCCCGCATCCGTTCAACCAGCGCCTCGGGCAGATCGAAGCGCAGATAGAGATCGTCGTAGTAATTGGGCGGAATCTGCAACAGCTGCGCCTGCGGCAGGCTGGCTGCGACGGCGAAGATATCGGTGGTGGCGAAGGCAAAATGGTGCCACGCCGCATAGCCCGCTTTTTCCAGAAATCGCGTGGTCGAGGTGCCGGCACTTAGCGATGAATTGAGCGACAGGCGCACCGATCCGTCATCGTTTGCCACCACGCGGCTATGCACGGTTCCATGCGGGTCAAGCACGTCGCGCTGCGATTCAGAGCGGAAATCAAAGATCGCGCGGTAAAACAGCAGCGCCGAAAGGAACAGGTTTGGCACCAACGCCTGCGCGAAATGGTCGATGTGGGTCAATTGCCCGCCCGCTTCCGCGCCTTTGACCACCGTCAGCGCGCGCCGGAACAGCGCGGTTTGATCCAAGGGCCTGTCGAGCAGGTAAAAGGCGCTGCCGCCGGGGCCACGTACCAGCGGCAGATCGTGCCCCCCGGCCTTGGCACCGGGCTCGACCGCCTTGGCAAAGGGTGCCATCTGCGAAACCTGCAAGCCGAGCGAGGCCACGCCAAGCCCCTGCATGAGGTAAAGCGAATGCGCGAGTCCCTTCTCGGCGCGGTTGAGCAAAATCGTGATTTCGCCCTGCTGATAGGCGGAAAGCGCCGCCCCTGCGTGGGTTTTGGCAAACCCCATCGCGCCCAACAGCGCGGCCAATGCATCGGCTTCCTGCCCGCCGCAGACAAGCTCTATGAAAGCCACGCGCTCCACCGCAGAGCGTGCAACACCGTCAGCGGCCATGCGATCTTCAAGCAGGTCGTAAGCGCGCATCGCATCGCGCGCGATCAGCGCGGGTTCCAGCGCGCGCAGTTGGTCGTTGAAAATCTCCATCGACATCGGCCCGGCGTAGCCGCGCGCCAGAAGGTCCGCGTAAAGCTCGGCGACCGGCAGGTTGCCTTGACCGGGCAGCAAGCGGAAGCTTTCGGTCATCAGTCGCGGGTCGATGCGGGTGGTGGGGGCGTCGGCCAGGTGCACAAGAAACACCCGCTCCATGTCGATCTGCGCCAGCCCCGCGAGCCCCGCATCGGCGGCGAAGGTGTGAATGGCGTTGACCACCAGCCCAAGGTTCGGCCGCGCCGCGCGTTGCACGATCTCCCAAGCATCTGCGTAGGTCTTTACATGGGTCGAGGTGACCAGCGCCTCGTAGCCTAGCTTTAGCCCGCGCGCCGCTGCCATGTCGGCCAGCCGCGCAAGATCGGCCGCGGCGCGCGCCGGGTCGGCCAGCGCATCGGCGCGGGTGTTGGCGCAGACCACCAGCAGCGGTGCACCAAGCCGTGCTGCGAGGTCCAGAAAGCGCGCGGCCTGCGTGTCGCACCAAGTGCTGCGATCTTCGGGCGAGGCTTCCCAGTCGCGCAAGGATTGCAGACTGGTAATGGCGATGCCAGAGTTGCGGGCCAGTGCGGCGATGTCTTCGGGGGTGCCGTCGAAGCCCACGATATCTTCGCGGAAGATCTCGATTCCCTCAAAGCCCGCCTCGGCTGCGGCGCGGATTTTTTCGGCCAAAGGGTCCGAAAAGGACAGCGACGAGATACAGCGTTGCATGGGGGGCTCCCTTGGCCGGGTTTGCTGCAAACTATCCGCGCGCCGGGTGGCGTGCAAACCCAATCGCGCGCGATGGCGGGGCACCGCTTTGCCGATGCCCCGCCCTCAGTCAGTTCGTCGAAACGTGCCCGACTTTCTTTCCGGGGCTGTAGATATCGAGGATGTTCCAATGCCCCGAGGTCGGCGTTGGCGTGTTGGTCATCGCCACGTCAATCACCGTGGGCCGCCCCGAGGCAATCGCCGCCGCCAGTGCGGGGCGGAACTCTGCCGCCGACGCCACGCGCACCCCGTCGCAGCCATAGGCGCGGGCGATTGCGGCGTAGTCGGGCGTCTGGCCCATCGGGTCTTCGGCTTTTTGGAAGGTGGTGCCATAGGTTAGGCCGTAATGCGCCATTTGCAGCCCGGCGATGGTGCCAAAGGCGTTATTGTTCATCACCACCCAGACCACCGCCAAACCTTCAGCCGCGGCGGTTGCCAGCACCGCCGGGTTCTGGCCGAAGCCACCGTCACCGACAAGGCTGATCACAACCCGCTCAGGTGCTGCGATCTTGGCCCCAAGCGCGGCTGGCGGGCCGAAACCCATGGTCGCAAAGCCGCCCGGAATAAGGATCGAACCGGGGGTCAGAATATCGAACTGCTGCGCCACGCCATTCTTGTTCCAGCCCACATCCGAGGTCAGGATTGCATCCTGCGGCATTTCGGCGCGCAGATCGGCCAGAATACGTTCGGGCATCATCGGGAAGGCGTCAGAGCGCTGTATCTCTACGTTCTTCGCCGCAAAATCGGCGCGGAACGTGGCGATGGATTGCACCAGTGCCGGGCGTTTCACACCCTTTGGTGCCATGTCCTTTGCAACCCGCACCAGAACCCGCAGCGCCGATTTCAGGTCGGCCACTACACCGATCTCGGCAGGATAATTGCGCCCGATCTCGGCTGGTTCGATGTCGATATGGATCAGCTTTGCGCCCGCCGGGCCGATATCAAATGTGTATTGCGGCTCCCAAGACGAGCAGTCCGCCTCTTTGAACCGAGTGCCAAGTCCGAGGATAAGGTCTGCGGTGCGGGTGGTCTGGTTGGTGAAGCTGGTGCCCCAAAAGCCGGTCATGCCCAATACAAGCGGGTGGTCATCGGGCAGAGAGCCTTTGCCCATCAGGCTGTGGGCCACGGGCAGTTGCAGATGATCGACCAGCGCGCGCAATTCCTCCCAAGCGCGGGCCAGCGCCACGCCCCCGCCTGCGTAGATCACCGGGTTCTTGGCATCGAGCAGCCGCGAAATGATCGCCCGCGCGGTTTCATCGTCGATCGAGGGTTTGAGCAGCGTTTTCGCGTTTGCGCCAAGCCGATCCCAAAGCGCCACGTCAATTTTGGCCGAGAAAAAGTCCATCGGCACGTTCACCAGCACCGGGCCGGGTTGCCCGCTTTCGGCCAGAAGAAACGCTTTTTCAAGGATTTCCGGCAGCAACTCTGGCGTATCGACACGCCACGCCCGCTTCACGAAGGGGCGGTAGATTTCATACTGGCTGGCGTCGGCATGCAGGTTCACCTCTTGGTGCGGGTGCTTGCCGTAGTAATAGCTGGGCACGTCGCCCGCGATCACTACCATCGGAATGCAATCAAGCGCGGCATTGGCCACGCCGGTTGCCGCATTGGTCAGCCCCGGAGAAAGGTGCGACAGCAGCACCGACGCCTTGCCCGTAACGCGCGCGTAGCCGTCTGCGGCGTGGGCCGCGATTTGTTCGTGGCGCACGTTGACGAATTGCAGCTGGCTGTTGGCCATCGCTGAAAGCACCGCGATATTGGTGTGCCCGCAAAGGCCGAATACATGCCGCACACCGCGCCCTTCGAGGTAGCGCACGAGTTGCGGGGCGATCAGGTCTTTGGTCATCACATCACCTCGGTGTTGTAAAACTCACCAAAAAGTTCGGCGTCCGAGGGGCGGTCTTCTGCGATCGGGCGGCTGACCCATGTGACGTTCATGTAATGCTTGAGGCTGACGTTCTCGTTGGTGATGTTGCCGCCCCAGATGCCGCAACCAAGGCTAGAGGTCATCGGCATACCGTTGTTGAAGCTGCCCGCGTTGGCCTTTGATTGCGGCTGGCGCACCATCATGCGCGAAACGGGTGCAACCGCGGCAAGCTGTGCGATGTGGTCATCGTCAAAGGAATAGATGCCGCAGCTGTGGCCCTTGCCGCCGACCTCGTAAATCTGAACCACTTTCTTCAATGCATCATCAAACCCGTGGTATTTGAACAAGGCCATGACAACGCTAAGTTTTTCTGACGAGAACTTGTGCTCTTTGCCGATCTGGTCTTGTTCGACCATGATGAACTTGCGGTCGTCAGGTATGCTGAAACCTGCGATTTCGGCGATTTTCTGCGCCTTGACCGCGACGGTGTTGATGGTGCGCGCGCCTTTCGCGTCCCAAAGCGCGTTTTCCAGCAAAGCCTTTTCCTGCGCGTTGCACAGATAGCCGCCCTCGGCCACCAGCGCCGCACGCATCGCGTCATAAACGCGGTCGTCGATCAGCAGGTTGCCATCGGCCGAACAGCCCGAACCAAAGTCAGATGTTTTCGAGATGCGCGAAAAATTGGCCGCTTCCGCGATGTCGGCGGTTTCGTCGATGACCATGGTCGAGTTTCCGGCACCTACGCCATAGGCGGGTTTGCCCGAGGAATAGGCGGCCTTGACCATTGGCTTGCCGCCGGTGGCCAGCGTCAGGTCACACTGCGCCATCAATTCGTTCGTCAGCGGGATCGAGGGGTTTTGCACGCATTGGAACAGATCTTCCGGCGCGCCCAGTTTCTTGAGCGTCTCGCGCATGACGCGAACCATCTCAAAAGTGGTATTCTTGGCGCGCGGATGCGGTGAAAAGATCACCGCATCCTTGCATTTGATCGCATAAATGCCAGTCACCGGGGGCGTCAGCTCTGGGTTGGTTGTGGGGATCAGGCTGGCGATCACCCCGGCGGGTTTGCCGATCTTGGTGATGCCCTTGGCCTCGTCGTGCTCGATCACGCCCACCGACTTGCCGCGCAGCGCGTCGCGCAAAACGCCGAGGATCTTGAATCGCTTGCCCGCGCGGCCCTCGCGGTCGCCGATGCCACTTTCATCGACACCCATCTGGGCAATGCGCAGAAAGGTTTTTTCGTTGCCGCAGGCCCAGCCAAGCGCCTGCGCCAGACGGTCTACCTGTGCCTGATCGTAATCTTTGATCGCCTCCATCGCTACGCGGGCGCGGGCTACCATCTCTGCCACCTGCTGAACGTCTGCGGCGGTAAGGTCTTTTGCCATTTCAAGGCTCCTAGAAAAGGGGCTGGCCTAGCCAGCGGTTCCGGTGCGCGGCAGAGGCGTGTGGCCCTGCCGGTCAAATACCCTGTGCGTCGCCTCAAGGCAGCGGCGGGCGTGGCCCAGATGGCCAAGCTCTGCGCTGCGCTTTGCGTTCGGCAGTTCGATCGAAAGCGGCACCTGCGGCAGCAACGCGGCGAATGCCGCCAGGTCTATCGCGCCCTCGCCGGGGTAAAGTCGTGCC
>NZ_JBFHIA010000206.1:0-5547 GCF_041596715.1 Phaeovulum sp.
GTGCATGGCTCTGCCCCCGATATTGCGGGCCAAGGCAAGGCGAACCCGATCGCCTGCATCCTCAGCTTCGCGATGGCGCTGCGCTATTCCTTCGACATGGGCGCCGAGGCCACCCGGCTAGAGCGCGCGGTCGAAAAGGTGCTGGCCGACGGGTTGCGCACCGCCGATCTGATGGGCCCCGATGGCGGCAAGCCCGTGTCCACCACCGAGATGGGTGACGCAGTCGTAGCGGCGCTAGAGGCCAGCCTCTAGCCCACCCGGCATTGAGCCTGCCCGGTAAATCTGCAATGCTCGATTTCGCAATCAGGGCAGCAGGTCGATGGGCAGCAACAATCTGAAAGGTGCGCTGCTGGCGCTTGTGGCGCTTGGCATCTTTTCCACGCATGACGTCGTGGTAAAGATGCTTGGGCGCGGATATTCGCCGTTTCAAATCATCTTCTTCGCCTCGCTGATCAGTTTCCCAATGGTTACGCTGATCTTGCTGCGCGACCGTTCGGCTGGAAGCCTTTGGCCGAACAACCCACGCTGGGTGGCCCTGCGCACGGCGATGACGCTGATTACCGGCATATCGGTGTTTTACGCGTTTGCGCATTTGCCACTGGCGCAGACCTATTCGATTCTGTTTGCCTCGCCCCTACTGATAACAGTGCTGGCTATTCCCCTGCTGGGCGAGCAAGTGGGGGTTCGCCGTTCGGCGGCGGTGGTGGTGGGGTTGATCGGCGTGCTGGTGGTGCTGCGCCCCGGTGCCGCGCCGCTTGGCCTTGGCCACTTGGCTGCGTTGACCGGCGCGGCCTGCGGCGCGCTTGCCTCGGTGATCGTGCGCAAGATCGGCAAAGAGGAACGGCCACTGGTGCTGATGCTTTACCCGATGACCGCGAACTTTCTGTTCACCGGTATGGTGCTGCCCTTCGTCTACATACCGATGAGCATTTCCGACCTTGGCCTGATGGCGGTGATCGCGCTTTTCGGCCTGATCGCCTCGTATCTGATGATTCTTGCCTACCGCGCGGGCGAGGCGGTGATCGTGGCTCCGATGCAATATTCGCAAATGCTCTGGGCCATTGGCTTTGGCTGGTTTCTGTTTGGCGAGCGGGTCGATACCTACACCCTGATCGGCGCAGCGATCATCATCGCATCGGGTCTATACATCGTGCTGCGCGAAAGCCGCGTTGGGGCTTCGGAAAACACCCCGGTGTTGCAGACCCACATTCGAACCGAGATCGTAACCACTCCGCGCAGCTCTATCATGCAGCGGTTGCTTAGCCCGACGAAACGCGGCGATCGCTAGCGCCGTTCCCCCCTTGCAAAGCGCCGAAAGAGACTGTAACCCCCCGCCACACGGTCGGAGCGTAGCGCAGTCTGGTAGCGCACCTGCTTCGGGAGCAGGGGGTCGGAGGTTCAAATCCTCTCGCTCCGACCAATTTCCCGAAATGCCCAGATGCCTTGGAATCGTCTACCGCTTGATGGCGCGCGCCGCGTTATGAAAAACATCTTTACAAAACTAGATTAGTAGTTATTATGCCAAACATGACGACGCATTCATCAGTTGCCCTTTCGCTTGCCGCACTTGGCCACGACACCCGTTTGGCGATCTATCGCCTGCTGGTTCGGGCCGGAGATGACGGCTTGAACGTTGGCGAGATTGGCCAGCATCTGGATATGGCCGCATCGACGCTTGCCTACCATCTTGGCATGCTGGTCGATGCCGGTTTGGTTGTTCAGGAACGCCAAGGCCGCCAGATCGTAAATCGGGTGGATTTCGATGCAATGCGCCGGACGGTAGGCTTTCTGACCGCGGAGTGCTGCGCCGGGGTCAAACTTACAACGGAGGATGCAGCGTGAAGCCCGCGCACCTCTTTTTTCGGCCCTTTATCACTACTTTACTAGGGATTTAGCCATGTCTGAAATCGCACTCTCTACCCGCTTGCGCACGACGGACTTCGCGCGCCGGCTCTGGGCCAAAGAAAAGCCCTGGCTGTTCACCGGCGGCCTGCTGCTGTCGCTTCTTGTGATCGCCCCTAGCCAAGGCATAGCAAGCGCGGAATCCGTGGCCGGCAACCTCTTGCACATCGCCCCCTACCTGCTTTTGTCGATCGGCATCGCGGCCTATGCGGGCGCAACAGGCGCTGACGGGCTGATTGCCCGCGCCTTCACCGGATCGACCGCGATCATGATCTTGATCGCGGCGGTGGCCGGTGGTCTTTCGCCCTTCTGCTCTTGCGGGGTGATTCCGCTGATTGCCGCCTTGCTGGCGATGGGTGTGCCGCTTTCGGCGGTCATGGCATTCTGGCTTGCATCGCCGGTGATGGACCCCTCGATGTTCGTGTTGACCACCGGGGTTCTCGGTGTCGAGTTTGCAATAGCCAAAACCATCACAGCTGTCGGTCTTGGTGTCTTTGGCGGTTACGCGGTTCATCTTCTGACGCGGGCAGGGCGGCTTGGCGACCCGCTGCGCGAAGGCGTGGGCAACGGCGGCTGTGGTGGTGCCAAGGTGCGGACTGCAAAGCCGGTGGTGTGGAGTTTCTGGCGCGAAAGCGAGCGTGTTTCCAAGTTCTTCCGTGAAGGCACCAAAACGACACTGTTCCTGCTGAAATGGCTGAGCCTCGCCTTCCTTCTGGAAAGCCTGATGCTGGCGTGGCTGCCCGCCGATCTGGTGGTGAGCACACTCGGCGGCACGGGCGTGATGCCCATCGTCATCGCAACGGTGGTCGGCGTTCCTGCCTACCTCAACGGTTTTGCCGCGCTGCCGCTGGTTGGCGGGCTGATCGAGCAGGGCATGGCCCCCGGCGCGGGGTTGGCATTTCTTGTAGCCGGTGGTGTGACCTCGCTTCCTGCGGCAATCGCGGTCTGGGCGCTGGTCAAGCGGCCGGTGTTCTTCCTCTACATCGCGCTTGCTCTTGTTGGTTCGTTTGCCAGCGGATTGTTGTTCCAATTGTGGACCACGATCTGAGCGCCACCTTCAAGACAGTGCAGCAAGCGGGCCTTCGCTGAGGGCCCGCTTTACATTTTTTTGCGCCAACCCTTTGGTGGCCGCTTCCACTTTACCGCCCCTCTTGCACGCAAGCCTGATCTGCATCAGGGTCCGGCGAGATCGGGCAGAGGGACGCGTGCATGAAGGTTGGTATTGCTTTTCTGGTGGCGGGTTATGTGCTCAGCCAGTTCTATCGCGCGTGCCTTGCAGTGCTGGCACCGACTCTGGGGGCCGAAATTGGTGCCACGCCGGGCGATCTCGCGGTGTCGCTTGGGCTTTGGTATGCGGCTTTCGCGTTGATGCAGATGCCAGTCGGCGCAGCACTCGACCGGATCGGGCCGCGATACACGGTTTCGCTGTTGCTTGGCCTTGGTGGTGCAGGCGGTGCTGCGGCCTTTGCGATGGCCAATGGCCCGTGGGGCGTTCACATCGCAATGGCGCTAATCGGCGTGGGCTGCGCGCCAGTGCTGATGGGCGGCTATTACATTTTCGCGCGTATGTATGCGCCTGCGGTTTTCGGCACGCTGGCGGGGGCGATGATCGGTATTGGCAGCCTCGGCAACCTTGCGGGAGCGGCACCACTGGCATGGGTGATCGAGGCGGCAGGCTGGCGGCAAACGCTTTGGGGGCTGGCGGCGATTACGCTTGCCGTAGCACTCGCCGTAGCGCGCTTTACGCGCGACCCAGAGCGTATTGCCCAAACGCCGGGCGCAGGCGGATCATTGCTCGATCTGCTGCGCATCCCCGGGCTTTGGGCGATTCTGCCGCTGATGGCCGTCAATTACACCGCCGCTGCCGGGCTGCGCGGGGTCTGGGCCGGGCCATACCTGACCCAGATTTACAGCGCCGATACCGTGGTAATCGGCAAAGTGACGCTGGTGATGGGTCTGGCGATGGTGGCGGGCAATTTTCTCTATGGGCCTGCGGAACGGCTGATTGGTAGCCACAAGCGCGTGGTGTTGGGCGGCAACCTTGTGCTTGCCGCGATCATCGCAGCATTGTGGCTTGCGCCCGACGCAGGGCTTGGCCAAGCCACCGCGCTGATGGCCGCCGCCGGTTTTTTTGGCGCAAGCTTCCCCGCCATCATGGCGCATGGCCGCAGCTTTTTCCCCAATCACTTGGTCGGGCGCGGCGTGACACTGCTCAATATGTTCTCGATAGGCGGGGTCGGCATCATGCAATTCGCCTCGCGGCCAGTCTATGAATCCGCAGTTGCCGCCGGGTCGCAGACCTCGGCATTTTCGACACTGTTCCTGTTCTTGCTTATACCGCTGCTTGCAGGGCTGGCCGTATACGCCTTTGCCCGCAACCGGGGCGGTGCAAGCTATTAGGGGGCGGTGATGGAAAGTGCGGAAATCAGCAACGGCAGCGCACGCTCCGCCGTTGTGCTCAATGACACCTCGGGGCGCAACCACCACGGTTGCAGCAGGGTCATGCGGATTCTACGCAGCGGTCTGGAATCGCGGGGCATCCGGGTTTCGGCCACCGCGCCTGCCCATTCTGATTGGGCGCGTAACGAGGCTTTTCTTGGGGCATTAGAGGCCGCAGACCTGATCGTCATCAACGGCGAGGGCACATTGCACCACGGCCGACCGGGCGGCGCGCGTTTGCTTGAAGTTGTCCGCCATGCCGCGCGCCGCGCGCCAGTTGCACTGATCAACGCGCAGTGGCAGCAAAACCCAGCGGCATGGGGCGCGCTGCTTGCCGGCTGCGCGCTGATTTCTGCACGCGACCACCGCAGCGCCGACGAAATGCGAGCGGCGCAAGACACGGTCGCCGTTCGGATGGTTCCCGATCTTTCGTTATCTGAAACTGAGGCGGTCAGCGACGATCCCCGCAACCGCTTGCTATTCGGCGATTCGGTGCGTTGGGGCACACGCCGCGCGCTCGCCCACGCCGCACGGCGCGTGGGTGCAGACGCGCTTTTGCCTACCAAAACCCTTCCTGGGGCAGCGTGGCGGCTTCCGGTTCTGTCGGCTGGGCTGGCGGCGGCATATCACGGCACCCTGCCCTTCGGGATGCCACCGATGATTCTGGCGCGTAACGAGGATGACTACCTGCGCCAGCTAGCCACGGCCCGCATGCACATCACCGGGCGGTTCCACGGCATCTGCCTCTCGATGGTCAGCCGCACGCCGTTTCTGGCAGTTGGCTCAAACTCGAAAAAGATCGAGGCGCTTTTGCAGGATGCCGGGCTGTCGCAAGATCGCCTGCTGACCCCAGAAGCGCTTGCAACGATTGGGCGCGAAGACCTCGAGCGTCCGATCACGGAACCTGAGCTGGCATCGCTCAGCGAATATCTTGCCCGCGCCCGCATCGAAGCGGGGCAGTTGTTCGACGATCTGGCAGCTTTGGCCAAGGGGAAGAAGGCATGACCCCACTACGCTTTGGAATCGCACGTCTACTTGGAAACGAAGAAGCGCTAACCTCGCTGACAGAAACGCAAGATCGACTGATGGAAGAGTTGCAAAGCAAGCACGTTGCACTTGTTGGCAATGCCCGCGCACTTGCCAACACATCGCACGGGGCAGCAATCGAAGCGGCTGAACTGGTGGTGCGAATCAACAGCGCGCCGA
>NZ_JBFHIA010000207.1:0-5513 GCF_041596715.1 Phaeovulum sp.
GGCGGCGCATCAAGCTTGCGGCGCAGCAGAATGTCGCCATTCGGAAGCCGCTCTGGTGCTTCGTAATAACGAAAATCCCCGACCATCGCCAACAACTCGCGCAGCGCCGGTTCCAGCGCTATCAGCGCATCCTCAAGCCCCTCTTGCATATCGCCGACCTTGGGGCCGACTTCGTCCAAGAACTGCCGCAGCAACAACTGCGCACCGCGCTCGATCAGGCTGAATCCTTCTTCGGGCGGGGCCTCTGGCAACGCCTCTGGCGGTGCCTCTGGCGGTGCCTCTGGTGTTTGCGCCGCAAGTGGGGTGGCAAGCAAAAGTGCGAGGGCAAAAGCAATGTATTTCATGTGTCCACCATAACACGAATCGGACGCGTTTTTGAGACCCATCAGAGCGCCAGATCGACGCTGACAGGAAAATGATCGGAGGCCTGCAACAGCGCCTCGCGCAATTCGGGCGTGCGGTAGCAAACAGGGTCGTCAAACGGGTGCCAGATACGCCATTTCGGCGCGGCCTCGCACAGCCCCGGAGAGAGCATGATGTAATCAAGCAGCGCCGTAAAATACTGCCCTTCTTCGGCCAGATAGAAGCGCGCCGTGGTCGGTGCCGCAGCGGTAGGATGCATCAAAAGCGCATGTGCATGAGGCTCGCGCAGCCGCAGGGGTAGCGGAGATGTCTCGCCCAACACGATCTCGACCCCAGAGCGGCCAAACAGGCTTTCAAACTCGTCAATGCCAGGGCCGTCGTTGAAATCGCCAAGCACAATCAGATTATCGCCCGCGGCAAGGTGCTGCTCTACCCGCTCGCGTAGCCAGATACATTGCGCCAATTGCTTGCGACGGTTTTCGATCGCCAACCGCTTTTCGGCATCTGGGCTGCTGGCACCATGCGGCGCTTTCGATTTGATGTGCACACCGATCAGGCGCAAACGCTTGCCCGATTTCGTCGTCACCGCCACTTCCAGCGGCGGTTTGGAAAAGCTGACGGTTTCGGGTTCGGCATCGATGTTCAGATCGATGCGGTAGCTGCCATCAAAACGCGGCACTGCGTCGTTCATTGGATCATGGCGCGCGCGTATCACGTCAGGGTCATAAAGTAGCGCAATTTCCTGTTGCGTTTCATTAGCATAGCCGATCAGTGCGGATCGAGTGCGCAGCCCAAAATGGCGCGCAAAACGTTCGAGCATGGAAACCGTCTGGCGGCGGCGGTTATTGTCTGGCGCTTCGATAATCATGATCGCGTCGGCATCAAGCGCGGTGAAAACAATCCCCAGCGCGCCCAACTGCTCGGCCCGCGTAACGCCGAAGCGTGACGAAAGTTCTGCGTCTTCCAGCATCTTGCCACGGCGGTCGAAAAGGTTGGTGAACCATTCGACGTTATAGGTGGCAATGCGCATTCATCTGCCCCGGGCGCCGGAAATCACCTCCCAGGCGCGGTTGATGGCGACCAGCCGGTGTTCGGCCAACTTGACCGCCTCGGGCGGCAAGCCGCGCGCCTGTGCACGGTCAGGGTGGGTTTCGCGCACCAAGGCGCGCCACGCGGCCCGCACATCAGGCATCGGCGTTCCGGGCTCTACCCCCAGCACCGTCCAAGGATCGGGCTCTCCGCCCGGCACAAGTCGCGCCCGAATCGAGCGGAAGCAAGCGTCCGAAAGGCCGAACACGCGCGCCACCTCGCTCAGAAACGCGTCTTCCGAGGGGTGATAGTCGCCATCGGCCAGCGCGATCACGAATAGCCCTTCAAGCAGGTCTTTCAGCACCTCGGCACCGGGGCCAAACATCTTGGCAATCCGGTGTGCCCAAGCGTCGAACCCGGCCACATCGGACCGCGCAAGGTTGAACACCCGCGCTGCATTTCCCTCTTCGCCGGGCGGAATGGTGAATACTTGGCGGAAGGCCGCAACCTCGTCGCGCGTCACCTGCCCGTCGGCCTTGGCCAGTTTGGCGCCCAGCGCGATGATCGCGATGGTAAAGGCAACCGAGCGTTCGGGCGGGCTGCGCAGCCGCTCGAATACCGCCGCAAGCCCCTCGCCCCGCGCCAGCGACGAGATCGCCTCGGTAATCCGGGTCCAGAGTGAGACGGGCTTGTCCATAAAGGAATCCTACCCCTTCACAGCGTCTTTTGCATCAACACAAGATCGAGCCAGCGACCGAACTTCCGCCCGGTTTCAGGCATACGGCCCGTTTCAACAAAGCCGATGCTTGCGTGAAACGCCAGTCCCGCGGCGTTTTCGGCAGAAACACCCGCCACCAGCACATGGCAGCCCGCGGCCTTCGCATGTGCCTCAAGCGCGGACATCAGCGCACGGCCAAATCCGCGCCCATGCGCCTCGGGTGCCAGAACGATCGTATGTTCCATCGCGTGTGCATAGCCGTTGCCACCGCGAAACTGGGCGTAGGTGGCCACGCCCATCACCTGCCCGTCTTCCTCGGCCACCAGAAACTCGTACCCGGCGGCGCGGCGCGTGGCGATCATCTCGGTCAAACCAGCCTCGGTCTTTTCCTCGCTGGAAAAGGTCACCGTGGTGTCACGGATCATCGGGTTCCAGAAAGCCATGATCCGCGCAAGATCGCGCGGCTCGGCAGGTCGGATCATAGCAGGCGCTCTCCTTCGGGCGTGTTCAGGCGCAGGCGCAGGCCGGGTGTTCCATGCGCAAAGTGCAGCCGTCTATCGCGCCCCGGAAGCGATGCGGCAAGTGCTGTTATCTCGGGGTGGCTGATTTCCAGCGCGGTCAACCGCAGCCCGAGGTCAGGCAACCGTGGGGCCGGGTGCACCCCCGCCCATTCGATCAGCGATGGGTAAAGCCCGTCAAACGGCCCCTCGCCGCTTGTCGGCACCGTCAGCCGCCAAGAAAGCTCTCCTCGGCTGAGTGCCATCGGCGCGCCAACCCCCTCGGGCAGACGCAGCGCATCGAGATCGGTTGCCCGCATCACCCAAGCCACCGCGCGCGGCGAACCTTCGAACCGGTCCAAACCGAACCAGCGCGCGTGTTTCGGGCGCGGCGCCTCGGGGTTGACCGCGATAACCTCAAGGTATTCCGACGGGCCAAGGCTGAGCAGGCGGTTGTGAGTGCCCATGGCCGCATGTTCACCCCCACCTGACATGCGCACGCCAAGCTGCTCTTCCACCCATGCCACACCATCTTCCAGCCGCGCGGCAGCGATAGCGATATGATCCAGCATTATGTCCATCCGGCACCTCCAAACCCATCTTGCGCCAAGCTCGCGGCAGCGCAAGGCATTGCCCGCGAAGCCGGATCGGCAAGCCCGAACTAGCGCAAAACTGCCCGGATACCGTGCTGTCCGCAAGCGGCGTTGGTGCAGGTCAGCGGCGTGTGGCGCGGATCAGCGTCAGAATATCGCGCGCGGCAGCCGGTATATTGGTGCCCGGTCCGAAGATCGCCTTTACCCCGGCATGTGTCAGGAAATCATAGTCCTGCTGCGGAATGACGCCGCCGCAGATGACCAGAATATCGCCTGCCCCCTTTTCCTTGAGCGCCTCGATCAGTTTTGGTGCCAGCGTCTTGTGCCCTGCCGCTTGGCTGGAAATGCCAACCACGTGCACATCATTGTCGATCGCGTCTTGCGCGGCTTCTTCGGGGGTCTGGAACAGCGGCCCCACATCGACATCAAAGCCAATATCGGCGAATGCCGTAGCAATGACCTTGGCACCCCGGTCGTGGCCATCTTGACCCATCTTGACAACCAACATGCGCGGGCGGCGGCCCTCTTCTTCGGCGAAAGCCTCGACATCTTTCTGAATGGCGGCAAAGCCCTCGTCGCCATCGTAGGCCGCGCCGTAAACCCCGGCGAGCGTCTTGATCTCGGCGCGGTGGCGGCCAAACACTTTTTCCATCGCCATACTGATTTCTCCAACGCTTGCGCGCGCACGCGCCGCCGCGACAGCGGCCTCCAGAAGGTTGCCGCCCTCTTTGGCGCGGCGTGTCATTTCGGCAAGCGAGGCCATGCAGGCGGCCTCGTCGCGCGTGGCGCGCATCTTCGCCAGCCGCGCAATCTGCCCCTCGCGCACCGCGACGTTGTCGATATCGAGAATGTCGATCGGGTCTTCCTTGGCCAGCCGATACTTGTTGACGCCAACGATCACCTCTTCGCCGCGGTCGATCATCGCCTGCCTCCGCGCGGCGGATTCCTCTATGCGCAGCTTCGGCATTCCGGTGGCGACGGCCTTGGTCATGCCCCCCATCGCCTCGACCTCTTCGATCAGCGCCCAAGCCTTTTCGGCCAGCTCTGCCGTAAGGCTTTCAACATAGTAGCTGCCCGCCAGCGGATCGACGACATGGGTAATGCCGGTTTCTTCCTGCAAGATCAGCTGCGTATTGCGCGCGATGCGGGCCGAAAACTCGGTTGGCAGGGCGATGGCCTCATCAAGCGCGTTGGTGTGCAAGGATTGCGTGCCCCCCAGCGCCGCCGCCATCGCCTCATAGGCGGTGCGCACCACGTTGTTGTAGGGGTCTTGTTCCTGCAAACTGACACCCGAAGTCTGGCAATGCGTGCGTAGCATCAGACTGCCGGGCTTTTGCGCGCCGAACTCTGTCATGATGCGATGCCAAAGCTGACGCGCGGCGCGCAGCTTGGCCGCTTCCATGAAAAAGTTCATGCCGATGGCGAAGAAAAAGCTCAATCGCCCAGCGAATTCGTCAACGTTCATCCCGCGTGCAATGGCCGCGCGCACATATTCGCGCCCGTCGGCCAGCGTGTAGGCCAATTCCTGCACAAGGTTCGCGCCCGCCTCCTGCATATGGTAGCCGGAAATCGAGATCGAGTTGAACTTGGGCATTTCGGCTGCGGTAAATTCGATGATGTCGGCGATGATCCGCATCGAAGGCTCGGGCGGATAAATATAGGTGTTGCGCACCATGAACTCTTTCAGAATGTCGTTCTGAATGGTTCCCGAAAGCGCCTCGCGCGCAACACCCTGCTCTTCGCCGGCGACGATGAAATTGGCCAGAATCGGTATGACCGCACCATTCATCGTCATAGAAACGCTGATCTTTTCCAGCGGGATGCCACTGAACAAGATCTTCATGTCCTCGACCGAGTCGATCGCCACCCCGGCCTTGCCGACATCGCCCACCACGCGCGCATGGTCGCTGTCATACCCGCGGTGGGTGGCAAGGTCGAAAGCCACCGAAACGCCTTGTTGGCCGGCGGCAAGGGCCTTGCGGTAAAACGCGTTCGACGCCTCGGCGGTGGAAAAGCCTGCGTATTGGCGAATGGTCCAGGGGCGGCCTGCATACATCGTGGCACGCGGCCCGCGCGTAAAGGGCGCAACCCCCGGCACCTCGTTCATCTGTGCCAGCCCTGCGACATCTTCAGCGGTATAGAGCGGCTTGACTGCAATGCCCTCGAGGGTGTTCCAGATCAGACTATCGGGGTCTTTGCCCTTCATTTCTTTGGCGGCCAGCTTGCGCCAGAGGTCGGTGCTATCGCTCATCGAGTTTCCCTTTTCGTCACAGACCCGACAGCGCCGGGGATTCTTCCTTTGGTTTCCCGCCA
>NZ_JBFHIA010000208.1:0-5453 GCF_041596715.1 Phaeovulum sp.
AGGCGATGATACTCGTCCGTCTGCCGGGTCTGGAACTCGGCGATATGGGCCAGCACGTAGGCATCAGGATCGGCCACACCCGCATCGATCGCCTCGGCGCGGAACTGTGCGTCAAGCGCGCGATATTGTGCGGTGTCTTCCACAACCGTAATCGTGGCCGCGGGGTCATAGGCGGCATCGCCGCGCACACGCCAGTATTGGTTGTAGGTCTGCGTGGTCGATGCCTCGAATGCCTTGACGGCATTTTCCTGCTTGTCCTCGTTGGCCGTGCCATGGACCCCGCGCGCGGGATCATTGGCCAAAAGCCCGAGGCTTTCCCAGAATCCGAGAAGCTGGTCGTAAGTGCGCTGGTCGATCGACTGCACCGGGTTGTTGTCAAGAATCTGACCGGTTGCTGCCAGCCGCACATCGCCACCCGAGGTCAACACCTTGGCCACCAGCATGGTGCCATCGGCATTGCTTGCCCAAGCATCCGAGCGGATGCCGATATCGCCTGCCGCAGTAACCGAAAGCCCGAAAAGCGGGTTGGTCTGCAAGCTGGGATCAAGCACCGGATCGCCGAAGTTGCGCTGTGCCGGGTCAGCCGTAAAGCCGGTGTTGACCCGCAGCATGGCACCAGTGGTGGTGCTGCCCACTGACCCGCTGAGCGAGGTCAGCGTAACGCGCGGTGCCTGAATGCGCGCGCTCTGGTTTGCGCCGTCAATCGAGCCGAAGGAGAACAGATTAACATTGCCGCGGCCCGCGGTTACGTCGCCCGCCGCTGTCACCTGATCGACGATCAGTGAACTGCGCCCGATGATTGCGACATTGCCGTTTTTGGCATTGGCCGAAAGCGCGCCAGTCCCCGTAGCCACGCCTGTCAGATTGACCGTCAGCGCTGCGTTGATGGGGGCCGCAAGCGAATGCGGGTTGGTGATGCCGCCCACGTAGTTGTCGGCGGTCAGCGAAACGGTGCTTGCCTTGATCTCGCCCGCCAGATCGCCCTGAATGATCGAGGCGTTGCTGCCCGGCGTGGTGCCGGCGTTGATCGTAACAGTGCCTGCCACCGCATTGATGTTGCTGGTCAGCACCACATCGGCACCAGTCGAGGTGATGTTGATCGCGCCGGTGTTCGACCCGATGAAGTTGACCCCGATCGGGTAATCGGCCTTCAGCGACTGGGTGATGATCGTCGTGTATTCCTGCCGAAGCTCGTAATAGTAGGTTTTTTCAGAGGCGATACACGCAGTCCACCAGTTGCAGCGGCGCGGGCTTTCATGCGTTTTGCTGAAGATGAATGGGTTGCCATCACCATCTCGCAACGTGAAGGCCGTCTGGCTTGCCGTAGTAAACGGCGTGCCCGAAAGGCTCGCGTTGCTCGATGTAGTCGCAGCGGGGTCCTGGAACGCCGCGCCGTTGACGATGCTCAGACCGCCACCGGTGATCGTGCTCTGTGACGTCACATAGGTGCCGTCACCCAAACGGTAGGTGTTCAAGAGCTGTGGTTCGCCGACCCGCGTAAGGCTGGTGATGGAGCTGACCGTCAGGCTATCAGACCCAAAGAGTTCGGTAGACACCTTCGAATAGTTCGAGGTCCGCTTATACTCTTCACCCGTGGTCCAGACGTAACGCTGGTTGGCAACCGGCGTATAGCTTGCCCCACGATCCGACCCGGTGGACGCAACCGCGCCCCCAAGGATCAGGTCGCCAGTGGCGTTGTCAATGTGGCCGGTCTGGGTTGCAACGCGCACAACGCCCGTTGTGCTGCCCGGCACGTAATCGCGCGTATAGACGGTCTTGCGCACCGAAATCAGCGGGTTGCTGATGCTATAGGCCCCGGTCGTCTGAAGGCCCGTAACATCGGTGATCTCGATCCGCCCTTCGATTCCGCGCAGGGTGCCAGTCGGGTCTTCGCCGGTGCTGAGGTTGCGCAGCACCACGGGGATGTTCGACGAATTGGTCACGTTGATGGTGCCGAACCCGTCAAGCACATTCAACCGCCCCACACTGGTAGAGGACGAGGTGTTCATGATCTGGCCGAAGAGCTGGATATAGCCGCCCTTCACCGATGCGCCATTGACCACATATTGCTCGTTGTGCGCGTCGTAGGACGCGCCGATATTATCGGCCGCACTTGCCCGCACGACCGAGAAGATGCCGTCGCTGCCCGGATTTGCCGCCACATAGGCTTCGGCCTGCGCCTTGGTGAACTGGAGGCTGAAGGTGATCTGCTCGGACAGGTAGTCCTTGATGTTGACCTGCGTGGCCACGCCAAAGATCGCGATGGTACGCACCGGGTCTGCGTTCGGGTTGACCAGAACCTCGTCTTTGTACTGGTTGACCACGGTATTAAGTTCGGTCGGGTCGATCCCCAAGGGGGTGCGGTTGATGGTAATCGCCTGCCCCGCGCTGTTTTGCACGGTAGGCGCGCCGATCAGGTTGGCCGCATCTAGCGCCGCTTGGGTAACGCCGATCGCGGCCATGCTCGCGGTCAACGTCGGGTTGCCACCAAGGGTCAGGTTCCATTCGGCGATGCCCGACTGAATGGTCGAGTTGATGTTGAGATAGCGCGCCGAAATCGAGATCGCACCGTTTGCGGTGATGCCCGGCCCCGGTTCAATGGTCGAGGTGTGGGTCGTAAAGCTCGCCGGATCGCCACCGATATGGTTGAAACCGTTCACGTAGCTGGCCACAAAGTCGCCGTCCTTGGCAAGGATCTCGACCGAACCGGCGTTGATCGTGCCTTGGATATAGATGTTCCCGGCTTCCGAGATGATGCGCACGGCACCCGTGGTGTTCTCGATCACCGAGCCGCGCTTGAGGATGATATCGGGCGCAACCTTACGGTCGGCCATCGCATAGGCTTCAGGCGTATAGGTCGAGATGATCTCGACCAGACCACGGCTGGAAGTGCGCGAAGTTACGACATCAAGGTTGGCAAAGCCCGAGGCAAGCCCGCCCGCGTTGAGCGAGGTGATATCGGCGGGGCCGTAAACCAGCACACCGTTAAACCGCAGATTGCCCGCGTCATATTCAGGCACAATGAGGTTGCCGAGTTTCAGCGTGTGGTGCGTGTTGTTGGTGATCTGGATTTTCGCATCACCCGGCGCAAGCAACTTGCCCGACGAGGTGGTGCGCA
The DNA here is from genome assembly GCF_041596715.1 of Phaeovulum sp. Lineage (GTDB taxonomy): Bacteria > Pseudomonadota > Alphaproteobacteria > Rhodobacterales > Rhodobacteraceae > UBA6213. Next base: position 3,119 of record NZ_JBFHIA010000208.1, read on the forward strand.
ACTGATCGCCCGTGATGTAGATATTGCCCAGCCGCGCCGCAGTATCAGCCACTTCGATCACATAGGCGAGCGGCGTGCCGGTCGAGTTCAAGGCAGTCGACGCAGCCTGCGTGGTGGTCGCATAGCTGGTGGTCAAAGAGCCCAGCAAACCCACGAACTGGGTCAGCGACTTGGTGCCGTCCACGGTGCCCGGTGTCGTGCCGGTATTGGCGTTTAGGGTTGTCACCGCCGAGTTGATCGAGGTGAGCACCGCGCCAAGGTCGCTGACGGTGGATGTCAGCGTGTTCTTGTTCAGTGTGACACGCGTCAGCGAACCGGCGGTGACGTAAAAATCAGCCGCAGATCCGGGGGCCAAAAGCGCATTGCGCTTGTTGGTATCGGCAAGGTTTGCCGCTATCGCCGCCGCTTTCTCTGCATCCGTCCCGGTAACCGGGTTCGGGGGTAGGCTGCTCAACAGGCTGTTCAGACCGGTTGCAAGGCTTGTTGCGCGGTCGCGCGCAATCGCACTTTGGGCAGAGATCGTCGCGGTATTCGATGCGATCACGTTGAGGTTGTTGGCAATCGTCGTTTGTGCTGCTGCAATGATCGACTGCTGCGCCGCCGCAGTCGTCGCGTCATTGGAAACCAGCGCGGCCGAAAGAAGAACCTGCGCAGCCGCAATTTCGGCAGCTTTGGCAATGTTGGTATCACGCCGCACAATCGTGTCGGCTTCTGCAACCTTTGCAGCAGCGGCAGCGGCAAGCCCTTGATTGCGCAGGGTTTGTAGGCCGGTAACCGTAGCCCCATGGGTTCCAGCACTATAGGTGCTCATAGTCTGGATGACCGAGATCGTGTTGTTGACCGACACGATCAGCCCATAGGTCCCGTCTTCATAAAGACCTTTGACGCCATCGGTCAGCTCGGTCAGGCCATCAACGATATTGGTGGGTGCGACGCTGCCAAGCTGCACCTTGATGACCGAGATTGAAGCTGCATCCGCCGCGGCCGCTGCCTCAAGCGCGGCCTTGGGTGACGGACCGGTATAGTCACCGGGCACGAAATTGCCCGCCGCATCGAACGAGCCGAGGCCAAGCCCCACAAGTTTGTTGCGCAAGAAGTTGATTTCGTTCTGATACGCGGCCCTGGCAATCGGATCGGTGTCATAGTCCAGGATCAACTGCGCCAGTTCGGCAACTCGCGTCAGAATCTCGGTCCCCACGGGGTTCGGGCCAGAGGTGGTGAATATGATATTCCCGCTCGAGGTGATGGAGATGCAGCCCGAAGCTGTGCAGGTATCGTCAATCGTCAGGATCTTGTGACGCTGGATGCCGGTTTCGACGCGCCCGTTGATATCGACGCGCGAAATGCCACCGTTGGTCGAGGTGGAACCGCCGTGATAATCAAACGTCACATCGCCGCCGCCAAACGCATTGGAAACCGCCGAAGCCGCCTCCGCGAGAGCTTCGCGGTAGATGTCTTTGCCGGTGCCAACGGCCTTGGCGCTGATATTGCCCCGGCTGACTGAAATGCGAATATCGCCTGCGGCGCGAACGCCTTGCGGATCGAGGTTCATGTTGCTTGATGAGGTCGTGCCCACGCTCACCAAGCCCGAGTTCGCCACGATGACGGTCGGGTCCGGCCCGGTCGGAATCGGGATCGCGGTCTTGTTGAAAATGTCCACGGTGGCGTTGAACACCAAGTTCGCGGTCTGCCCCTGCGGGCCGGTGCCAGCGCCGATGGTCACGGTTGCGTAGCGCGGCACGTCGCCGTTGGTCGGGTTGTCGCCATCGGTCGCCTGCACCAGCGCGTCGTTGCCAATGCTGACGGTGTTCGCGCCCGTGTAGGTGATATTGGCATCGCCCGAAGGCGCACCCGCCAAGCCGTAGGTGGTGGCGGTGGCGCGCATGTCCACGTCGCCCTCGCCCCAAGCGGCGATCTGGATATCGCCGTAATCGACCTTGACCTTGCCTGCGCCGCCAACCGACGCGGTGGCGTTGGCGGTGATCAATGCGTCGATCACCGCATCCGCCGTGGCTATCGCGCCGCCGGAGTCGAGCGTGACCTTTTGCTTCGAGGAGATCGCGTTATACGCCTCTTGCTTGTAAAGCGACGGGCCCGACACAGGCTGCGTCAGCCGCACGGCGGCATTCGCGCCAACGCGCGCCAAGGTATTGTGTGTGATTGCGACAGTGGCACCCCCCGCCGGCACGTTCGCAAGCCCGCCCGAAATCGAGTTGACGTTGGTTGCTCCGCCCGCAAGGAACGGGTTGGTCGTGATATTGCGCGCCGCCAACGTGACATTGCTGGCCGTCAGCTGCACCCGATCCCCGATATTCGCATCAACCGTGCTATCGAC
>NZ_JBFHIA010000209.1:0-5451 GCF_041596715.1 Phaeovulum sp.
CCCACCGAAAGCGCAACCCCCGCCGAAATCCCCGCCTCTACCCCAACACCAAGCGTGATTAGAATGGTTGCCGCAACCGCGATGAAATCGGCCCGCGCATAGGCCCAGGCGCGCTTCAGAATCGTCAGATCAACCAGCGATAGCACCGCCACGATGATCGTTGCGGCCAGAGTGGCGGTGGGCAGATAGTGCAAAAAGGGCGTAAGCAACAGCGCCGCCAGCGCCAGCCCAACGGCGGTAAAGGCCCCAGCCGCAGGGGTTTCAGCCCCCGCGTCAAAATTGACGACCGAGCGGGCAAAGCCGCCGGTCACTGGAAAGCCACCCGAAAAGGCAGCCCCCAGATTGGCCGCGCCAAGCCCGATCAGCTCTTGATCCGGGTTGATGCGCTGGCGCTTCTTGGCAGCAAGCGTTTGCGCCACCGAGATCGATTCGACAAAACCCACGACCGAGATCAGCACGGCAGGCAGCAGCAGCGCCGACACAAGCTCGGGTGCAAACGAGGGCAGTGTAAAGGGCGGCAGGCCCTGCGGCACCGCACCCACGATTTGCACCCCGCGCGCCTCTAACCCAAGCGCCCAGACCGCAATGATGCTGGCAAATACCGCGACCACTGGCCCCGCACGCGCGGCCCGCTCTGCCGCAAGCGCGCCCATGCCCAGCCTGCGCAGCGCCGGTTTCAGGCGTTTGCGCGCCCAGAACAGAAAGCCCGTCGCGGCAAGCCCTATGACAAGCGTGTAGGGGTTGGTCGAGGGAAGCGCGCGCCAGAGCGCGGCAAGCATTTCCGGCAAGGTATCGCCGCCCGCGCTTACCCCAAGAATATGGCGTAACTGGCTTGTGGCAATCAGTATTCCGCTAGCCGTGATGAATCCAGAAATCACCGGATGCGACAGGAAATTGGCCAGAAACCCCAGCCGCAACACGCCCATGGCCAGCAGCATCGCCCCCGAAAGGCCCGCCAACGTCAGCGCCGCCGTTGCATAGCCCGCAGTGCCCTGCGTGGCCACCGCGCCAAGGCTGGCCGCCGTCATCAGCGATACCACCGCCACTGGCCCCACGGCCAGCGCGCGGCTGGTGCCGAACAGAGCATAAAACAAGATCGGCACGATCGAGGCGTAAAGCCCCGCTTCAGGCGGCAGGCCCGCCAGCATCGCATAAGCCAACGACTGCGGGATGAGCATGATCGTCACGATCATCGCCGCCGTCAGATCGCCAGATAGCGTCTGTTGCCCGTAGCCCCTGCCCCAGTCAAGCACCGGCAGATAGCGCGCAAACGACCGCATCTTCATACCCGCACCGCGCCCTGGGCTACATCAAAGCCCATTGACCGGCACCTTCAGCATCGGTCGCCCGTCTTTATCGGTGGGTATTTCGCCCGCGCGCATGTTGACCTGAAGCGAAGGAATGATCAGCCGCGGCATCGCCAGTGTTGCGTCACGCTCGGTGCGCAGCTTTACGAAAGCCTCTTTCGTGGTGCCGTGGCCGACGTGGATATTGTGCTCTTTTTCCGCGCCCACCGTGGTTTCCCACTGAATATCGCGCCCGTTTGGCCCGTAATCGTGGCACATGAACAGCCGCGTCGCATCGGGCAGGGTCAACAGCTTCTGGATGCTGTCATAAAGCGTCGCCGCATCGCCCCCCGGAAAGTCTGCCCGCGCCGAGCCGCCATCGGGCATGAACAGCGTATCGCCTACAAAGGCCGCATCACCCATCACATGCACCATGCAGGCGGGTGTGTGGCCGGGGGTAAAGATCGCTTGCGCCTGCATCTTGCCGATGTGGTAGGTATCGCCATCGCGAAACAGCTTGTCGAACTGGCTGCCATCGCGCTGAAACTCGGTGCCCTCGTTGAAGATCTTGCCGAACGTGTCCTGCACGACGAGGATGTTTTCACCGATGCCGATCTTGCCGCCCAGTTTTTGCTGGATGTACGGCGCGGCCGACAGGTGATCGGCGTGGACATGGGTTTCGATGATCCATTCGAGTTGCAAGCCGTGCTCGCGGATATAGGCGATCATCGCATCGGCGTGGGTATAGGTAATGCGCCCGGCGGCGTAGTCGATATCCATCACAGAATCGATCACCGCGCAGGAGGTCGAGGCGGGGTCTTTGACGACATAGCTGATGGTGTTGGTCGCGGGGTCGAAGAAGGCCTTGACCTCGGGCTTGACGGTCAGATCGACGAGATATTGCGTCATTGTCGGGCTCCTCAAAGTTCACTGCGCGCGGGGCGGCCTGTCAAAGCCAGATAGGCTGCGTATTGATATATTCAATATGGGGAATGTAATGTCCACCCCCCACCCAAGATGGACCCGCAGAGCAAAGATGCGCGATCACCAGTTCGTGTGATCGTCGAGATAACTTGTGCGCCGCGGATCTGACCGCGGTAACCGCGTTTAGCCAATAGAATAGTTGCAAGTGTTGTGGCATAGGTAAAATAATTAATCTTATCCGCATACTACCATGCGTACCTAAAGTGTAGGAAATGTGTTGAAGGGTGCGGTTGGGCCTTGGCATCGACTTGATACCAATCACAAACTGCCCCTAGATCGAAAATGATGCGACAGAATGTCTAATTTGACGCGGCGCAGTTAAAGCGCGTAGTCCAGTTCAAAGAAGAAGGTGTTTTGGTTCAAGCTTATGACGCGCAGCCACAGCATATCCAGAGGCCAAGATCGCCCGCGCAACCTTGCGCGGATGCTGGCTTTGCTGGCCATGCTGATGCAGATCTTGGTTTCCACCGCGCATATCGCGGGTGCTGCGCCAAGCCAAGCTGATGCCGAGCGGCTTGATCCGCGTTTCGCCTTTCTTGAAATCTGCACCGGTCATGGGATCGAGGTCCTCTCTCCCGCAAGCAACTCCAGCACGGCGGGTTCCTCTGCCTGTGCGGTTTGCACCAGTGCCTGTGTTTTCGGATTTGACCAACCGGTGCCCGCGGGCGGGGCTGTGCCGGCTGCGTTTACCGAGCTCGACCTTGAAGTGCCGTCCGCATTTGCACTTCATGCTTGGGTTCGTGCCCTCTCAGATGGACCTATCCGCGCTCCTCCGGCGCGCACCGTCTGACGGGTTTTCTGCCTTCATCTCGATCGTGTCACGCCAGCGCCAAATCTTTTGTCTCTGCGCTGACATCTCGGACAAGCCGGACACCCGTTGCAGTGCCGTGAACACCGGATGCCGGGCCCTTGGCCACGGTGACCGGGAAGCCAGATCCAGAGATGTCCCGGAGGGATTCCAAAATGAAACGTCGCGATTTTCTTCTCACCTCGTCGATAGGTGCCGCAGGTGTGCTTGCCGGAACTGCGGCACATGCGCAGATGGACATGCAAATGCCGATGAACCACGCGGCACCCGCAGCGTCGGAATACGGCCTCACGCTCAAACTTCGGGTTGATACGAACCCGCTTGAAAACGAGTTCGAGAAATACCCGACCTGCACCTACTGCGGCATGAACCGCATGCAGTTCAGCCATACCCGGCACCTGATCGTTTACGAAAACGACATGGTGGATGGCACCTGCTCGATCAAATGTGCGGCGGTCGGCTTGGCGCTCAACCTCGATTGGAGCCCCAAGGTCATCTATGCCGGCGACGCAGGCGATCCGGCCGAGGTGAAACCGGCAATCGACACCGCCGCAGCCTACTATGTCATTGACCCCGGCAAGATGGGGACGATGTCGCCGATCTCGAAATGGGCCTACAGCGACAAAGCCAAGGCAGAGGCTGCGGCCGCTGCGCCGGGCGCTGTGCTGACCGATTTCAACGGCGCGCTGCAAGCAGCCTACGACGGCATCATCGCTGACACCAACCGGACCCGTGCCAAACGCGCCGAAAAGCGCGCCGCGGCAATGAAGGGCTGATCCATTCGTTGACTTGGGCATGGCCGCGGCTGCGGCCTGCCCTCATCACTCAATCCATCTACTCGGAGAATACATCATGAAACGTCGCGATTTTCTTATCACCTCGTCGATCGGCGCTGTTGCCACGCTCGTTGCCAGTGGCGCACAGGGGCAAATGGCAATGCAGATGCCCTGGGAATGGACCAATGAAAACGGCCTCGCCCGCTTTCTGAAGGTCGATACCGACCCGCTGACCGAAGAGTTCTCCAAATACCCGCGCTGCCCGTATTGCGGCATGGTGCGGCAGGCCTTCAGCTTCAGCCGCCACCTGATCGTTTATGACGATGACGCGGTTGACGGTACCTGCTCGATCCGCTGCGCTTCGGTCAGCCTTGCGCTGAACCTCGACCGCAAGCCCAAGACGATCTACGCAGGCGACGCGGGTTCGGACGCCGAAGTGAAGCCGCTGGTCGATGTGGCGAACGCCACCTATGTGATCGACCCGAAACTCCCCGGCACGATGTCGCCGGTGTCGAAGTTCGCCTATGCCGACAAGGCCAAGGCCGAAGCTGCTGCTGCGGTTAATGGCGGCACCATGACCGATTTCGACGGCGCCCTGCGCGCGGCGTATATGAGCCTTGCAGACGACACCATGCGCACCCGTCAGATGCGTTCTGACAAGCGCGCGGCTGCGAAGAAGATGTAATCGGCACACCACGCCCGGCCGGCCCTGGCCATTGCTTGAAAAGCATCGGGGCCGGCCGTACTACCTCACACGCCCGGAACGGGCCGAAAATCGAGCTAGGACCCACCATGTGCACCTCTCACAACCACCGTCCCGATCGGCGCGCGCTTCTGACCGGGGTCTCGGCCCTCGCCGCCACATTCTGCGTCGGGCTTCCCGCGCTGCCCGCCTTTGCAGAGGCGCTGCCGGTTGATCTGCCCCCGCCCGGCCCTTCGGACACTTGCCCCGTCTGCGGCATGTTCGTGTACCGTTATACCGACTGGGTTGCGACGGTGGTCTTTCCCGACGGCAAGGCCTTCCACTTTGACGGTGGGAAGGACTTCTTCAAATATCTCAACAATGTGGGCAAATACACGCCCGGCCGCAGCCGCGAAGAGATCGTGGGCATGGGTGTGACCGATTATTACACCGTGCAACTCGTCGACCCGATCGAGGCGCTTTATGCGATCGGCTCGGACGTGCTGGGCCCGATGGGCCATGAGCTTGTGCCGCTGATGACCGAAGCCGACGCGACCGACTTCATGAAAGACCACGGCGGCAAACGCCTGCTGACCTACGCCGAAGTCGATGACATGGTGCTGAGCGGGCTAGACGCAGGTAAGTTCGAATGAGACTGCGCTCCGCCATTGCCTCGGCTCGTCCGACCACCCCTGCGTTCATCGCCATTGCGGTGTTCTCGGCCGGGCTGGGGCTGGCGGGGCTGCATGCCAAGCTAAGCGAGCCTGCCGAAAGCCTGCGTCTTGCGGCAAACGCAGAACTGGTTGGGCGGATCGGGCTGACCGATTTGGCGCTTTTCACCGAAGCACGCTACACGCGCCACCCCTCTATGGCCGACCTGCACACCGCGTTTCAGGATCATCCGGCTTCGTTCGA
>NZ_JBFHIA010000210.1:0-5439 GCF_041596715.1 Phaeovulum sp.
CACGAGCTAGACCCCGATGTGCTGAGCGCCACAGAGGCCGACAAGCGCGGTCGCGACATCCTGATGCGGATCGGCGTTTCCGGCTTTGCCATGATGAACATCATGCTGCTGTCGGTCGCCGTCTGGTCGGGGGCAGAGGCCGCAACGCGCGATCTGTTCCACTGGATTTCCGCAGCCATTGCGCTGCCGACCGTAGTTTTTGCGGGCAAGCCCTTCTTTACCAGCGCATGGGCCAGTCTGAAGGCCGGGCGGCTTGGCATGGACGTGCCGATTTCGCTTGCGATCATCCTCGCCTCGTCGATCTCGGTCTACGAAACGGCACATTCAGGCCAGCACGCCTATTTCGACGCGGCGGTGATGCTGACGTTTTTTCTGCTGATCGGGCGCTACCTTGATTATCGCACCCGCGCGGTGGCGCGTTCGGCGGCAGAGGAGTTGGCGGCGCTAGAAGTGCCGCGCGCGCAACTGCTGCGCGATGGCGTCGAGGTAACGGTGCCAATCGGCGATCTGGTGCCGGGCGATCTGATCCGCATCCGCCCCGGCGCGCGCGTGCCCGCTGATGGTGAGGTGGTCGAGGGCAACTCCGAGACGGACCGATCGCTTTTGACGGGCGAGAGCTTGCCGGTCTGGGCCGGGCCGGGATCTGTGCTGAGCACAGGCGAGGTGAACCTGACCGGGCCACTGACGCTGCGGGTGTCGGCGGCGGGGCGGGCAAGTTCGCTGCACCGAATGGCCGATCTGGTGGCGGCCGCTGAAAGCGCCAAGAACCGCTACACCTCGCTGGCTGAGCGGGCGGCTGCTGCCTATTCGCCGCTGGTGCATGTGGCCGCCTTTGCGGCGTTTCTGGGTTGGCTGAAGGTTTCGGGCGGTGATGTGCGGCTTGCGGTGAACATCGCCGCTGCTGTGCTGATCATCACCTGCCCCTGCGCGCTGGGGCTTGCGGTGCCTGCCGTGGTTACAGCGGCGTCGGGCAAACTGTTCCGCAAGGGCATGTTGATCAAGGATGGCACGGCGCTAGAACGGTTGGCCGAGGTTGATACGGTGCTGTTCGACAAGACCGGCACACTGACCATGGGCGCACCAGAGCCGCAGAACCTCGCCGAACTGGCACCGGGCGATCTGGCGGTGGCGGCGGCCTTGGCCGAGGCTTCGGCGCATCCGCTGGCGCTGGCGTTGGCCGAGGCGGCGCGCGTGTTGGGGGTGCAGGCCGCCGCAGTTAGCGCGCTGCGCGAAGTGCCGGGGTTTGGCATAGAGGGTGAATGGCAAGGCCAACGCGTGCGGCTTGGCCGTGCCGACTGGGTAGGCGCGAACCCCGGCGAGGTGACCGCCACGCATTTGCAAATAGGCGATCGTGCGCCGCTTACCATCGGGTTTGCCGACCGGCTGCGTCCGGGGGCAGAGGCGGCGGTGGCCGGGTTTCTGGCTGCGGGAAAAGAGGTGCATCTGGTTTCGGGCGACACTTCGGGGGCAGTCTTGGCGCTTGCCACGCGGCTTGGCATCACTCATTGGCATGCCGGCGCATTGCCTGCGGAAAAAGCGGCTCTGGTGGCCAAACTTGCCGAAAGCGGCGCGCATGTGCTGATGGTGGGCGACGGGTTGAACGATACCGCAGCGCTTGCGGGGGCGCATGTTTCGATCTCGCCCGCTTCGGCGCTGGATGCGGCGCGCACGGCTTCGGATATCGTGCTTTTGGGGGCAGACCTTGCGCCGGTTGCCGATGCGGTTCGCTTGGCCGTACAGGCGCGCAGGCGGATCAAGCAGAACTTCGCCATTTCGCTGATTTACAACGCTGTGGCGGTGCCAATTGCGCTTTTGGGGTTTGCGACCCCGCTGGCGGCGGCCTTGGCGATGTCGCTATCCTCGGTTACTGTGTCGCTGAATTCGCTCCGGCTGAAGTGAGACCCGATGGATGTTCTCGTCTATCTGATACCGGCTTCCCTATTGCTTGGCGGCATTGGGCTGATCGCCTTTGTCTGGACCATGCGTCACCGCCAGTATGACGATCCAAAGGGCGATGCCGAGCGGATACTCAACACCGAGTGGGACGATCACCCCAAGCCCTGAGCGTGGCAGGTCAGGGCGCGATCAGCGTGCAATTGCTTTGCCGCGCGGCAAGGCGGCGGCAGGCCATTTCGGCCAGTTCTTGTGACATGCCCACGAAAGTTGCATCAAACCCGCCGCTACGCGATGCCACCTTGCGCTTGGCGTCGCCCAAGGATTCGGCTTCCATCAGCGCCGTTTGCAGCAGCGCCCTTTCGGCCAGATAGCTGGTCGAATACTTGCCCACCGAAATACCCCAGCTTTCGTTACCCGACGTGGACACGCGCGATACGACCTCGGGCAGTGCCGCGGGGGCGGGGGCGGGTGGCGCATTCGCGGTCAATATGACACCCACGGCCAACGGGGACTGCGCGGGCTTTGGCGCAACCTCTGGTGCAGATAGCGTTGCCGCATCGATATTTGCCGTGGGCAGAAGCGGGTCTGAAACCATCAGCAGCGTTTCAGGCTGAGCATGTTCGGACGTCGAGAAGGAGAACGCGATGGGTGGCGCTGCGGGCGTGTCGAGGGCCGCTACATTCGCGGCGGCTGCCGCTGGCGCGGGTAGGTCTGGCGCGGTCGGTTGAGCCGAGGCGATCTGCACGGCTTCCGGGGCAGGTTCGACCGCTGGCACGGGGGCTTGCGGTTCGGTCTGGGCAATGGCCACGGGCTCGGGCGGCGTGCGGTTCGGTGCCGGAATCGGGCGGGGCGAGTGGTCAAGCAGCAGTGGCGAAAGTGTTTCGGGCAGGGCCGCGTCGGTGCTTTCGGCGGATGCGATCTGTTCGTCCGCTACGGCGGTTTCCGCAGCTATCGGCGCGTCGCTTGGTGCGGGCGCGGCTGCGGCCAGCATCGTTTCTGCCAGTGCCACGATTTCTGCAACCTCGGGCACCGCAGCAAGTGCAATCGTTTCAGGCTGCGGTGGCTCGCTTGAGGTGAACTTGCGTTCTTCGGGGTCTGGCGTGAGGGGGCGCGCGAGCGGCTCTGGGGCGGTTAGGGGCGCGGCGACCAGTGCCAGTGTTTCCGGTTGCGGCGCTTCGCTTGGCGCGAAGCTGGGGCCAGAGGGGGGCGCGGGTGGCTGCTCTGCCGTGGCCACATCGATATCTTCGACAGGCGCGGCTTCGGCAATGGCTGCCGCCACGCCGATGGCGCGCGGGGTCGGGCGTGGGCTGGTCTGAACCGCGCCAGAGACGCGCACGACCTTGGCACCTGCGCTGCCTTGCGATGCCGGCGTGGCCGACTGCGCCACGTAGACAGGCGGCGTAGGAACGATTTCGCGCACCCGCGACGGCGCCTTGGAGAAGCCGAGGTTCAGCAACTCGGTCATTTTCGCGTTGCGCTGCGGCGTCGAGGTGCCGCCAAGCACGGTAGCGATGATCCGCTTGCCACCACGTTCCGCCGAAGCGGTCAGGTTGAAGCCCGCGGCCGAGGTGTAACCGGTCTTGATGCCATCGGCGCCTTCATAGCTGTCCAGAAACGCGCGGTTGGTGCTGGTAACAGTGGCCATGCCTGCATCGGCCGAGCGGCGTGAAAACAGGTTGTAATACTCGGGATAATCATAAAACAACCGCCGACCCAGAACAGTCAGATCGCGCGCGGTCGAAAGATGCCCGCTTTCGGTTAGCCCGTTTGCGTTGCGAAAGGTCGTGTTCTTCATTCCAAGCGCTGTGGCGGTGCGGGTCATCCGTTCGGCAAAGGCAGGCACCGAGCCTGAAATCGCCTCGGCAATCGCGGTTGCCGCGTCATTTGCTGATTTGATGGCCGCAGCGCGGATGAGGTAGCGCAGCGCGATCTTTTGGCCCGTCCGCAGGCCAAGGCGCGACGGCTGTTCACCCGCCGCTTTGGAAGAAATCGTGACCATTGTATCAAGGCTGATTTCACCATGCTCAACCGCCTCGAAGGCAATGTAGAGCGTCATCATCTTGGTCAGCGAGGCCGGGTGCAGGCGGGTATCGGCGTTGGTGGAGTAAAGCACCTCACCGGTGCGTGCATCCATCACCAGCGCCGCGTAGGGCGCTGCTGCGGCCAATGCGGGGGCCAGCATAAGAAATATCGACAAAAGCCCGAAACGGACCCAGTGCGAAAGCCTGGTCACCGGTCTGCCCCTTTTTGCCTCGCGCTCCGTGTGCCCGGAGCTTTAATTTATTCGCAACGCTAACATGCGCATGCGCGCCTGAAAACACTAAATATTCAAGAGGTTTTGGGTTGTTGTTCGCAGGCATCAAAGGTGGCTCAAGCCCTAGCGGCTATGGCTCTCTCAACCACCAGATGTGCCAGTTTGCAGATCGAGCCACGATGGCAGGTCGCCAAGGGTCTGGAGCGTCACAAAGCGGACCGCGCGATCCGGCGGATCGGCGGCTTCCAACTCCCATGTCAGCGGGTGTGGCAGCCAAGCGGCCCAACCGCCCGCCGTAAGCATTGGCAGCACGTCGGATTTCATGGAATTGCCCACCATCAGCCCTTCCGAAGCCCCGGAACCTCGGGTGGCGAAGATGCGAGAGTAGGTATCGGTGCGCTTGTCCGACACGATTTCCACCGCATGGAAAAGCCCGCCCAAACCGGACTGCGCCAGTTTGCGTTCCTGATCGAGCAGATCGCCCTTGGTAATCAGCACCAAGGTGAAGTGCGGTGCCAGTGCCTCTACGGTTTCGCGCGCGCCGGGCAGCAGCTCGACCGGATGCGCAAGCATCTCGCGCCCGGCGGCAAGCAACTCGGATATGACAGACGCAGGTACACGCCCCGCCGTCACCTCGATTGCGGTTTCAATCATCGACAGCGTGAAACCTTTGACGCCAAAGCCATAGTGCCCAAGGTTGCGGCGCTCTGCGGCAAGCAGTCGCTCGGCCAGATGCCCCGGTTCCGCGTAATCGGCAAGCAGTTCTGCAAACCGCGCTTGCGTCAGTTGAAAGAAGCGCTCGTTGTGCCAAAGCGTGTCGTCGGCGTCAAAACCGATGGTGGTGATGTGGCGCATGTGCCCTCCTTTACGCCCAAGCATGACGCGCCGTGATGGCGTGTGCAATGGCAGGGGTTTTCAGCGCGGCCAATCGGCCTATATTGCGGCTATCCACTATCGTCACGATTCCGCAGGAACAGCGCTTGCCCAGACGCCCCGACCAGTTGGCCGACCGTGAGGATGAACCCGGCACCCATATCGGGCTGGCGACCAAGACGCATACCAAAACGCAGCGCCCGCCGATGTACAAGGTGATGCTGCTGAATGACGATTACACGCCAATGGAGTTCGTGGTCCATATTCTCGAGCGGTTCTTCGGGCTTGGCCACGCCGCAGCGTTTGAAATCATGCTGACGGTGCACAAGAAGGGCTTGGCGGTGGTTGGCGTGTTCAGTTTCGAGATTGCCGAAACGAAAGTGGCGCAGGTGATGGATTTCGCACGCCGCCACCAG
>NZ_JBFHIA010000211.1:0-5403 GCF_041596715.1 Phaeovulum sp.
AGCGCATGAGGTTCCGAATACTTGCCGCGCAGGATCAGGAAGTAGGAACCGATGGTCAGCACCTCCCAAGCCGCGAAGAACCCAAAGCTCGTTTCCGCGACGATCAACATCGCCATGCCCGCGAACATCAGCATCGCCGAAGGGTAAAACCCGACACGCCGCCCGTGTTCGTAGAAGCTGGCCAGCAAGATCACCGCGCCGCCGGGCATGATGATGGCGGCAAAGATCAATTGCAGCGGGTCATAGCTGGCATAACTTGCCGCAAATCCGCCGATCAGGGTGGCAATCGCCGCCACGTTCTTCACACGCGCGGGCAGCCCGTCCAGCAGCAGGAAAGCAAGCGCCAAAAGCAGCGCAGGCGCACGCAGAAGGTTTTCATACGGGCCAACTTCGCCCCAGATCCAGCCCGCGCCCCAGCCAACCAACGCCACCGTGACCACAAGGGCCAGTTCGGCAGATGTGGTTGCCACGCCCTCCGATACCTCGCGCTTCATCGTGAAGCCGAACCAGCGCAAGAGGTATCCCGCCTCGATCAGCGCGCCGATCAGCACCAGCGCCACCAACGCGCCGCCACCACTGGCCACCAGCCCGTGCACCAGCGCCCATTTGGCATAGAACCCTGGGAACGGCGGCAGGCCCAGCAACATCGCAAGAAAGGTTGCCATGGCAAAGACCAGCAGCGGGTTGCCCCGCAGCGATGCCCAATCTGTCAGATCGCGCCCTTTCACCAACCCCGACAGCCAGAAAAGCCCCGCCTTGGCAATCGCATGGCCCACTAGAAGCCCGCCGGCGATCAGCAGATAGCTTTCGCCCAAAGCCTCTCGCTGGCCGATCACGGCCAGAATAAGCCCGGTCTGCGCCACGGACGAATAACCCAGAAGCCTGCGGTCATTGGTTTGCGACAGCCCAAGCAGGTTCGCCGCTACAAAGGTCAAAAGCCCGATGCCCGTCAGCACCGGCGCAAGCACCGCGCCGCTGGCACCTGCAAACTTGTCCACCGCAATCAGCGCCGCAGTGCCCGTGCCCGCCGACAAGATCGCCGAAAACCCCGGATGCGCGGCTTGATAGATGTCTAGCGCCCATCCGTTCGCCGGGAACGGCTTGGTTTCCAGGACCAGTGCCGCAACAACCAGAAACGCCGCCAGCGCCGCGCCGCCGCCCATGGCCGCAAGCCCGCCCATGTCGTCGATATTCAGCGAACCGGTGGCGTGATAGGAAAAGATGATGCCGATCAACAGCAAGATCGAGACAAACTGCGCCACGATCATGTATTTGAACCCGGCCCCAAGCGCGTCATCATCGTCGGACAAAAGCACCATCCCGCCGGTCGAAATTGCCGCCAGTTCGAAGAACACGAACAGGTTGAAAAGGTCGCGCGTCATCACGATACCGGCCAGCGCCATTACCGCGATCAACAGCACCGCCATTGCCCGCCGCCCCATGCGCAGCAAGGCCGCGCGCATGTGCAGCGCCGAGGCAAGACCCGCAAGCGTGATCATCACCAGCGCCACCGCCTCGCTCAGCCCGACGCGCAGATTGATGGCAAAGGGCGGTGTCGTGCCCGCCGTGGTGATTTCTTGCACCGGTGCGCCGCCGGGGCCCAGCAACCACAGCCAACCCACGGCAACCACGCTCATCGCAGCCAGCGCCAGTACGGTCAGCGCGTGCGCCAAAGACTCGCGCCGCTCGCGTATCAAGCCGAGCAGAAACGCGGTACCAAGCCCGATGGCGATGATGGAGATGGCGTTTACCATTTCAGCTGCCTCAGTTTGGAGATATCGAGCGTGCCGCGCGTGGCATAGATGCGCCATGCGTAGGCGAGCATCAGCGCAGTCACGCCCAGCCCGATCACGATTGCGGTCAAGACCAGTGCTTGCGGCACCGGGTCGATGATGCGCAGCGCGGCCACCTCAGGTGGTACGCCTGCGCCAAGAATGGGGGCGGTGCGGCCGGGCAAGTAGCCCACCGACACCATCACCAGATGCGTTCCGGTATCGGCAACGGTAAAACCCACGATCAGCCGCAGCAGGTTGCGCCGGGTGATCGCGCCGTAAAGACCAAGCAGGATCAGCGCAAAACCGGTGGCGAGTGCAAGATAGACCATCTCATTCCTCCCGCTCGGCCAGACTGAGAAGGATCGAGGAAAACTCGGCCCCCACCTTCAGCCCGATCAGCGCATAAATCAGCGGAATTGCCCCGGCCGACAGGATCGAGCCAAACTCGCCCATCGGCAGGATGCGGTTGTCCAGAAACCCGCCCGCCAGCACCATTCCAGCAAGCCCGATTGCCACATAGGCTAGGCCCGACACGGCCTCGGTCGTGGCAATCAGACGGTGGCTGAAATTGCGCGCGGGATCGGTCAGAAGCATCAGTAGCATGGCAGAGGCGATGATCGCACCGCCCTGAAAGCCGCCACCGGGCGTCAGGTGCCCGTTCAGAAACACATAGGCGCCGAAAAGCACGATCAGCGGCACCAGAAGCCGCGAGCCGGTGTGCAGCAATTCGCCCGTGGGCCAGCGGCCCGGGCGCGGCCCGGCATCGGCAAGCCCGCCGCGCAGTACCATCGCCACGATTGCGGCGGTCAGAAACAGCACCGTCACCTCGCCCAGCGTATCAAGCCCGCGGTAGGTCACGATCACCGCGGCCACGATATTTGCGGCACCCGTGTCGGCCACCGTGTTTTCGGCATAATACAGCGCGCTGCGGTTCAGCGACGGGTCTGGCTGATAGCTTTGCCAGAGCGCCAGAAACACCAGCCCCAGCCCCGCCAGCAACGCAAATGCGATAGAGCGCTTAATCATCTCCGCCTCCCCTCACCCGACCAAGGACGAAGAAGAACAGAAAGGTGGTCAGGCCACTGCCGATTGCCGCCTCGGTCATCGCCACATCGGGGGCGGCCAGAAGCAGGAACATCACCGACGCGAACAGGCTGACTGCGCCCGACGCGATAATGGAAATGGCGATTGATCGCTGCGGGCTTATCGCCACCAGCGCGGCCACGATCATGCCCGCCGCCAGCACAATGCTCATGCCGGTAAGGATGCTCATGCGCGGCCCCCTTTCGCATCGGGGTGGTCTTCGCCGTAGCGGTCCACCGCGTCGCCCAGCACCTTGGGCGCATGAATCCGTGCCGCCGCCCGCGCCAGAACTTGCGAGGAAAGCGGGTTGGTGAACAGCAAGAACAGCCCGATCAGCACCAGCTTGGAAGCAAAGGCCGGCGCGATCAGCCCCGCGCCCAATAGCACCAGCAGCGTGCCAAGCGTGGTAGCCTTGGTGCCTGCCTGAATACGGTTGAAGCTGTCGGGCATACGGATCAGCCCCAGCGCGCCCAGTGCCAGAAACACCGTGCCAGCCAAAAGCACCAAAGCCCCGAGTGTGTCGAGAAAGCCGTTCATTTCGCCCGGTCCTCCAGATAGCGCGCCACCACGATCACCCCAAGAAACGACAAGAGCGCATAGACCAGCGCGACATCGAGATAGACAGCCCGCCCTTCCGTCAGCGCCACCAGCACGATGCCGGTCAGCGCCACGATGGTCAGCACATCAAACGCGATCACCCGGTCAACCGCCGTTGGCCCGCGCAAGAACCGCACCAGCGCCAGCAAGAAGGCGATACCCGCCATGGCAGCCGCGGCAAGGATCAGAAGATCAGCCATACATCACCTCCAGATACTGCTCGAAGCCTTCGACGATCTCGTGCGTGGCGCCTTCGATGTCAGGCGTATCGGCGGTGACCCAGTGCACGTATAGCCACTCGCCCTCGATCTCGACCGTCAGCGTGCCGGGGGTGAGCGTGATCGAATTGGCCAGCAAAAGCCGACCCATCGGCGATTTGAGCCGCGTGTGCACCTTCACAAAGCCGGGGTTGATTGGCAGCGCGGGGCTAAGCACCAGCCCTGCCACCCGCAAGTTGGCCTTGACCAGTGCCAGCAGGAAATACCCGAAATAGGCGATTGCCGCCTGAACGGCTTGGCCCGAAAAGCGAAAGTCGGTGAAAAACGACATCGCCCCCGGCATGAGCCACGCGATGACCGCAGCAACCAGCACCCCTACGCCGAGCGTGCTGGGGGCAAGCGATCCGCTCAACAAAACCCAAAACAGAAGCAAAGCAAAAAACACACCGGTGCGGTGAGGTGTTGGTGCAGAGGATGCGACATTCATTGCAACAGCTTTCAGCCTGGTCGGACCTTGCGACGGTCGCGCCGGCAGCGAGAGTGTTGGCTCCAGGTCTGCCAGTGATCGGCCCGAGGATACTTTTTGAATCATTCCACTTTTGGTATGAATCGCCAAGGTGGGCAAATGACGCAGTTGCTGTGCTATATCGTCGCAACATTCACGCAATGCGATGTTTGCGCTAAAGTACTATACCCAAGGATCCGTGGATATCCCTTCGGCGCGCGCACGCGCCAACCTCGGTGGCATTGCCTGCCACGCCCCGTGTGGCCGCGCGAGCCCGCCTTCCAGCAGCCGTATGAACCCCGCCACGGCCTCAGCGCGCCCGGCATCAGAAAAGAAATCGCCGCGCACATGCAGCGCCGCCGCAAGCAAGCGCAACAGCGCCGCTACTCCCTCAGGGTCGGGTGCCGTGGGCGTGCCCCAAAAGGTTGCCAGCGGCCCCTGATGCGTCAATCCAGTGATATCGTAGCTGGCGATACCAAGGCATTTCACCGGGCATCCGGCGCGCAGCGCATGCAGGCCCACCGTGCTGTTCACAACGACGCAACCCTGCGCGCGGCCCAAGAGCATGGCCAGATCGCCACCGTCGAGAAAATCGACCCGATCCGCTATGCCCGCCGCCGCCGCCTCGGTGCGCACGACACGGGCCCAGTTGGTAATACCGTTGTCCATTGGGTGCAGTTTGACCACCAGACGCGCAGCCCCCGGCGCATCGGCGGCAAAAGAGCGGATCACCTCACGCACGAAATCGCGCATGTCGCGGTAGCGGGAATTGTGCCGGATCTGGTAATCACCCTGCATTTGCAGCGCGAGCACAAAGTAAGGCGCACGGCCCGCCACACGCTCTGCCACCAAGGCCCGCGCAGGGGCTGCCGCACGCCGCCCACGCCACTGACGCGGCAAATAGGCGAGGTATTCAACCAGCGGCACATGCGCGCGGTCGGCCACAAAACGCGGATGCAGCGGCCAGAGCAGGAAGTTGCCAAGGTTGTAGGCCACCTCTTGCGCAGCCTCTTGCCAGAAAGGGTGGCTGAAACGCGATGTCATATCAGGGTCCGGCAAGCCCTCGGCCCGCGCGCGGATCACACCAAGATCGTCGGGGAAGTGCGAAAACACCGATTGCCCGCCCTCTTCGACCAAGATCCAGTCGGGCCGCAGATAGCCGAACTCGTGCGAAACGCAAACCACACCCAGCCGAAGCGCCGCGCGCTGTGCTGCCAGATGATAG
>NZ_JBFHIA010000212.1:0-5311 GCF_041596715.1 Phaeovulum sp.
AGCATGGCGATGAAGCGTTCATCGACCGGGCCGGGGGCCAGCCGCCAGCGGCCATCGGATACCTGAAAGGCGCGCAGCAAGCTGCCATCGCGTGCCAGAACCTCGGTGCCGACCTCGATCGAAAGCGGTGGCAGGGCGGTGTGCGCCACCCAGTCGCGCGCGGCATCTAGTGCGGCGGCGGTGGCCCAAAGGGCTACCACCAGCGCTATTACGCCCCGTGCAGCACCGCGCAAGGCGTCAATACACCGTCACTTGCCCGGCATCTGTTTGGGCGCGCATGTCGGGGCGATACATATCTTCCACGCTGGCCGCCGGGTGGTGGTAGCTGCCGGGGCTGATAGCGCGGACGATATAGGCAAGGCGGAACGCATCGCTGCCATACCAGTCTATCGCGGCAAGAAAGCGGTCCTGCCGGAACTCGGTCATCGAGGTGCCGCCTTCGACATCAAGCCAGTCGAGCCCTGCCAGATCGCCTGCGCGCAAAAGGTTCGGGTTGTCGATCTCGAGCCCCGCGGGCAGCGGATCGGCAATCATCAAGCGTGCGGCGCTGTCGGGTTCGAACGGGGTGATGGTCAGCACGGTTACCAGCCGCGTGCCTTGCGCTACGCGATCCAGTGAAACTTCGTCACCCTCAAGCGTGAAGTAGCTGCGGCTGATCGAATAGCCCTTGCCGCCCGCCGGTTCCGGCACGCTGGGCACTCCGAAGGTGGTAAGCGTCAGCGTGGCCTGTTCCTGCGAGCCGTTGCCGATGCTGGCCGGCACAAAATCCGGGCCATCATCAAGCACGCGTACCAGCGGCCCGCTGACCGGGATGGAGTTCAGCGTAAAGCCCTCGGCGCCGGGGCGGTCGATCAGCGCGTGGGTAGCCATCAGCGCCCATGTCGCTTCTTGCGTGGAAAGCCGCTGGCCTTGCAGGCGGCTGGCCAGCGCCTGCCCGCCCGCATCTGGCGAAACGGCGCTCGACCCGGCCTCGATCGCCAAGGCCAAGACCGCTGCCTGATCGCGCAGGCGGGTGCCGTAATCCGCCCGCCAAATCGCGGTTTCGGGCGCGCGGTCCGCCATTGCGCGCGCCGCGCGCGCGAACATCGCATCGGCCCGCGTCTGTTCGCCATACGAGGCAAGTGCGGCACCCAGTTGCGCCATTGCCAGCGGGGTTGCGAAATCGTCGCCCTTCACATCGGCGTAATAGCGCAGATCACCCACCGGCACCGCGCCCTCGCGCGCCAGCACCATCAGCGCATAGGCGACATCGACACCGCCGCCATTCGATGCGGCGTCAAAATCGGCTGCGTAGTTCAACTGATTGTGCAGGTTGTCGAGCGCGTTGCGGAAGGCGGCGGCGGGCACCCCGTAGCCTTGCACCTGCGCCCGGCTGAGGAAGTCGGTCACATAGGCATCAAGCCACAGATCGCCACTGTCAGGATACCAAAGGCCAAAGGCACCCGAGGAATCTTGATTAGTCAGCACCTCGGCAATCGCGCCGCGTACGCGGGTGGCGATGTCGATGTCGGCGGCCAGCCCCATCGCCTCGGCCACCTCGCTGAAATAAAGCAGCGGCAGCGTCTTTGAGGTGATCTGTTCGGTGCAGCCGTAGGGGTAGCCGTTCAACGAGGCCAGCAGCCCCGCCGTATCAAACCGCGCCAGCGGGCCCACCGCCAGCGTTGCCCGCCCGGTTCCGGGCACAAGCCCATCGAACACGTTGCTATCCAGCGTGAAGGTCTTGCCTGCCGCAAGTTCAAAGCGCGACTGGCGCGCGATCACCGGGTCAAGCCGCTGGACCGGGATGCTGAGCACCTTTTCCAGCACCTTCCCATCGGGTGTGGTCAGCGCGATGCGCAGGGTTTGCACCCCCTCCACCTCGCCCGCCGTCACGGGAACGCTCAGCGTCATGGTGCGGCGCGGCGCAAGGTTTACTTCGGTAGGCACGGCGCCAAGTTCTAACCCGACGGCTGAAACCGCCAGTGGCATCCGCCCCGGCGCGCCCGTTGCATGGGTGATTTCCAGCAGCAACCGCGACTGATCGCCCGGTGCCATGAAGCGCGGCACGGTGGCGGTTACCACCACCGGATCGCGTACCAGCACATCGGCGCTGGCTTGCCCCACGCCCGAGGCTGACCACACCACCGCCATCAGCCGCACGGTGCCATTGAAGGCAGGCATCGCAAACTCGGTGCGTGCGTAGCCATCGGCACCCACGGTCAGCGGGCCGCTGAAATAGGCCACCAGTTCCTCGGTTGGGGGCGGGGCCTGCATCTTCAGCCCGGCATCGGAATCACCGCCCGAACGCAGCAAGCCCAAGGTGCCCGAGCGGCCATCAATCAGCCGCCCGTAAAGATCGCGCAGGCCCATGCCAAGGCGGCGCTGGCCAAAGTAATGCGCGGCCGGGTCGGGCGATTTGAACCCGGTCAGGTTCAAGATACCCAGATCGACCGCGGCAATCGTGGCCCAGGCGGTTTCACCCGCCGCTACGCCATCGACTTTCAGCGCCACCGGCAGCGGCGCGCGCGGGTCCGAGGCTTCGGCCACCTCTAGCGTTGCGCCAAGCAGGCGCGCGCCGGGGTCAACCGCCGCGTGGGCCAACCCAAGCGCGCGGGTGGGCGCGCGGTCGGGGGCTGCATTTGCAAGCGGGCGCAGCACCGAGGCGGCAACATAGGCCCCCGCGCCCCATTCATCGGCCACTGGCAGGTCGATCACGTTCTCGCCTGCCGTCACGGCCACTGTTTGCAATGAAATCAAGTGGTTGGAAAGCACTGAAACCACGGCGACGCCATCTGCCTGCGGCACCAGGCGCAGCCGCGCGGTATCGCCCGTGCGGTAGCTTTCGGCATCGAGCGAGAGCGACAGGCGATCCGGGCTTTCAACCGCGCCAGCCGGGGCATACCAGCCCGCGTAGAAGGTCATCGAAGCGGCGGCATAGCTGCCCGATGCGGATTCGATCTTGATTTCGTACTGGCCCCAATCGACGGGTGCCGCGATTTCCAGTGCGCCTGCGGCGGTCAGGGCAAGGTCACCCTCGGCCACGCGGGTGCGGTGGGTTACCGGCTCCCAGTTCCAGTAGCCGGAAAGGGAATACCACTGATAGCGGGTCTCGATGCGGTTCACGACCCAATGCACGGGCATCGCCACGGCGGTTGCCTGCGAGCCAAGCGCCACGATCTGAAACCGCGCCTCGGTGCCTTCGGCCACGGTATCGTCCGCGAACATCGGCTTGATGCCAAGGAACGGATCGGCAGGCAGCACGGTGCGGGTCACTTGCCGCTCTACCGGGCGGCCAGAGCCTTCGTAGGCGCGCATCGTGAAGGTGGCCAACATTGGTGCCATCACGTCAGTGCCGGGGTCGGGCACCACGGGGTAGAAGGTCGCATTGCCCGCAGCGTCGGTATAGGCCGCGCCGAAATAGTCGTATTGCTGGCGGAACCCGGAGTCGTAGGGGCCAAAGCGGAAACCTTCCCAGCCCGCCAATGCCTCGGCGCGGGTTAGGCGTATGTCGCCATCGAGGTTAAGATCGGCACCCGGCGCGCCGAAAAGATAGCGTGCTTCGACATTGAGCTCGGGCGAAGCGCCGACTGCCAGATTGTCTTCGGGCAAGGTCATTGAAAAGTCGATCCGCTCGGGCAGAAAGTCTTCTACCAACACCCGCTGCGAGGCGAGCGGTTGGGCGTTCACATCGGCGTAAACGTCAAGCCGCCATGTGCCGCGCGGCGCGCTGGCCGCGATTGGGAAGGCGGCCACATGCCCGCCTGCGCCCAGATCGGGGGCAAGGTTGCGCGCATATTCAACACCATCAGGGCGCACCAGTACCGCCACCAGCGGCATACCGGGCAGCGCCCGCATTGCGGCATCACGCGCCAGCATGGTGACATTGACGGTTTCGCCCGCGCGGTAGGCACCACGATCGGTTGTCAGGAAAACGTCGATCGGCGGCGCGGGGGGCATGCCCTCTACGCCACGGTCGGAAAGGTCGAACTCGGCATCGGTCAGCGACAAAAACGCCATGTCATCGCCCGAGGCAACGGTGACCAGCGCCGGTGCAGAAGACCCTTTGCCACTGGTCAAGCCGGGGGCAAAGTGGGCATAGCCCTGCACGTCGGTGCTGGTGCGCCCGAGCACGGTGTTGGCCTTGGAAATCAGCTCAACCGTAACGCCTTCGCGCGCTCCCACGTCCGAAAGCCCACGCACGACGACATGCAACCCGTCGCTGCCCGACAGGGTCGAAAGCCCGAGATCCGAGATGATGAACCACTGCGTGGCGGGCGGAAAATCCCACGGGTCCGTGCCCGGCACCGTTGCTTGCAGCGCGTAGATGCCGGGCCCGAGGGGGCCGGTAACCTCTTGAACCGGCAGGCGGGTGGTTACGTCGCGGTTGGAGACTTGTTCGACGGTGGCCGAACCTTTCCACACGGTTTCCGCCATTGTCTCGCTGAAATAGTCGAGCGCCCAATAGTCAAGCGCGCGGGCAAAGTAATCGTCGCGCATCGCCTCTACGAGGTTGCGGTCGGACACGCGCAGCAATGTCAGCTCTAGCGCTTCGGTATTGACCGTCACGACCGGAAGCCCAGCGTCGGCGGCGCGCGGCAGCACATAGGCGCGGCCTTCAAAGCGCACCGCGGGGGTGCGGTCGCGGACATAGGCGGTGATCGTGGTGTCTGCCGCAAGCTTTTCGCCGGTTGTGGCGGGTAGCCCTGCGCGGAAGGTGATTTCGTAGCGCGCGCCATGCGCGAGCCCTGCGACGCAGATCTGGTTGGCCTCGGCCTCGACCGAAAGCCCGGCTTCTGGCAGCTTTACGAAGCTTGTATAATCGACGCCCGCGCGCAGCAGATCATCGGTGAATGTCGCGCAAATACGTGGCGCGGCGCTGTCGGCCTCGACCTGATGTTCTGCGATGCGGAAGCCGTATTTTCCCATTGCATCGTCAAGCGCAGCTGCGATGTCTTCGCGCCGCGAAATGGTTGTGGCCAGACGAAGCGCGGGCACCATGTCACGGCCGCGGTCAACCCGCTCGAACGCCTGTGACATGACCAAGAGCGCCTCGGCGCGCACTCCGGCAGAGCCGGTGCGCAGATAGCCGTTGATCGCCGCCAGCAGCGCGCGTTGGGCCTGCGCGGCCTTTTGGCTATCATTACCGCCGATGGTCAGCAGCAGGCGCGCGTATTCCAGCCAGTGGTCGGGCGCATCGGTCAGGTTCAGCGCAGCACCTTGCAGCCGCATCGCCTGCGCCAGATCGCCCGCGCGCCGCGCCTCGGCTACCGCGTCGAGCAGTTGCTGATCGGACCAACCGTTGGTCAAATGCGTTTGGGCCAGATTTGATGCC
>NZ_JBFHIA010000213.1:0-5268 GCF_041596715.1 Phaeovulum sp.
GATGCCTTTCTGAACACCGGCGAAGCTTCGCAACCGTTTTTGACCACATCGGATGGCACGGTCACTACCTATGGCGACTTGCGCGATCGCGTGGCACGCCGAGCGGCGGCGCTGCGGGCCGCCGGGGTTGCGCCGGGCGACAGGGTCTTGTGCCAAATCGCCAAATCGCCCGAAGGCTTGTACCTTTATCTGGCAACCGTCTGGGCGGGGGCGGTGTTCGTGCCGCTGAACACCGCCTATACTGCAAGCGAGCTGGAATATTTCCTGTCCGACGCAGCACCCGCGCTGCTGATTCTGGATGAAACCACCGCATCGGCACGCCCCAAGGCCGAGGCCGCGAAGGTAAAGGTCGCAACCTCTGCCGATCTGGCGGCCACCGATCTGCCCCCCCTTCCGCCCGTGGCGCGCAAGCCCGACGATCTGGCCGCGATCCTTTACACCTCGGGCACGACGGGCCGCTCAAAAGGCGCGATGCTGACCCATGACAATCTGGTATCGAACGCGCGCGCGCTGAAAGAATGTTGGCGCTTCGGCCCGCAGGATGTGCTCATTCACGCCTTGCCGATCTTTCATACCCACGGATTGTTCGTAGCCACCAATGTCACGCTGATTTCAGGCGCGCAGATGCTATTCCTGCCAGCTTTTGACCTGACCGCCATCGCAAACCTTTTGCCACAAGCCACAACCATCATGGGCGTGCCCACCTTTTATTCGCGAATGATCGGCGATCCGCGTTTTGACAAGGCGGCTTTTGCGCATATGCGGCTGGTAATTTCCGGCTCGGCGCCCCTTTTGGCCGATACCCATGCGGCCTTTGCCGAACAGACCGGGCATGCGATCTTAGAGCGCTATGGCATGACCGAAACCAACATGATCACCTCGAACCCCTATGACGGCGCGCGCAAGGCCGGCACCGTCGGTCTGCCGCTGCCCGGCGTGCAGGTGCGCATTGCCAAACCTGACGCGGCAGGTATCGGCGGGATCGAGGTCAAGGGCCCCAACGTGACCCCCGGCTATTGGCAGAACCCTGACAAGACGGCTGAAAGTTTTACCCCGGACGGATTTTTCATCACCGGCGATCTGGGGCAACTGGACGAGGCGGGCTATGTCTCGATCGTGGGGCGCGAAAAGGATCTGGTGATCTCGGGCGGCTTCAACATCTATCCCAAAGAGATCGAGGTTCAGATTGATGCCCTGCCCGGCGTCAACGAAAGCGCGGTCTTTGGCCTGCCGCACCCCGATTTGGGCGAGGTGGTCGCGGCTGCCGTCGTGCTGAACCCCGGCGCGACCCTGACAGAGGCAGAATTGCTTGCCATGATCGCACCGCACCTTGCCCGCTTCAAACACCCCCGCAGCATTCGCTTTCTCGATGCGCTTCCGCGCAATACCATGGGCAAGGTACAAAAGGCCGAACTGCGCAAGATGGCAATCATGGCCGCTGCAAACTGAACTGCCAAAGGAGGCAACGAGACATGGCCGCTTCGATGACCTGGTCCGAATATGGCGAAACCTGCCGCAAACGCGGGGCAATGGCGAAAGAAGTTTTCGCCTGCACCACCACGCCCGCCCGCGACGGCCCGCCCCCGCCCGACCTATTGGCCGCGCATCTGGCCTATCAGCAAGAACTGGAGGCGAAAGGCCAACTCTTTCTGGCAGGCCCATTGTCCAACGCCGATGCAACGCGATTGAGCGGCGCGGGCCTGATCGTCTATCTGGCCGAGAACATTGACGAGGCGCGCAAACTCGCAGAGGCCGATCCGATGCACCGCGAGGGCCAGCGAAAGTTCCAGCTTCAGGCTTGGCGTCTGAACGAAGGCGCGCCCTTTGGCCTGCCGGGCCTCTCTCGCCACAATCCCACCGGCAGCACGGCGAAATGACCTATCCACCCCGGAAGTCTCCTCTGACAGATGCGGAGTGCGCCTAGAACAGAGGCATGACGGAGGCTGTCTACCCCTCACGTTCTTCACCCAATCGCGCCGCCTGAATCTCTTGCTTCAGCCAGTTGCGAAAGTGACGCGCGGGGGGTGGCAGTGCCCGCCCCTCGGCCGTTACCAACCATTTGGAGTTGCGCGTCGCCCGTCGCCGCGAAAAAGGCTCGACGATCTGGCCATGCGCCAGCGCGTCAACAGCAAGCGTTTCGAACGCAAGAAAAACGCCACTTCCCGAGATCGCCGCGTCAAGACAAAGCGAGGCGTCGGAAAAGACCGGCCCATCGGGCAGATCGCCGGACTTTGGCTCAGCCGGGGCTAACCAATCTTGCCAGCCGAAAATCGCATGCGCATCGCGGATGATTGGCACGTTCCGCAAGTCTGCCGGGGATGACAGCCGTTCTGCAAGCGCAGGCGCGCAGACGGGGAAGATGACCTCGGGAATGAGTCGCTCTGCGCTCGTCCCCGGCCAGGTGCCACGCCCGACGCGAATGCAAAGATCCACGCCACCGCGCCCGGGCGGAACCAGCGCCAGACTCGCATCCAGACGCACTTTCAGCCCCGGATGCGCCGCTTGAAACGCAGGCAGTCGCCAGATTAGCCAGCGCGCCGCGAAGATCGGCGAAACAGAAACCGTCAGCACCTCGTCCCGCTCGCCCTCGGCCAATTCCATAGCCTGCGACAAAAGCGAGAAGCCTTCGGTGAGTTGGGCACAGACGCCTTGGGCCCGCGGGGTCGTAATCATGCCGCGCGGGCCGCGCTCAAAGAGCGTAAACCCGATCACCGCCTCTGCATGCGCGACCTGCTGGCTGACCGCACCGGCGCTCACACGAAGCTCCTCCGCTGCCCGTGTCAGCGAACCGAGTCGGGCGACGGCCTCCACCGCGCGCAGTGCCCGAAGCGGAAGGCGGTTCAGATTCTGCATTCAGGTTTCCTAAAACCACGTTCACGTAGTCTGGATGGACAGACATCATCATTCCGCGCTTTTTGCACCCAGTTTGCAAGGAGTTCGAAATGCCTCAAGTCACTCAAAACTACTTCCGCGCCGCCGCGATCTTTCTGCTGGCGGGCATCGCAATCGGGCTGCAAATGTCGATCAGCGGCAACCACAACGTTACCGGGGCGCACGCCCATGTCAGCCTGCTGGGCTGGGTGTCCTGCGCAATCTTCGGTGTGTATTTTGCGCTCTGCAGGGAAAAGGCCGCGTCCTTCTGGGCGGCATTGCAGTTCTGGATCATCGTCGTTTCCTGCGCGGTCATGTCAGCCGGTCTCTATCTGCTGCTTCTCGGTTACACGGCGATGGCACCCGTCGTTGCTGCGGGCTCGATTGTCTACTTTGTTGGCGCCGCGCTGTTCGTCTGGATTGTCTTCCTACCGCTGACCAATGCCTCGACATCACACAAACGGGTGCCTGGCTGATCGTGATTGCAACATAACCGATCGCACGGCGCACCCGCGGCTCGCTTATCCTGTGGGGTACCACTGGATGAGCGAACGCTCGCGCGGCACGTACCTGAAGAAAACAAAGAGCCTGATCGCAGCGCATCTCTTGTGCTAGAATGTCGCGACCAAGCTTTAGTCGGGGAATGCACAGCTCTCAGGGGTCAAGATGCAAACCGCCTTCAGAACCCTTTCGCTGACACCGGATCATGTCGCCCGGGTCCACCGCCATATCGAAGACACGGGTCCGACGGCGGGCGTGCAGCAGCAGACCGATGCCGATTATGCCGAATGGGTGGCGCGGATAGCCGGCAGCCATCCCGCACCAGACCGGCCGACGCAGTTATTCGCCTTCGGCTCGCTGATCTGGAAGCCCGAGATCGAGCACAGGGCCGAGCAGACCGGCGTCGCCCGCGGCTGGCACCGCGCCTTTTGCCTGCAACAGCACCGGTTCCGCGGCACGCCAGACCATCCGGGCCTGATGATGGCGCTGGATCGCGGCGGGCAGTGCCGGGGTGTCCTCTACGAGTTGCCGCAGGAAGACATCGAGCGCCAGCTTGACCGCCTGTTCCGCCGCGAGTTCACCGTCAAGCCGATCAACAACATGCCGCGCTGGATCACCGTCCAGACCGAGGCGGGGCCGGTGACGGCGCTGGCCTTCGTGATGAATCGCGCCTCGCCCTATTACGCCGGTCGCCTGCCGCTGGAAGAGGTCGCGCGCACCCTAGCCACCGCCTGCGGCCATTGGGGCAGCGGCGCGGAATACCTGCTGAACACCGTGACACACCTCGAGGCGCGCGGCATCCACGACAGCAGCTTGTGGCGCCTGCAACAGCTGGTCGCAGCGCAGATCGACGGGCTGTCTTAGGCTTGGGAAGTTTAGGGGATGACCTGCTGGCCGTCGCCCCGCTCATAACAAGAGCCTTTGGCGTGTTGCGCTGGCCTCCCATCTTTGGGCCGCCGGATGCTGGCGCTTCGGGCTCCGACCACGATGGCGGGCTGTGCGGTGCGAGACCGAGAGTTTGGCATAGATATCCGCAAAACAACCGCCGCGAGGCGGCCATCTGTGCGAGCCAGAGCAGATCCTGAACCTTGGAAAAGAAGATGCTCTCCCTCATGCCCGCCAGATATTGTCACCCCCGCAGGTTAAGAAGGTTCTGCGCCTGTCGAGCCGATTCCAAGTAATTTCATTGACCAGTACATAGGCACGGCAGGCGCACCAGAGCATCGAAAGGGAAAGCAATGCGCGGATGTGTTACCAAGATCGAACGGGCTTCGTCGCGGTGTGGTGTGATCGAAGAGCCGATCGTCACCGCCAAGGGGTATCAACTCGCCGATCCGGCGCATGGCACGCACAAAAACCGCGCCGAACACGCAACCTATGTGCGCACGCTCGATGAGGCGGCAGTGCTGGTTGAGCGCGGCTTTTCGCTGCGCATGGGTGCCAAAGGCAAGCCTCCGTCGCTGATCGCGCCGAAAAGCCTGCGGATCGTGCGAGACGGCGAGACGGCGCTCGTCTGACCCCTCGGTGGGTTCGACAAAGGGGCGCGCCGATGTGTTGAGCGAAGTGATCACCGCAGCCACATCCTCCTCGTAGGGGCTGTCGGCCACCAGCCCTGTAGGGACGCGAACATCCTTAATCCCGGTCTTTGCATAGTCGAGCAAGCGTTTCAGAACGCGTGGCCCGTCACGACTGATGGACCTGTTCCGGTTCTGTTCCAGTCAAGTGCTCATTTTAGGCGGCCTTCTGTTCGAAGGTCACGGGTGATTTCCAGCCGAGGGCTGAGTGTTTGCGGCGCGGGTTGTAGAAGCCGTTGATGTATTCGAAGATGGCGACTTCAACTTCACGGCGGGTTTGCCAGTTGCGACGCCAGACCAATTCGGCCTTGAGCGACTTGAA
>NZ_JBFHIA010000214.1:0-5224 GCF_041596715.1 Phaeovulum sp.
CGGATAGCGGGGGCGCAGCCTGTCTGGCAAACCCGGCTTGATCTGCAACGCCTGCCCTGGCTCGAAGATCACCGCGTGCAGGGTCACGTGGTGTTCCCGGCCGCAGGATACCTAGACATGATGCTGGGCGCTGCCGATACGCTCGCCCCCGAGGCGCTGACCTCGGGCGCGGGGCTGATGCTCGACGGTGCCGATTTTCGCAGGATGCTGGTTTTGCCCGGCAGTGGCGAAGCGGTGCGGCTGGAGCTTCGCGGGCGCGCGGACACGGGCGGGTTCGAGCTGTTCAGTCGTGATGGCGGTGCTGACTGGGCGTTGAATGCCACCGGCGCGTGGCGTGCGGTCGATGCCGGGCACCGCCCGCAACCGCTTGAGTTGCGCGAACTGCGCGCGGGCATGACCGAAGCCGTCGCGCCCGACACGCTCGCATCGCTTCATGCCGAATCCGGGCTGAACTACGGCCCCGCGTTTCGTGGCCTGCACCGGATCGCCCGCAGCGAGGGTGTGGCGCTTGGCGATGTGCGCATGCCCGAGGGGTTGGAAGATGCGGGGCACGCGTTGCATCCGGCGCTGCTGGATGCCTGCTTTCAACTTTTGACGGTGGCTATCCCGCAGAACGCGGCACTTGATGGCGGGCCGTTTCTGCCCGTCGAACTCGATCATCTGTGGCTATACCGGCGCCCCGGGCGCGATCTTGTCGCGCGGGTGGTTGTAACCCAAGCTGCCGGGCGGCGGATCGGATGCGACATTACCTTGTGCACACCGGATGGCGCCCCCGTTGCGGTGCTGGAAGGGTTCCGCTGCCAAGCCGTTTCGCGCCAGCGGGCTGGGTCGCCGGGCGCTGTCGAAGGGTGGTTGCACCGGCAGGTGTGGCATCCCTCGCCGCGGGCAGAGACACCGCGCGCCGTGCTGGCACCGATGCACGAAGTTGTCGCCGCGGCGCAAGCAATCTCTGCGCGTGACTCGGCACCGGTTGGAAGGGTCGGATGCCGGGTGGCGATGGCCGAACCGATTGCAGCGCATGTCACCGATCAGATCGTGGCGGCGCTGCGCACACTCGGCTGGCGGTTTCGTGCAGGCAAGATCGAGCCTTTGTCGGAATTGCAAACTCGGCTGGGCATCGCGCCTGCACATTATCGCCTATTTGCGCGCTTCCTGTCGCTTCTTGCTGACGACGGGATCATTGCGCTGAAGGACGGGCAAGTGCAGGTTCTTCGCGCACCGCGCCGTGCGCCGCTCGATCGTGACTGGCGCAGCATGTACCACCAAGACCCCGGCCTTTTGCCACTATTGACGCTGATCCGCACCTGTGGCGCGCAGCTGGCGGCTGTACTAAGCGGCAAGGCCAACCCGCTGGAAGTTTTGTTCGAAGGCGCAAACCAAGGCGTGTTGGAGCAGTTCTATCAATCCGACTACACCATGGTCGGCTATAACACGATGGCCGCCGAGGCGGTGCGCGCAGCGGTCGCGGCGGTACCGGAGGGGCGTGCGATCCGCGTGTTGGAAATCGGCGCTGGCACCGGTGGATTGAGTGCGCACGTTCTGCCGCACCTGCCCGCGCAAACCACGCGCTACGTTTACACCGATATATCCAATACCTTCTTTACCCGTGCCGAAAAGCAGTTCTACGACCACCGCTTCGTCGAATTCGCAACACTCGATATCGAAGGTGACCCGCTTGCACAGGGCTTTGATGCCGAAAGCTTCGACATCATTCTTGCATCGGACGTATTCCACGCGACACGAGACCTTGGCGCGGCACTGGCAAACGCAAGGCAACTGCTGGCACCGGGCGGGCTGCTGGCGTTTATCGACATCGCGCAGGCACCGCGCTCTGCTGACCTCATTTTCGGTATGACCGCGGGATGGTGGCGGTTTGACGACAATCTGCGCCACGACCACCCGATACCCGACCGCCAGACGTGGCACCGGGCGATGGCTGCGGCGGGCTACGAGCAGATCGAAGCGATCGAGTTGGCGGGGTGCGAAACCCTCGCCGGACAGATGGTGATGTTGGCCCGCGCGCCCGCAGTGGCGGCCTCCGCCATAGCGCCAGCCATTGCTTCAGGCATCAGCGGCAAACCTTGGCTGTTGCTGGATGATCGTGCGGGAACGGGCCTGCACATTGCTGAACGGTTGCGTGCCGAGGGGCGCGCGGTGGTTCTGGCATCACCCAAGCCCGCGCCAGACACAGCCTCCGATAGCGGCCCTACGTGGAACGCACCGTGGTCCTGCACGCTTGACCCACATGCGCCCACCCAGATCGCGGCAATGCTGGACGAGTTGCAGCGGCGCGATCTTTGGCCTGAGCGCGTGGTCTTTCTGAACGGGCTGGACGCACCCGAGCTGGAGCTTGCGAACCCAGCTGCGATCGTCGCGGGGCATAGCGGCGGAACGCTGGCGCTGATGCGTCTTGTGCAGGCGCTGAGTGCCGAGGGCCGTGCACCAACCCGGCTTGCCGTGCTGACACGGAACGCGCAGACGGTGGGCATCGCAGGTGAAGCGCCGGTGAACCCGGTTGCGGCACCGGCGTGGGGTCTGGCCCGGGTGGTGATGAGCGAGCATCGCACGCTGGATTGCATAGCGATTGACATCGACAACCCAGCCGACCCCGAAACGCTGACATCCTTGCTGGCCGAGTTGGTAGACCCGGGCGATGAACGCGAGATCGCCCTGCGGTGTGGCGCCCGTTTCTACAACCGGATCGAGCGCGTAGGTTTTGAATCGCTCTCGCAGCCGGATCCGGCTGCGCGCCACCGGCTTGAAATCCCTGCGCCGGGGGTGCTGGAACGGCTGGCTTTCGTGGCGCGTCCGCGCATCGCCCCCGGCGCGGGCGAAGTCGAAATCAAGGTCGAGGCTGCCGCCTTGAACTTTCGCGATGTGATGAAGGCGATGGGAATCTATCCCACTGCGGGCCCAGAGGACGAACTGCCCGGCGACGAATGCGCCGGCATCGTCACCGCTGTGGGCCCCGCCACGCAAGGCTTCGCGGTGGGTGACCGTGTGTTGGCACTCGGCGCGGGCTGCTTTGCCTCTTATGTGACGTTGCCGACTGCACTTGTTTTCGCGATGCCCGCAAAGCTGGAATATGACGCGGCGGTAACCATCCCGGTGCCGTTTCTGACCGCGTGGCACGCCCTGCACGAGGTCGCGCGGATCCGACGCGGTGATACCGTGCTGATCCATGCCGCGACCGGGGGGGTCGGTCTGGCCGCCGTGCAGGTTGCGATGCGCGCCGGGGCTACCGTTCTGGCAACCGCCGGGTCGGCGGGCAAGCGCGCGCTTTTGCACGCACTTGGGGTGCGGCATGTGATGAACTCGCGCACCTTGGGCTTTGCCGATGAGGTGCGCGAAATCACCGGCGGGCGCGGGGTGGACATCATCTTGAACGCGCTGGCGGGGCGAGCGATTGAACAGGGGCTTGCCTCACTCGCGCCGGGCGGGCGGTTTCTCGAGATCGGCAAACGCGATATCTACCAGAACACCCACATCGGGCTGCGACCATTCCGCCATGCGATCAGCCTGACCTCGATCGACCTTGCGCAGGTGATGACGACACAACCGGCGCTTGCCGCGCGGTCTATGCGCAAGGTGATGCGGCAAATAGAAGCCGGTCGCCTGACTCCGCTGCCCTATCGAAGCATGCCGATGGCGCGCGCGCATGACGCTTTCCGGCTGGTGTCGCAGGCTAAGCATATCGGCAAGATTGTTCTTTCCGCGCGTGACTCTCGGGGTGTCGCACTTGCCCCCCGCACCACGGCATCGGTTTTGCTGCGCGACGATGCAACCTATGTGATTGGCGGCGGTTTGGGCGGCTTCGGGTTGGTATTGGCCGAGGGGTTGATCCGGTCTGGCGCGCGCCACCTCGTTCTGATCGGACGCACCGGCGCCTCTAGCCCAGAGGCGGCGCGCGCCGTGGCGCGGCTGCGCGCGGCGGGCGTTACCGTGCGTGTCGAGGCGCTGAACCTTGCCAAGGAAACCGACGTGGCTGCCGCATTCGCCCGTATCGGCGCGCAGATGCCGCCGATACGAGGCATATTCCATTCCGCGATGGTGCTTGATGACGTGCTTCTGGCGCAATTGACGCCAGCCCGGTTGGCGCGGGTCATGGAGCCGAAAGTGGCAGGCGCATTGGCGCTGCACCGCGCCAGTCGCGATTTGACCTTGGATCATTTCGTGCTGTTCTCATCGCTGGCGGCGCTGATCGGCAGTAGCGGGCAGGCAAATTATGTTGCCGCCAACAGCTTCCTTGTTGGCCTTGCCCAGCACCGACATGCACAGGGTCTGCCGGCATTAGCGGTGGATTGGGGCCGCATCTCTGGCGCAGGTCACGTTGCGCTTAACGACGAACTTGGCGAACGGCTGGAACGCGCAGGACTCTTGGGGATACCCGCCACTGCTGCTGTTGACGCGCTTCTGCGCCTGATGACCACCAATTCCGCACACGCGGCACTGATGAACGTGGATTGGGAAACGTGGCGGCGCAGCCAGCCGGGAGAGGTTCCGAACCGGCTTGCCAATCTGGTGGCGGTAGATGACGCGGCAGAGGGCGTCGCTACGGCCAGTCTGCGCGACCGGCTGATGAGCGCACGCGAAGACAGCCGCGGGGAAATCGCGATCAGCGCGCTGCGCGAACTGGTCGGTGCCGTCTTGCGCCTGCCTCCTGACGAGATCGACCCGGAAGCGGCGCTGACAGATTTGGGGCTCGATTCATTGATGGCGATTGATCTTGTGATGCGACTGGAAGCGGCACTGGACATCAGCATCCCTACAAGCCGGGTCAGCACCGGATTGAACTTGCAGGATCTTGCGGCAATGGTGCTGGGCTTGCTAAGCGGGGCAGAGGTCTCCACCCCCACACAAGCCGCGCCAGATGGACACCCGGCATCAGACCGCGCCGCGCCTGCCTCGTGTCTTGTGACCCTGCGCGAAGGCAAAGGCCATGTGCCGCTGATTCTGGTGCATCCAACCGGCGGCGATCTGAAAATCTATGACCCGCTGGTTCACGCCATGCCGCCGGGAGGGGCGATCTTTGGCCTTCGCTCGCGCGCGGTTGCAGCAGGGCTTGAGGAATACGAGAACGCAAAGCAGTTGGCGCGCGCCTATGCCGATCTGATCTGCACGCACCTGCCCGAAGGGCCGATGGCACTCG
This sequence comes from Phaeovulum sp., assembly GCF_041596715.1. Classification (GTDB taxonomy): domain Bacteria; phylum Pseudomonadota; class Alphaproteobacteria; order Rhodobacterales; family Rhodobacteraceae; genus UBA6213. The sequence goes on from NZ_JBFHIA010000214.1 coordinate 5,150, forward strand.
CCGGGTTTTCGATGGGAGGGTTTCTGGCACTGGCATTGACCGCGGAACTGGAATCGCGCGGGCGAGAGGTGCTGC
>NZ_JBFHIA010000215.1:0-5193 GCF_041596715.1 Phaeovulum sp.
CAATCAACTGATCTACTGGGGCATCGCGCTGGTGGTGCTGTTGGCAGTGCTTTGGGGCTTGGGCTCGGTGATCTTGCCGTTTCTTACAGGCGGGGCGCTTGCCTATTTCATGGACCCGGTGGCCGACCGCTTGCAGCGACTGGGGCTCAACCGGATCGCCGCGACCACGCTGATTGCGGTTCTGCTTTCGACGATCTTCGTGGTGATCGGGTTGTTGGTGCTGCCTTCGTTGATTCAGCAAACGGTGCAATTGGTCGAAACCGCGCCCGCCATTGCCGCCCGCCTCCAGGCGTTCCTGACCGAACGATTTCCCGGAATCATGGACGAAGGCTCGGTTCTTCGCGACACGCTGACCGCGATTGGCGAGGCGGTCAAGGCGCGCGGTGGCGAGTTGGTTCAACGCGCGCTGACTTCGGCGCTAAGTTTGATCAACGCGCTTGTCTTCATTGTCGTGGTGCCGGTCGTGGCTTTCTACATGCTTTTGGACTGGGACCGCATGGTGGCGAAAATCGACGGTTGGCTGCCACGCGACCACGCCCCGGTGGTGCGCCAGCTTGCGCGCGATATCGACAAGGTGCTTGCGGGTTTCGTGCGTGGTCAGGTTTCGGTCTGCCTGATCCTTGGCAGCTATTATGCGATTTCGCTGATGCTCGCCGGGCTGCAATTCGGGCTGGTGGTGGGTGCCATCGCGGGTGCCATTACCTTCATTCCCTATGTCGGTGCGCTGATCGGCGGGGCGCTGGCGATCGGGCTGGCGCTATTTCAGTTCTGGGGGCAGTGGGTCAGCATCGCGATCGTGATCGGTATTTTTGCGCTCGGGCAGTTTCTGGAAGGCAATATCATTTCGCCAAAGCTGGTCGGAAGTTCGGTCGGCCTGCACCCCTTGTGGTTGATTTTCGCCCTTTCGACCTTTGGATCGACTTTCGGCTTTGTCGGTATGCTGGTCGCGGTGCCGTTTGCGGCGGTAATCGGCGTTCTGGCGCGCTTTGGTATCCAACGCTATCAGGGAAGCCGCCTCTATCAAGGGCAAGAGCACATCAACGCGCGCGTCTGCGAGGAAGACTGAATGGCGCGGCAGATGGCCTTTGATCTGCCGCTGCGCGCGGCGCGCGGGCGCGCGGATTTCTTCATCTCGCCGGCCAATGCGCAGGCGTTGGCCGCGATTGACGCCCCCGAGGCATGGCCGCAGGGGCGGTTGCTGCTGCGGGGGCCCGAAGGTGCCGGCAAATCGCATCTGGCCGGGCTTTGGGCCGAAGAACAAGGCGCGCCGACGGTTTCTGCGGCGATGTTGCAGCGGGCCAATGTGCCCGCTCTGGTGGCCGCAGGCGCGGTGCTGGTGGAGGATGCCGATACCATCGGCGGGCACCCCGAGGCCGAAGCCGCGCTTTTTCATCTGCACAACCTCGCGGCGGCCGAAGGCGCGCTGCTGCTGTTGACCGCCACACGCCCGCCGCGCGACTGGGGCCTGACCCTGCCCGATCTTGCAAGCCGCATGACGGCGCTGCCCATCGCGCAGATCGAGCCGCCCGATGACGCGCTGCTGGCGGCGGTGCTGGTCAAGCTATTTGCCGATCGGCAGGTGACGGTTTCGCCCGCGCTCATCACATGGCTGGTAGCCCACATCGACCGTTCGCTGGCCGAAGCACGACAGGTGGTGGACAGGCTTGATGCCACGGCGCTGTCGTTAGGGGTGCCAATCAACCGCCGCCTTGCGCAGCAGGTGCTGGACACTGGCACCTGACGGCCTCAGACTGGCGTCATGAAACCGTCGCAAAACCGCATCATAAGCGCATCATGACCCAAGCAGACTTCCTACGCAGCCCGTTCCCGGCACCCGTTTCAATGCCCGCCGCCGTGGTTTCCGGCCCCTCGCGGTTTTTCAACCGAGAGCTGAGCTGGCTTGCCTTCAACTGGCGCGTGGTCGAAGAGGCCGAGAACCCGCGCGTTCCGCTGCTGGAACGGCTGCGGTTTTTGTCGATCTCGGCAACCAATCTTGACGAGTTCTACACGGTGCGCGTGGCGGGCCTGCGCGAGTTGATGCGCGAAGGCAATGCGCTGCCCTCTGACGATGGCCTCAGCCCCGCCGAACAACTGGTGCTGATCAACGCCAATGCGCGCCGTCTGATGCAACACCAGCAAACCGTCTGGAATGCGATCCGCCGCGACATGCAGGCGGAGGGGATCGTGCTGGTAAACCGCGCCAAGCTAACGGCGCGCGATCGCGCGCATCTGGCCGAGTATTTCCTTAACAAGGTGTTCCCGGTGCTTTCGCCGCTTGCCATCGACCCGGCGCACCCGTTCCCTTTCATTCCCAACACCGGCTTTTGCCTTGCGCTTGAACTTCGGCGCGAGACGGACGGTCGGCGGTTGCAGGCGCTTTTGCCGATACCGCAGCAGATCGAACGCTTCATCCGGCTGCCGGGCGATGCGCGGTTTCTGCCGTTGGAAGAATTGCTGATGCTGCATCTCGGATCGTTGTTTCCGGGCTACCGCGATGTTGGGCACTGCGCATTTCGGGTTCTGCGCGACAGCGATATCGAGGTCGAAGACGAGGCCGAAGATCTGGTGCGCGAGTTTGAAACCGCGCTGAAACGGCGGCGCCGCGGGCAAGTCATCCGAATGAAGATCACCACCGGCGCGCCCGCCGGATTGCGCGCGCTGGTGATGGAAGAGTTGGGCGTTTCGCCCGATGAGGTGGTCGAGGTCAAGGGCCTGCTGGGCATCGCAGATCTTAAGGAGCTTGTGCTCAACACCCGCCCCGATCTGCTTTGGCCAAGTTTTTCCCCGCGCATTCCCGAGCGGGTGCAGGACCACGGCGGCGACATGTTTGCGGCAATCCGGCAAAAGGATATGTTGCTGCACCACCCCTATGAAACCTTCGACATGGTGATCCGCTTTCTCAATCAGGCAGCGGCTGACCCCGATGTGCTGGCAATCAAGCAGACGCTTTACCGAACCAGTCGTGACAGCCCGATTGTCACCGCGCTCTGCGAAGCCGCCGAGGCTGGCAAATCGGTGACGGCACTGGTGGAACTGAAAGCGCGGTTCGACGAGGCCGCCAACATCCGCCAATCGCGGCGGCTGGAACGCTCGGGCGCGCATGTCGTTTACGGCTTTGTCAACTACAAGACCCACGCCAAGATCTCGACCGTGGTTCGGCGCGAGGGTGACAGCCTTGTGACCTATACCCATTACGGTACCGGCAATTATCACCCGATCACGGCGCGCATCTATACCGACCTCAGCTTCTTTACCTGCGATGCGGCGCTAGGGCGCGATGCGACCAAGGTTTTCAATTACCTTTCAGGTTATGTTCAGCCGGAGGGGCTTGAAAATCTTGCGATTTCTCCGATCACGCTCAAACCGAGGCTACTTGGCATGATCGCCGCAGAGGCCGAAAACGCGCGCGCCGGGCGACCGGCGCAGATCTGGGCAAAGATGAACAGCCTGATCGAGCCAGAGGTGATCGACGCGCTTTATGCCGCCAGCCGCGCTGGCGTAAAGATCACGCTGGTGGTGCGCGGCATTTGCGGCCTGCGCCCGGGCATCAAGGGGTTGAGTGAAAACATCCGGGTCAAATCCATCGTCGGGCGTTTTCTGGAACACAGCCGGATCGTCTGCTTTGGCAACGGCCATGAGTTGCCATCGCGCCACGCGAGGGTGTTCATTTCCTCGGCCGACTGGATGGTGCGCAACCTGACGCGGCGGGTGGAAACGCTGATCGAAATCACCAACCCCACGGTCCACGCGCAGATTGTGGAGCAGATCATGGCGGCAAACCTTGCCGACGAGGCGCAAAGCTGGGTGCTACAGCCCGATGGCCGCTACACGCGCTATCTGCCTGATGGCAAATCCGATTTCTTCTCGTGCCATCGCTTCTTCATGGAAAACCCCTCGCTGTCGGGCCGCGGTTCGGCAGGGGCCCGCGACGTTCCGCAGCTTGCGCATGAGCAAGACTAGCGGCTAGGTGTTGGCGCGAGATCGCCCGAACCTGCTCTGGATGGACCGATGATAGCAAAATCCGATGCGCATGGCGACGATTGGGAACCCTTTGGTCGCCCCCTGTTTGATGACCCTTCGGTGCGCGCGCTCAGTCGCGTTGGTGTGGTTGACGTCGGTTCGAACTCGGTGCGGATGGTGGTGTTTGACGGCGCAGCGCGCAGCCCTGCATATTTCTACAACGAAAAGGTGATGGCGGGGCTGGGGCAAGGCATGGCCGAGTCCGGTGTGCTCAATCCGCGCGGGCGCGAGCGGGCTATGGCGGCGCTCAAGCGATTCGCGACATTGGCGCGCGACATGGGTGCCGCCCCGCTCAGCTGTGTGGCCACAGCCGCCGTGCGCGATGCCAAAGACGGGGTCGATTTTGCCCGGCAAGTCGAAAAAGAGACCGGGCTTCGGCTCTGGATCATCGACGGGCAGGAAGAGGCGCGGCTTTCAGCGCAGGGCGTGCTGCTTGGCTGGCCCGAGGCCGAGGGCCTTGTCTGCGACATGGGCGGCAACTCGATGGAATTGGCAATTGTTGCAGATGGTAAAGTTGGGCTTCGAACTTCTGCCCCGATTGGGCCATTTCAGTTGCAACAGGTAAAGGGCGGTATCGAGGGCGCAAAGCGCCACGTTGCCGAAATCGTGGAAGACATGGCCGAACGGATGGGGCGCAACCATCCGCGCATCTATCTGGTTGGCGGCTCATGGCGCGCCATTGCACGGCTGGATATGGAACGGCGGCGCTATCCGATGACGGTGCTGCATGAATACCGCATGACGCCCGAGGACGTGGTGGCAACCATCGACTGGATCGCAGAGAACGACATCGACGCGTTGCGCTCGCGCACTGGAACCTCGCTTGCGCGGATGGAACTGGTGCCCTTGGCCAGCATGGTGTTGCGACAACTGGTGGAAACCCTCGCCCCAAAAGAGCTTGCTGTTTCCTCTTACGGCATCCGCGAAGGAATGCTTTACGAGCAGATGCCAGACCGGCTGCGTCGCCGCGACCCTTTGATCGAGGCTTGCCGTCACGCCGAGCGCAGCATGGCGCGCGCCCCGGGTTTTGGTAAAAAACTCTTTGCCTTCATCCTGCCTCTCTTCGCAGATGCAACGCCAGAACGGTTGCGGCTGGTCCGGGCCGCATGCCTTTTGCATGACACAACATGGCGCGCGCATCCCGATTATCGCGCCGAATCCTGCTTTGACAAC
>NZ_JBFHIA010000216.1:0-5178 GCF_041596715.1 Phaeovulum sp.
CACTGATTCGACTTCGCCCCCCGGCGTCATGGTAATGCCGACGGTGACGATGCTGCGCAGTGTTTCCGTCGAGGCGGCACCAACCGTCCAGCAGGCGCTGATCGCACTGCGCAGATTGCCAAGCTCGCCCGCGGTCAGCGGTGGCCCCGATGGTGCGTTGCCGACACCGCCGGTGCCGGGCGTGGCTGTGGGTGCCTGCGCCTCGGCCAATGCGGCCATCAGCGGGTCCACCGCAGCAGCGGGGGCCGCGGGTGTTGCGGGCGCTTGGGGCGTTGTGGCAGCGACGACGGGCTCGGTGCGGGTCGGGCGCTTTGCCGGACGCGGCGCACTGGTAGGCGCAGCACTAGGTGCCTCGGCTGTTTCGGTTGCCTCGGTCACGATCTGTGTGGTCGCTTCGGGCGGTGCCTCGGCGGCAAGCTGCGGCTCTGGCTCGGGCTCGGCCTCGGGGCTAGGCTCCGGGGCCACGGCGGCAACCGAGGTTTCCGACACCGCAACATCGGGCGGCGGCGCCTCGGAAGGCGTGGGGGCGACGCGCTGCACCGGGCGTGGTGCCGTGGTTGGGCTGAGTTCGGGGATCAACGCGGGTGGTGCCTCAATCGTCGGCGCGATCGGCTGCTCTACGGTCGTTTCGGGCACGACAAGCGGTTCAGGCACAACCTCTGGCGGCGTCGGCTCTGCTTCGGCCTGCGGCTCGGGCAAAGGATCGGCTTGCGGTGTCACGGTCGGCTGAGTCTCGGCGGTGGGGGTCTCGGTGGCGGCATCGGCCTGCGGCGCGGGCGGAACCTCTTGCGGGGCTTCAGTCGGGCGCGGGGCCGCCGCTGTCATCGCCGCATATTCCGCCTCGGATATCACCGAAACTTCGGTCATGCGCACTGGCGGCTCGTGCCGGGGGCGAAACAGCGCGCCGCCAAAAGCCACCCAGGCGATCACCCCCAAATGGAGCGCCGCCGAAAGGCCCGTGCCGATCCTGTCTGCCTTGTCCATCGGCGTTTGCTGCCTGACCTGTTTCAGTTCGCCGGCGCGGTCTGCCCGGCGAATCCCGGGCCGCCCGCATCGGTCACAAGCACGATGTTGGAATAACCTGCGTTGTTCAGCGCCCCCATCACCTGCACCACGCGCTCATAGGCAATCGCTCCGTCGGCGCGCAGGTACAGCTTGTCCGAAGTGCGCTCTGCCGCGACTGCGCGCAGCCTTGCGATCAGTTCGTCATCCGGCACCATGGTGTTCATCACCATGATCTGCCCGTCGAGCGTCAGCGAAATCGTCAGCGGTTCTTCCTGCTCGGCCGGCACGGCACGCGCGGCGGTCTTTGGCAACTCCAGCGGCACGCCGACGGTCAATAGCGGCGCTGCGACCATGAAGATGATCAGCAGCACCAGCATCACATCGACAAATGGCGTGACGTTGATTTCGCTCATCGCGGCGCGGCGGCGATGCGAGGAGCGCCGTCTGCGCCGCCCGCCGCCACTTTCCTTGCTCATGACTCCCGCGCCCATGGCTTAGTCCGCATCCAGCTGGCGCGACAGGATCGTGGCAAACTCATCGGCAAAGGCTTCGTAGCCCGCCCGGATGCGGTCGCTGTCGGCGGAAAGCTTGTTGTAGGCCACCACCGCCGGAATTGCGGCAAGCAGGCCAAGGCCGGTTGCCATCAGCGCCTCGGAAATACCCGGAGCAACCACGGCGAGCGAGGTGTTTTGCGACATTGCGATACCCTCGAACGCCACCTTGATGCCCCAGACCGTACCGAAAAGCCCCACGAAGGGCGCGGTAGACCCGACCGTGGCCAAAAACGGCAAGCCTGCGTCAAGCCGCTCGCTTTCCTTGGCAATCGCCACATCCATGCTGCGGTCGATGCGCGCCTGCGCCCCTGCAATCAGCCCACCGTCCTGCCGGTGGCTGCGCCGCCATTCCAGCATGCCCGCCGCGAAAATCTTTTGCGAAGCGCCACTTGGCGCAGGCCCGATCGCGTCAAACAATTCATCGAGCGGCTCGCCCGACCAGAAGGCGCGGTCGAACACCGCCCCTTCGCGCCGCGCAAAGCGGTATGCGATGAACTTGCGGATAATGATCGACCACGACCAGAAGCTTGCCAGCGTCAATAGCAGCATCACCAGCTGCACTGTGAACGAGGCGCGGCCAAAGATGGCCAGCAACGAAAAGTCGATCTCTTGCGCCGCGGCAAGGACGTTAGGTTCCATGGATCTCTGCTCGCCTGTTAGGCCACATTCACGTGGCTCTCATTGGCAGTCAAATTACACACGGTGAAGAGGAAAGCCAACACATCTGCGTCATTTTGGCAGTTTCGCGCCGCCCTAGACCAGATCTTGCGCAAGCAGGTGGCGAATTTCCGCCGGAATCCGCGCGGCAGCGCCATTGGCACCGATGCAGACGCAGGTGACGTCGGCAGAAAAAAGCACTTCGTCACCGCGCAAAACCTGTTGCGCCATCTCGAAACGCGCGCCCGTAACCCCGGTCAGGCTGCTGACGACGCTAAGATTTTCGCCAAAATGCGCGGGCTTGAGGTAATCTGCCACTACCCGGCGCACCGCGAATACCACACCGGCATCGCGCCGAAGCGCCATCTGATCCACACCCAGAGCCGCGATCCACTCGCTGCGCCCGCGCTCGATGAACTTCAGGTAGTTCGCGTAGTAGACGATGCCTGCAAGGTCCGTGTCTTCGTAATAGATCCGCAGATCGAACCGATGGGTCATGCGCAAGCCTCCGTGCCGGCGCCAGACTGCGACGGGGGGGCCAGATTGGCAAGCACCCGGTTACAGCACCCGCGCCGCGAGCCGCAGCGCGTGGCTTGCATCAGCGGCGGCGTTGGGCAGCAGCGGGTCATAAGCCGCGCGGATCAGTGCCGCCACTTCGGGGTGCAGCGCGGCGGCACCCTGCGCATCAACCAGTGCGGGGCGTTCGGCAAACGCGCCCTCGCCCCAAGCGAGGATCGCATGAACCGCCTGCCCCAAAGCCACCGTTTCGGCCGGCAGATCGGCAAGCGCCGCATCCATCCGCACAAAGGCAAAGCAGGCTTTGATCGCGCCACCGTCATCAAACCGGAAGGTGCGATACTGGTTCGCACCGCGGGCCTGCAACCGGGCCACCAGCGAGGGCACATCGCCCAGCATTTCCGACAGCCCCGGAACCGCGGTCAACTCATCCCAATCGCGCAGAAAGAACAGCAGCAGGTTGGCACCAAGCTCGGGGTCGGTTTCGGCCATTTTGTGCCCGGCGAGCAGCACCACCGCCTCGATACCGCCTTTGACCAGCGCGAGTGAGGCGTCATCGACGCCAAACACCACCGGCACGATCGGCCGCCCCCAGCGCGCAAACCGATACGCCCCGTTCTGCTGGAAAAACTGCTCGACCTCGCCTGCCTGCACTACCGCCCCCAAATGCCTCTATGCGTCCTATTTCCCGGCAAGAACCTGCAACACCGCACCCGGCAAGGCACGGCCAAGTTCACCCCAAAGCCGCGCCGGGCCATCTGCGCGACGCATCGCCACAATCAGCCGCCCGTCTCGCGCTGATATTGCTACCGCGCCATATGCATCGGCGCAGACCTGTGCCATGCAGCCAAAGCCCGCCACCCATTCGCCATCGACAACCATCTCTGCCCCGACAACCACAACCTCGCGTATCTCGGCCAATGCCTCCGCCCCCACCAGCGCCGCAAGAGAAGGCTCCATTTCGGGCGCGTTGAGCAGATCGACCGCGTGTTTTCCAACCCATTCGTCCGCGCCATCGGCAACCGCCGCGCTTGCCGCCAACGCCACAAGCACTGCTGCCATCCACGCGCGCATCACGCCTCCCCCTCTGAATCAAACAAATCGCCCGACCCCGCCAGACGCGGTGCCGCCAACCCAAGGTGCGCCCATGCCCGCGCCCCTAGCACACGCCCGCGCTGGGTGCGCTGCACGAGACCTTGTTGCAGCAAGAACGGCTCGATCACTTCCTCGATCGCATCGCGGCTTTCCGAAAGGGCCGCGCAAAGCGTTTCAACCCCCACCGGCCCGCCGCCGTAGTGTTCTGCAATCAGCATCAGATAGCGCCGGTCGGCCCCATCGAGGCCGATTCCGTCCACCCCAAGCCGGGTAAGTGAGCTGTCAGCGATTTCGCGGGTCAGCCGCCCATCGCCTTCGACCAGCGCAAAATCCACCACACGCCGCAAAAGCCGCCCCGCGATACGTGGCGTGCCACGTGCGCGCCGCGCGATCTCGCGCGTGCCTGCGGGTTCAGCGGGTATGCCAAGCAGCCGCGCGCCCCGCGCCACGATCAACTCAAGCTCGTCCTCGGAATAAAACACCAGCCGGGTAGGAATACCGAACCGGTCGCGTAGCGGGTTGGTCAACAGCCCCAGCCGCGTGGTGGCACCAACTAGAGTAAAGGGCTGCAACTCGATCCGCACCGTGCGCGCCGCAGGCCCCTCGCCGATCACCAGATCCAGCTCGAAATCTTCCATCGCCGGATAGAGCACTTCTTCCACCGCGGGTGAAAGGCGGTGAATCTCGTCGATGAACAGCACATCGCGCGGCTCGAGGTTCGTCAGAATCGCGGCCAGATCGCCCGCCTTTGCCAGCACCGGGCCGCTCGTCATACGAAAGTTGACGCCCAATTCGCGCGCCATGATCTGCGCAAGCGTGGTTTTGCCCAGACCGGGGGGGCCATGAAACAGCGTGTGATCCATCGCCTGCCCGCGCATCCGGGCACTATCGATAAATACCCGCAAGTTGGCGCGCGCCTCTTGCTGACCGACAAACTCCTCCAGCACCTGCGGGCGCAGGGCACGGTCGGCATCTTCGGGCATCGGGGCCGCACGCAGGCTGGGGTCAGGGGTAATCATCGGGCGCCTTTCGCAATGGCGCTGAGTTTCGGGGCAATCGCAGCCCGGCGCAAGGGGGCGCGGGAACCCACCCGCACGGCCCCGGCCCAGCCCCCCGGTGCCTCGCGCAACGCACTTTTGAAGCAAACGCCCCTGCCCGACCGCATCCCTTCACGAAAAAACACTTCGGCACGCCATCCATACACAGCCCGCCTCGCCTTTCCGCTTGCCCCCCGCAAAGCCCTTCATTAAACGGGGCAACGGAGCTGTGGCCGAGTGGTCGAAGGCACGCCCCTGCTAAGGGCGCAGACGGGGAACCGTCTCGAGGGTTCGAATCCCTTCGGCTCCGCCAC
>NZ_JBFHIA010000217.1:0-5163 GCF_041596715.1 Phaeovulum sp.
AAGCCAAAGCCAAGGGCGGCAGAGGTTTCCATCTCGGAAGTAAAGGAGGCGTCGTTCAGCGTGAGCTTTTCGATCGCGTCGCGCAGCGGTTCGAAATCGGCAGCGTCCACCGGGAAAAGGCCGCAGAACACCACGGGTTGCGAGGGTTTGAAGCCCGCCAGCGCCGTTGCGCAGGGGCGGCGTTCATGGGTAATGGTGTCGCCCACCCGCGTATCGCGCACCTGTTTGATGCTGGCGGTGAAAACGCCGATCTCGCCCGGGCCGAGTTCACCGATCTCGACCATCTGCGGGCGCAGCACGGCGAGCCGATCGATGCCGTAAACGGCGCCGGTTTGCATCATCTTGATGCGGTCGCCCTTTTTCACCGAGCCATCCATGACGCGGATCATCACCACGACGCCAAGGTAGCTGTCATACCAGCTGTCCACCAGCATCGCCTTGAGCGGGGCTGTGGCGTCGCCCTTGGGGGCGGGCAAGCGCGTGACGATCGCCTCCAGCACGTCGGGGATGCCGAGGCCGGATTTGGCGGAAATGAGCACCGCGTCGTGGGCATCAAGCCCGATCACATCCTCGATCTGCTGCTTGACCCGTTCAGGCTCGGCCGCGGGCAGGTCGATCTTGTTCAGCACGGGCACGATTTCGTGGCCTGCATCCAGCGCGTGATAGACGTTGGCAAGGGTTTGCGCCTCGACGCCTTGGCTTGCATCGACCACCAGAAGCGAGCCTTCAACGGCGCGCATGGAGCGGGACACTTCGTAGGCAAAGTCAACGTGGCCGGGGGTGTCGATCAGGTTGAGCGTATAGGTGTGCCCGTCGCGCGCCTTGTATTCCAGCCGCACGGTCTGTGCCTTGATGGTGATACCGCGCTCGCGCTCGATATCCATGCTGTCGAGGATCTGCGCCTTCATATCGCGGTCGGCCACGGTGCCGGTCGACTGGATCAGCCGGTCAGCGAGCGTGGATTTGCCGTGGTCGATATGGGCCACGATGGAGAAATTGCGGATGCGATCTAGCTGGGTCATGGCGCGGCATATAGCGCGGCACGGGGGAGCGCGGAAGGGGGTATCGTGGGCGCGGGGCGCGGCCCGGTTTGCGGGTGCGGCGGGGGAATTAGCCTATGATGGCATACGGTAGAGCGGACGGTTCGCTTTTGCCCGCGCTATTCCAGTTTTGCCAGCATCTCTGCCGCCGCCGCCGCAGGGGTTGCGCGGCCCTCGGCTACGGCGTCGCCTAGGTGGGCGAGGGCGGCGCGGGCGGCGGGGTCATCGGTCAGGCGGGCGAGGAGCCCTGCGCGGACCTCGGCCTCGAACCAAGCGCGGGCCTGTTCGGCGCGGCGGGCGGTGAAATGGCCGTGGTCGCGCCGCCATGTGGCAAGCGCTTGCATTTCGGCCCAAGCGGCGGCTAGGCCTTGCGCTGCCAGCGCTGAAACCGCCAGCGCCTTGGGAAAGCCCTCGGGGTCTTGTGGGCGGCGGCGCAGCAGGCGCAGGGCGCCTGCGTAATCGGCCAGCGTGCGCAGGGCGGCGGGGCGCAGGTCGCCATCGGCCTTGTTGACCAATATCAGATCGGCGATTTCCATGATGCCGCGTTTGACACCCTGCAATTCGTCACCACCACCGGGCGCGAGCAGCAACACGAAGAGGTCGGTCATTTCCGCCACCAGCGTTTCAGACTGGCCGACGCCCACGGTTTCGATCAGCACCACATCAAAGCCTGCCGCCTCGCACAGCGCCACCGCCTCGCGCGAGCGGCGCGCGACGCCGCCCAGTTGCGCCTGACTGGGCGAGGGGCGGATGAAGGCAAGGGGGTCGCGGGCAAGGCGTTCCATGCGCGTCTTATCGCCGAGGATCGAGCCGCCCGAGCGCGCCGAGGAAGGGTCAACCGCCAGCACCGCGACGCGCAGGCCCTGCCCCGTCAGCATCAGCCCGAAGGCCTCGATGAAGGTCGATTTGCCGACGCCGGGGGTGCCGGAAAGCCCGATGCGCAGCGCCTGCCGCCCAGATTTTGCAAGCACTTCCAGCAGCTTGGTCGCCTCTGCCCGGTGATCGGCGCGCCCACTTTCTATCAAGGTGATGGCACGAGCAAGGGCGCGGCGGTCGCCCGCCAGCACGGTTTTTGCAGGGTCTGGATGCTGCATCCGGCGCTCCTCGTCAGCTTGACGAAACCGTCATAACAGTTGACGGGCTCGGGGGTTTCATGCCCGCTTTGGGGCGTGTATGTCCAGTGTCAGCGCCGATTTCGCGGCATAAAGGTGAGGTCGAAACGCATGAATGCGTTTAGCAGGTGCCGGAGCGGCGTGAGCGCCGCGCTTTTGGCGGGGATGCTGGCTATCGTGCCGGGGGCGGCACCCGCAGTGGAACAGACCGATCTGATCGTTTTCGATGTCGTGCTTAAAGGCATCCGCGCCGGGCGCTTGACGCTGACCGGAACCGTTGAGGGCACACATTACAGCGCCAATGGCACGCTTGAAAGCGCAGGGCTGATCCGGCTGGTGCGCAAGGTGAAATACGTGGCCGAGTCCGAAGGCACGACCAAGAATGGCCGCTACACGCCAAGCTACTATTCAGAGGTGGCCGATACCGGAAAGCGGGTTTCGGAATCGACGATGGAATACCGCGCCGGCGTGCCACAGGTTAAGGTTTACAACCCGCCGCGCGAGCCGCAGCAAACCGACGTGAAGCCCGAAACACAGGGCGGCACGGTGGACCCGCTGACCGCGCTTTACGCGACCCTGCGCGATGTGCCCGTCGCCGAGGCCTGCACGCTGGAGGTGCAGATGTTCGACGGCAAGCGCCGCTCGCAGATCACGCTGAGCAAGCCGGTGGTTGCGGATGACGGTATCGTCTGCGCGGGCGAATACCGCCGCCTGGCGGGCTTTAGCGAGAACGAGATGGCCGACAAGGTGGCCTTTCCCTTCCGGCTTTACTATGTGCCGGTCGGAGATGGCAGGATGCGAGTCAATCTGATCGAAACCGACACGACCTTTGGCGTAGGCTCTTTGCGCCGCCGCTAGGGCGTTCAGGCCGGTTCGAACACCCCAGCCTCGGCTTGCCACGCGTAGCGGCCCTTGTGCTGATCTGCAAATGAAGGCAGCGCGGCCAGCGCATCGAGCACGCGCGCGACATCGTCTTCACCCATCAGGAAGCTCAGGTTCACGCGCACAAAGCCGGGCTTGTCAACCTCGTCACCCGCCAAAATCGCTTCGCGCAGGCGGCGCGAGGTGGCAGCGTCGATGCCAAGCAGGCGGTGCCCGTAAGGCCCGGCGCAGGCACAGCCGCCGCGCGCCTGAACGCCGAAACCGTCGCTGAGCAGCCGGGTGGCCAGTTGCGGGTGCAGATAGCCACCCGCGCCATCGGACAGCATGAAGGAAAAGATCGGCAAGCGCGCGCAATCGGTGCGGCCCAGTAGCCGCAACCGGGGCGTGTCGGCAAAGGCCTTGATGCCGCGTGCTGCCAGTTCGCGGTTGCGCGCGTCGATGACGGATTGCCCGACTGCGTCTTTCACCTCAAGCACCAGCGCTGCGCGGATATCGCCGAGTATTCCGGGCGTGCCTGCCTCTTCACGGTCAACCACGTCGGAAAGGTAGTCATGCGCCTCGGGCGAGACAAAGCGCACTGTGCCGCCGCCGGGAAAGGTGGGGCGGCTGGCGCGCACCGCGTCGCGGCGGATCAACAGCAAGCCGGATGCGCCGGGGCCGCCGACGAACTTGTGCGGCGAAAGCGCTATGGCGTCGATTTCGACCCCCGGCGCGGGCTGCATCGAGATCGGCAAATAGGGGCCGCCGCCCGCATAGTCCCAGATCGCAAGCGCGCCTGCTGCCTTGAGGCGGCGGGTGACGGCTGCCACGTCGGTCAGGATGCCGCTGACGTTGGAAGCCGCCGAAAAGGCACCGATCACCAGCCCGTGTGCCTCGGCCAAGGCGGCGTCAAGCTCTGCCATACAGGGGCCGCCGGTTTCGGCCTCGGCGATCTCGACCACGCGCGCGCCGCTTTCGCGCCAGGGCAGGATGTTGGAGTGGTGTTCGTAAGGGCCGGTTAGCACCGTAACCTCTTGCCCCGCTTCGACCGCCTGCTGCACGCCCAACAGATGCACCAGCCGATTGAGCCCCGCAGTAGCCCCCGAGCCCGCAAAGATGACTGCGTGTTCCGGCCCGGCACCACAAAGTTCGGCCACCCGCGCCCGCGCCGCGCCGCGCAGTGCTGTGATACGCGCGCCGCAATACGAGGCTTCGGTATGGCTGTTGGCGTAGATCGGCAATACTTCGGTCAGCATCGTCAGTTCAATCGGCATCAGCGCCCGGCCCGAGGCCACGTAATCGGCATAAAGCAGTTTTTGCGGCCCGAAAGGCCCCTGAAACCCCAGATCGCGGCCAATTTCGGCCTCGTGTAGCACGGCGCGAATATCGCCCGCCCCAAGGTTGGCGCGGAAACGGGGAAAGAAAGAGGAAGCATCGGTCATTGCGTGGGCTTTCGGCATGCTGGAAGTTGCATGTAGTTTGACCTATGTTTTGCCCAATTGCTCTTGCTTTTGCACCGTTATAAGCAGGTATATTCGTTCACCTGCGCAGTTAAGAGGCGAAAATGGACCATTTTGACCAACAGATCATCGCCGCGTTGCAACGCGACGGTTCGCTGTCGCAACGCGCGCTGGCCGAGCAGGTGGGGCTTTCGCAAAACGCCTGCTGGCGCAGGGTGCAGCGGTTGAACGAAAGCGGTGTGCTACGGGGCACCACCGCACGAATCGCGGCAAAGGCGCTGGGGCTGGATCTGACCGTGTTCATGATGGTGCGCACACGCCACCACAACGCCGAATGGGCGCGCAATTTTCGCCAGCGAGTCGAGGCCATTCCCGAGATCGTGGAGTTGCATCGGATCGGCGGCGACTGGGACTATCTGCTGAAAATCGTCACCACCGGCATGTCGGGCTATGACCGCGTTTATCAGACCCTGATCGCCAGCGTTGATCTGGAAAAGGTGACGGGCTTTTTCTCGATGGAAACGATACTGGAAGGGCGGCCTTTGCCTGCGCCCGGGCCGCGCTGAGGTTTCAGGCGCGTTTGCCCTCTGCCGCGTCCAGCAGTGACAGAAGCCCGGTCAGCAGCGCCTTGGGGCTGGGCGGGCAGCCGGGGATGACCAGATCGACCGGCAGCACCGCCGAAACCCCGCC
>NZ_JBFHIA010000218.1:0-5082 GCF_041596715.1 Phaeovulum sp.
ATGTAGCTCGGGTGGTTGTGGCTCTCCATCTTGAAGATCACCGCCTGCCCATCGCCAATGTCCACGACACCCGCATTTTCGCCCGGCCCGCAGATCACTTGCGGCCCGCTGGTGGGCAGCGTGCGCAGCCATTTCTTCGAGGATTTGTAGCTGCAATGCTCGTTCCACATCGCCGAGAAGATCCCCAGCTCGGTGAAAGTCGGCTCGCGCGCGATGATCTCCAGCAGGCGCTCGTATTCGTCGGGCTTCATCCCGTGCGCAGCAACCAGCTCTGGCGTGATTTTCGGCTCGTCCATCTTGGCTTTCCCCCGGCAACCTGCCCGCGTCATAAATCAGCGCCCCGCATCGGGAAAGCGCAGAATCGCCCAGCGTGCCGGATGGCGAAAAAAAAGGCCGAGCAAAAGCTCGGCCCAAGTCCAACAGGGAGGTAGAAGCCGATGAGAGTTTCCTCGAACCACCGTCTTCTTCGCCCGATTTATGTGCAGGGTGAGAACGGTTCAAGGGTAAAATGCTGCGACTGCATCATGGCAGCCATGCGTTGCCCGTATGCCTCACCTCAATCAGAGCCTGCCGCGCCTTCGGATTGGCGGCGCCGATAGGCCATGATTTCTTCCTGAACAAAGTCGCGGAACGCCGAGACCCGGCGTGATTGCCGCAGCTCTTCGGGATAGGCAAGAAAAACCGGGACTTCGACCGACTCGATCTCGGGCAGCACCCGCACCAGATGCGGAAAATCCTCAGTCAGATAGTCGGGCAAGACGCCAATCCCGATGTGATTGAGCACCCCTTGCAGCACGCCGAAGTAGTTGTTGATCGTCAGCGACGAGGGGATGTTGTAGGAAAGTAGCATGTTTGAAAGGTTTGCCCCGGCGGCAACCTGCGGCGTTACAGGGTTCTGGCAGATCAGGCGATGTTCGCTCAGCTCCTCCAGCCGCAGCGGGCTACCCGCCCGCGCGATGTATTCGGGCGAGGCGTAAAGTCGCATCCGTATATTCATCAACCGCTTGCGGATCAGATCGGCCTGACTTGGTTCCTTCATGCGGATCGCGACATCGGCCTCGCGCATCGGCAGATCAAGCACCCGCTCTTCAAGCATCAGATCCACCTTGAGGTCGGGGTAGCGCTCGTAAAGCTTCACCAGACGCGGCACCAGCCAAAGCGTCCCAAACCCGGTGGTGGTGGTAACCTTCAATTCGCCGAACACTTCTTCTTCGCTGTCGCGGATGCGCGCGGCAGCCGAATCGAGCTTGCGGGCCATGGTCGCGGTTGCATCGAACAGCAACTCGCCCTGCTCGGTCAGAATCAGCCCGCGTGCGTGGCGGTGAAACAGCGTGGTGCCTAGGCTTTCCTCAAGCGCGCGAATCTGGCGGCTGACGGCAGACTGCGACAGGTGCAGCGCGTCCCCGGCGTGGGTCAGCGACCCGGCGTCCGCCACCGCATGGAATATTCTCAGCTTGTCCCAGTCCATCGTGTGCATATTCAAATACCGATATCTTTTCCGTGAACATTTTCGCTTCGCGCCTTACCCACACTGCGCAAAATTGACAAATGTGTATACCACGGTTTTCTGCTTTGTAGGTCAGCTTTTTTGACCTATCATGCGATAGCTGCATGCTTCTAGGGGGGGGCCTGATGGCCAAGCAAGATATTTCTCTGGCTGATCGATTCGATCTTTCCAAATCACCGGTGCTGCTGAATGGCACACAGGCATTGGTGCGCCTGATGCTGGCGCAATCGGCGCGCGACCGCGCGGCGGGGCTTGATACCGCGGGATATGTTACAGGCTATCGCGGCAGCCCGCTTGGCGCGGTGGACCTTCAGATGCAGCGTGCCGTGCGCGAATTGACCGCAGCCAACGTCACCTTTCAGCCGGGGCTGAACGAAGACCTTGCCGCTACCGCGATTTGGGGCACCCAGCAGGCCGAACTGCGCGGCGAGGGGCGGCATCAGGGGGTGTTCGCGCTGTGGTATGGCAAGGGGCCGGGCGTGGACCGCACAGGCGACGTGATGCGCCATGCCAACATGGCGGGCAGCTCGGCCTTTGGCGGCGTGCTGATGGCGATGGGCGATGACCACACCGGCGAATCTTCGACCGTGCTGCACCAATCCGATTGGGCGATGGTCGATGCCTATATCCCCGTGCTTTCCCCCGCGGGCGTGCAAGAGATTCTGGACCTTGGCCATTACGGCTATGCGCTCTCGCGTTTTGCCGGGGTCTGGGTCGGGCTCAAGACCATGAAGGACACGGTCGAGGCCACCGCCGTTGTCGATGGCGATCCGTTCCGCACCAGCTTCAAGCTGCCCGATTTTCCAATGCCGCAAGGCGGGCTCAACATCCGCCTTGGCGACACGCCGGTGGCGCAAGAAGCGCGGATGATCGACCACAAGCGTTTTGCCGCCGAGGCTTTTGCCCGCGCCAACCGGATCGACAAGCGTATGCACGGCGCGCCCGGCGCGAAAATCGGCTTTGTCGCGGCGGGCAAGAACTGGCTCGATCTTGTCCACGCTTTCGCGCTTTTGGGGCTAGAGGCGGATGAACTTACGCGCCTTGGCATCACCACATGGAAGGTTGCCCAGACCTTCCCGATGGACGTGAAATCGTTCTCCGAATGGGCCGAGGGGCTGGAGCTGATCGTCGTCGTCGAAGAAAAGCGCAAGCTGATCGAGGTGCAGGTCAAGGAAGCCATTTTCGATAAACGCCGTGGCCGCCGCGTTTACGGCTGGAAACACGCAGTCACCG
Organism: Phaeovulum sp.; assembly: GCF_041596715.1. GTDB lineage: Bacteria > Pseudomonadota > Alphaproteobacteria > Rhodobacterales > Rhodobacteraceae > UBA6213. The sequence goes on from NZ_JBFHIA010000218.1 coordinate 2,741, forward strand.
GCGAAGAGCTGTTTCCCACCCGCTATGCGCTCGACCCGGTGATGATTGCCGAAAAGATCGGTCAGGTGCTGATCGAGGAAGGCCGCGCCACCGCCGACGTGCAAGCGGGCCTTGCCCGCATCGCCGAGGTGCGCCGCGCCGACAACGCGCCCGAAATCGCCACCCGCACCCCGTGGTTCTGCTCGGGCTGCCCGCACAACACCTCCACCCGCTTGCCCGAAGGCGCGCGCGCCTATGCGGGGATCGGTTGCCACTACATGGTGCAGTGGATGGACCGCGATACCCAAGGCTTCACCCATATGGGCGGCGAGGGTGCCAACTGGATCGGTGAAGCACCGTTTTCCACCCGCGCGCATGTGTTCCAGAACCTTGGCGATGGCACCTACAACCACTCGGGCGTGCAGGCGATTCGCGCGGCACTCGCGGCAGGCACCACCATCACCTACAAGATCCTGTTCAACGACGCGGTGGCGATGACCGGCGGGCAGGCCAACGAAGGCGGGCTGACCGCGCAACAGATCACCCGCGAAATACAGGCGATGGGGGTTTCGCCCATCATCGTCGTCTACGACGAAAAGGAAGCCGTCGATCTTGCCAGCTTCCCCGAAGGCATTGAAAAGGTCGAACGTGCCGCGCTGATGCAGGTGCAGGAACGGCTGGAAAAAACCCCCGGCGTCTCTGCCATCGTCTACGTGCAAACCTGCGCCGCTGAAAAGCGCCGCCGCCGCAAGCGCGGCACCTTCCCAGACCCTGACCGCCGCGTGTTCATCAACACTGACGTCTGCGAAGGCTGCGGCGATTGTGGGGTGCAATCGAATTGCGTGTCGATCGTGCCGGTCGAAACGCCGCTTGGCACCAAACGCGCCATCGACCAATCCAGCTGCAACAAGGACTTCAGTTGCCTCAAGGGGTTTTGCCCCTCGTTCGTGACCGTTGCGGGGGCCAAGCTGCGCAAGGCGGCCACCGCCACTGTGGCGATGCCAGATCTGCCGCAACCCACGCTGCCCGCGATCAACGGCACCCACAACGTGGTCATCACCGGTGTCGGGGGAACCGGCGTCGTGACCGTGGGCGCGGTGCTTGCCATGGCCGCGCATGTCGATGGCAAGGGCGCGGGTATGATGGAAATGGCGGGCCTCGCGCAAAAGGGCGGTGCCGTGCACATCCACCTGCGCCTTGCCAACCGCCCCGAAGACATCTCTGCCATTCGCGTCGCGGTGGGCGAGGCTGATTGCGTGATCGGCGGCGATCTGGTGGTGACGGCGGGTGCCAAGACACTGGGCCTGATGCGCAGCGGGCGCACCGGCGCTGTGGTCAACAGCCACGAGATTGTTACCGGCGAGTTTACCCGCAACCGCGATTTCAGGCTGCCAACCGAACGGCTGCGCCTGTCGCTTGAAGCACGGCTGGGCGAACGCGTGGGTTTCTTTGATGCGTCAGAGCTTACGCGCACCGCGCTGGGCGATTCGATCTATTCCAACATGGCGGTGCTTGGTGCCGCTTGGCAGCAGGGTCTGCTGCCGCTCAGCTACGAGGCGATCTCGCGCGCCATCGTGCTGAACGGCGCTGGCCCCGAGGCAAACCAGCGCGCGTTTGATCTTGGGCGCTGGGCCGTGGCCTTTCCCGCCGATGCCGCGCGCCTTCTTGCACCGGCTGGCCCGGTGGCCGAGCCTGACCCCATCGAGGTCCGCGCCGCGCATCTTGCGCAATACCAGAATGCGGCGCTGGCCCGCCGCTTCCGTGCCCTTGTGGCCAGCGCCCCTGAAAGCCTGCGCCTCTCTGTCGCCAAGGGCTATCACAAGCTTTTGGCCTATAAGGATGAATACGAGGTCGCGCGCCTGCACCTTGCCACTGCCGCCAAGGCGCGCGCCGAGTTTGAAGGCGATTTGCACATCACCTACCACCTCGCGCCGCCCATCCTTTCGCGCAAAGGCCCCGATGGCCGCCCGCTCAAGCGCAGCTTCGGGCCGTGGATGGGCCGCGTCTTTGCGCTGCTCGCGCGGCTCAAACCGCTTCGCGGCACCTTGCTCGACCCGTTCGCCCGCTTCCCCGAACGGCGGATGGAACGCGCGCTGATCGCGCAATATGAACGCGACATGGCCGAACTGCTGCCCGCCGTCACCCCCGCCACGCTGCCGATCTTGCGCGAATTGGCCGAACTGCCGCTAACCATTCGCGGCTTCGGCCCTGTGAAAGAGGCAAGCGCCGCCACCGCCGCCAGCCGCCGCGAGGCGCTGCTTGCCGCCATCAGGGCAGGGGGCACGCCACTGCAATCTGCGGCCGAATAGGCTTGGATTTTCGCCGCGCTGCCGCGTAAAAGAGGCCAAGGTCCGCATGTGTTC
>NZ_JBFHIA010000219.1:0-5062 GCF_041596715.1 Phaeovulum sp.
ATTAACAGTCAACTGCTCTACCGCTGAGCTACGCCGGAACACGAGGCGCTGTATAGCGACAGGTTCGGGGGGCGTCCAGAGGGTTTTGTAGGGAAAATGCAGGCTTGTCAGCGCAGGGTGTAGCGGCGGGGCGTGCCGGGGTTGTGCCGCGATGAAATTAGCTTATTTTCTTCAAGATCAATCAGATGTGCCAGCACATTTCGGGCGGCGGCGGGGTGCAGGGCGGCGGGTGTGTCGGCATAGAGGCGGGATACGAGGGTTGCGATGTCGCAAGGGGCCTCGGCCAGTGCCGCCAAGATCTGTGTGCTGCGGTCGCGGCGGTGGCGGGCAAGCTCGGCTATCCGCGCTGCGGGGTCATCAACTGGCGCGCCGTGGCCGCAAAACAGCCGTGCAGGAGCGGCGGCGGCCAACCGGTCAAGCGAGGCGAGGTAATCCGCAAGGTCGCCATCGGGGGGTGAGATCAGCGTCGAGGCCCAACCCATCACATGATCGCCACTGAAGGCGCAGCCTTGCCACAGAAAGCTGAGGTGGTTGCCAAAATGGCCGGGCGTATGCAGCGCCTCAAGCGCCCAGCTTGCAGCGGAAACGCGCGCGCCATCGGCCAGTGCTATGTCGGGGACGAAATCCGCATCGATCCCTTCGCCACCCGGCACAAGGCCGGCGGCGGTCAGCGCCTGCATTCGCGCCGATCGCCCCGCCTGTGCGTCACCAAAGGCGAGCACCGGGGCGCCGGTTGCCTCGGCCAAGGGGCGCGCGAGGCCGGAATGGTCAAGATGCGCGTGCGTGACAAAAATATGGGTGATGCGTTCGCCGGGTGCCAGCGCTGCAAGAATCGAGGCCAGATGTGCGGGCAGGGCGGGGCCGGGGTCGATAACCGCAACCTCACCTTCGCCCAAAAGCCATGTGTTGGTGCCCTTTTGCGTCATCGGCGAGGGGTTCGATGCGAGCAGGCAGCGCAACCCTTCGGCGGGGCGGCTAAGCGCTGATGGCGCGGTGGAAGCTTGCATCTTGCACTTTCCTCGGACGGGTGCAGCGACTAGGCTGCGGGCATGGTTTCAATCTCGCAATGGCTCAAGCGCAAGCTGCCCTACGGGTTATACGGCCGCGCAGCGATGATCCTCATCCTGCCGGTGGTCGTGCTTCAGCTTGTCGTCTCGGTGGTGTTTCTGCAACGCCATTTCGAAGGCGCGACGCGGCAGATGACAATGTCGATGACCTACGAGATCAGCTATCTGGCTAGCTTGGCCGATAACGCGGCGGACCCGAGCGACGCCGCAGCCGAGGTGCGGGCCGTGGCGATACCGCTGGGCTTCGAGATGGCGCTTCCGGTGGCGGCCGAGGAGGGCACCAAACGCTCGTTCTTGGACCTTTCTGGCCGGGCCATGGCGACGGTGCTGCGCGAGCACATAGCCACGTTGACGCTGGTCGATCTCAGCGATCCGCGGCGCGTGCGGCTGGTGCTTTCCACGCAGCAAGGGCCGATGCAGCTGGAGTTCAGCCGAAGCCGCGTGGCGGTTTCAAACCCGCATCAGTTGCTGGTGTTGATGCTGGCTACCGGGGCGTTGATGACCTTTGTGGCCTATGCCTTTTTGCGCAATCAGTTGCGTCCGATCACCCGGCTTGCGGTGGCGGCAGAGGCCTTTGGCAAGGGCCGCACTGTGCCCTATCAGCCGCGCGGCGCTACCGAAGTGCGCGCCGCTGGTGCTGCCTTTCTGGCGATGCGGGCGCGGATCGAGCGCCATATCGAGCAGCGAACCCTGATGCTTTCCGGTATCAGCCACGATCTGCGTACGCCGCTGACCCGGCTGCGACTGGGCCTTTCGATGTTGCCCGAGGGCCCTGAAGTTGCGGCGATGGAACGTGATGTCGTCGAAATGGGCAAGCTGGTCGATTCCTTCCTAGAGTTCGCCCGTGCTGATGCGGCCGATACTCCGGCGGTTGCCTGCGACGCGGCGGCATTTCTGACCGAGGTGGTGGCCGATGCGCGCCGCGCGGGCCAGCAGGTCGAATTGCGTGATGTCGACTGTGACGGGCTTGCGACCTTTCGCCCCGAGTCGGTGCGGCGGGCGCTGGAAAACCTGCTGGCCAACGCCGCGCGCCACGCCCGCCGGGCCGAGGTTTCGGCGCGGCTCAGCGCCAATCGGCTGTCGATCGTGGTAGAGGATGACGGCCCCGGCATTGCCGAGGCAGATCACGCCGAAGCCCTGCGCCCATTCACCCGGCTGGACGCCGCGCGCAACCAGAACAGCGGGCAGGGCGTGGGACTTGGGCTTGCCATTGCCGCCGATGTGGCGCGCGCGCATGGCGGAGAGCTGCGCTTGGGCGAAAGCGCGCGGTTGGGTGGGCTGCGGGTCGAACTGCTGCTGGCGCGATAGGCCGCATTGGTCAATTTGCGCAGTGCTGTCCAAGATGGGTTGATACGCAACATTGGCACCCCTAGATATTGGGACACCAGTGGGAAAGGTCAGGCTGCCGAGGTCGGGGCCGACGCCTTTTGCCAGAGAGGAATATAGATGAACGAGATCCTCGCGACTTCATACCCGGTACTGCCGCTGCGCGATATCGTGGTGTTTCCGCACATGATCGTACCGCTATTCGTGGGCCGTGAAAAATCGGTCCATGCGCTGGAAGCGGTGATGTCGGAAGACCGCCAGATTCTGCTTGCCAGCCAGATCGACCCCGGCGTGGATGACCCCGACGCAGAGGGTATCTACCGCACCGGCGTTCTGGCCAATGTGCTGCAATTGCTGAAGCTTCCTGATGGCACGGTCAAGGTGCTGGTCGAGGGCAAAACGCGCGTGCGGATTGCAGAGTTCGTGCCCAATGACCGCTTCTTCGAAGCCCGCGCCGAATGGCTACACGAGGTGGAAGGCGACAGCGCCACCACCAAGGCACTGCTGCGTTCGGTCGGCGAAGAGTTCGAGCGTTACGCCAAGGTCAAGAAAAACACCCCCGAAGATGCCCTGACCGCGATTGCCGAGGCGCAAGACGCAGCCAAGTTGGCGGACCTTGTTTCGGGCCATCTCGGCATCGAAGTTGCGCAAAAGCAGGATCTGCTGGAAACGCTCAACGTGTCAGAGCGGCTGGAAAAGGTCTATGGCCTGATGCAGGGCGAAATGTCGGTGCTGCAGGTTGAGAAAAAGATCAAGTCGCGCGTGAAGACGCAGATGGAGCGCACCCAGCGCGAATACTATCTCAACGAACAGATGAAGGCGATCCAGCGCGAGCTGGGCGACGGCGAAGAAGGCCAGAACGAGTTGGCCGAGCTGGAAGAGCGCATCAAGAAAACCAAGTTCTCGAAAGAGGCGCGCGAAAAGGCACAGGCCGAGCTGAAAAAGCTAAAGGCCATGAGCCCGATGAGCGCCGAGGCGACGGTGGTGCGCAACTACCTCGACTGGCTGCTTGCACTTCCGTGGGGCGTGAAAAGCCGCGTCAAGAAAGACCTGACCGCAGCCGAAACGGTGCTGGATGCCGATCACTACGGGCTTGAAAAGGTCAAAGAGCGGATCGTCGAATACCTTGCGGTGCAAGCACGTTCGACCAAGCTGCATGGTCCGATTCTGTGCCTTGTCGGCCCGCCCGGCGTGGGTAAAACCTCGCTTGGCCGTTCGGTGGCGCGCGCCACGGGGCGCGAGTTCATTCGCATCAGCTTGGGCGGTGTGCGCGACGAATCCGAGATTCGCGGGCACCGGCGTACCTATATCGGCTCGATGCCGGGCAAGATCATTCAGGCGCTGAAAAAGGCGAAAACCACCAACCCGCTGATTCTGCTCGATGAGATCGACAAGATGGGGCAGGATTTCCGCGGCGATCCGGCCAGTGCCATGCTTGAGGTGCTGGACCCGGAACAGAACTCGACCTTCACCGACCACTATCTGGAGGTCGAATATGACCTCTCGAACGTGCTCTTTCTGACTACGGCCAATAGCTACAACATGCCCGGCCCGCTTTTGGACCGCATGGAGATCATTCCGATCGAAGGCTATACCGAGGATGAAAAGCGCGAGATCGCGCGCCAGCACCTGCTGCCCAAGCAGATCAAGGCGCACGGGTTGAAGAAGGGCGAGTTTTCAGTCAGCGACGGTGCCCTGACCGAGATCCTGCGTCACTATACCCGCGAGGCGGGCGTGCGGAACCTAGAGCGCGAAATCGCCAAGATGGCGCGCAAGGCCGTAACCGAGATCCTCAAGGGCAAGACCAAGACGGTCGATGTGACGCCAGAACTGGTCGAGCATTTCCTTGGCGTGCCGCGCTACCGCTTTGGCCTTGCCGAAGAGGCCGATCAGGTGGGCGTTGTAACAGGGCTTGCCTGGACCTCGGTAGGGGGCGATTTGCTGCAAATCGAGGCGCTGAAGCTGCCCGGCAAGGGCCGGATGAAAACCACCGGCAAGCTTGGCGATGTGATGAAGGAATCGATTGAGGCCGCCTCAAGCTTCGTGCGCTCGATCGCGCCCGAAATCGGGGTAAAGCCGACCGTGTTCGAGAAGGTCGATATCCACGTGCACGTGCCCGAAGGTGCCACGCCCAAAGACGGGCCGAGTGCGGGCATCGCCATGGTTACCTCGATTGTTTCGGTGCTGACCGGCATCGCGGTGCGCCGCGAGGTTGCGATGACCGGCGAGGTCACGCTGCGCGGCCATGTGCTGCCGATCGGGGGCCTGAAGGAAAAGCTGCTCGCGGCGTTGCGGGGGGGTATCAAGACCGTGCTGATCCCGCAAGAAAACGCCAAGGATCTGGCAGAGATACCGGCCAATGTTAAAGCGGGGCTTGAACTGGTGCCAGTGTCGAATGTGCGCGAGGTTCTGGCGCGTGCGCTGGTGCGCGAGCCAGAGCCGATTGTCTGGGACGAACTTGCCGAAGAGGCGGCACAAGCCGCACGCGGCAAGGAATCGGACGCACAGGGCACGGTTGCCCACTAAGTCAAAACGGAAAAGGCGCGCCACTGGCGCGCCTTTTGCTTTATATCTCTGGGTGTTAGTGAACGACCTTCATTTCGAGCCCGAGCATCCGGTAGTTCACCGAAAGTAATCCGCCGGGCCCAACCACCACAGCTTCGGGGAAG
>NZ_JBFHIA010000220.1:0-5041 GCF_041596715.1 Phaeovulum sp.
ATTGCTGACCGGGGTGCCCGCAAAGGCCACCGGCACCGTAAGCCAGACAAACTCGACGCCCTCTTCTTCGGCGTTCTGCACCTCGCGCTGGCTGCCCGGCATGTTGGCGCGGTCGCGCCGGTAAAGGCATTTGACCGATTCAGCGCCTTGGCGGATGGCGGTGCGCACGCAGTCCATCGCGGTGTCGCCGCCGCCGACCACCAGCACCCGTTTGCCCGCCGCGTTCAACTCGCCCGAATCGAAGGCTTCGACCTCATCGCCGAAATCCTTGCGGTTGGCGGCGACCAGGTAATCAAGTGCGCGCACGATGCCCGAAGCACCTGCGCCCGGTCCTTCCAATTCGCGAGTCTTATAGACCCCGGTGGCAATCAGCACTGCATCGTGGCGGCCCCGAATCGCATCAAAGCTCAGGTCCACACCGACATTGCAGTTGAGCACGAACTGCACCCCTGCCGCTTCCAGCTGGCCAATGCGTTGCATTACCACGTCTTTTTCCAGCTTGAAGCTGGGAATACCGTAGGTCATCAGGCCACCCGCGCGGTCGTTACGGTCATAGACCGTGACCTGCACCCCGGCGCGGCGCAGCACGTCGGCTGCCGAAAGCCCCGCGGGCCCCGCGCCGATGATGCCTACCGATTCGGCGCGTTCGGCGGCGGGGCGGATGGGCTTGACCCAGCCCATGTCCCAAGCGGTATCGGTAAGGTATTTTTCGATCGCGCCAATCGTCACGGTGCCGTGCCCTGATTGCTCGATCACGCAATTGCCTTCGCAAAGCCGATCCTGAGGGCAGATACGCCCGCAGATTTCGGGGAAGGTGTTGGTGGCCTGACTCAGCTCATAGGCTTCTTGCAGGCGGCCTTCGGCGGTCAGGCGCAACCAGTCCGGGATGTTGTTGTGCAAGGGGCAATGCGTCTGGCAGTAGGGCACACCGCATTGGCTACAGCGGCTGGCCTGCTCGGCAGACTTGGCGGCAGCGAACTCGCGATAGATTTCCTGGAAATCGGTGGTGCGCACCGAAGGATCGCGCTTCTCCGGCATCTCGCGCGCGAGGTTAACGAATTTCAGCATACGTTGCTTGGCCATAGCCGCGCCTCCCAATGGGCAAGATCCGGGTGCGCACCAATTACCGCGAGTGGCAGGGAATTAAAAGTCAGATATGCTGACCTAAAATGCGATAAATGCTGCTACCGCCGCCGCCGTCCGCACAAAATCTCGAAAAAAAGGTCAGCATGTATGCCATATAGCGCGGCCGATACCTCATGCCCCCGCAGCGCCACGAGTGATTCGCGCCCACGCGCGCAGGTCAGCCCAGCATTCCGGCCGCGGATAGCACCAACAAAAAGCCACCGAAAACCAAGCGATAGACCGCAAAGACGGTAAAGCGGTGGGTGCGAATATATCCCAGCAGCCATTTGACCGCGACAAAGGCTGTAACGGTGGAAACCGCAAACGCTACGCCGAGCGATGTCCAGCTTTCCATCGCGGCGCCGTCGCGGATTTGCTTGAGCATCTCGTAGCCGCTGGCCGCGAACATCGTGGGAATGCCGACCAGAAACGCAAACTCGGTCGCGGCCGCACGGTTTGACGTGCCCAGCAGCATCGCCACGAAAATCGTCGCGGCAGAGCGTGACGTGCCCGGAAATACCCCCGCCACCACCTGCGCCAGCCCAACCGCGATGGCCACCCGCATCGTGATTGCGCTGCTATCGGGCAAACGCTCGGCGAATCTCTCGGCGACAATCATCCAGATCCCGCCCAGCACCAGCGCCCATGCGATGGGGGCGATGCGCGTTGGCAACTCGAACCCGAGCTTTTTCGCCGTAAGGCCAAGCACTGCGGTCACCATAAACGCGACGGTGAGCTTGCCGAGATAGTCGCGGTTTTCGGGTTGGTCCAAACCGCTGAACAGCGCCACGATCCTGCGCCAGAACACCAGCGTCACCGCCAGAATCGCACCAGCCTGAATCGTGATATTGTAGCTGTCAGACCGCGCACCCAGCCAGTGCTCTGCCAAAAGCAGGTGCCCGGTGCTTGAAATCGGCAAGAACTCTGTGATGCCTTCAATCAGGCCCAGCGCGATATCGTTCAGATAATTCACGTTGGCCTCATCGGTTCAGCACGAAACTGCGACAGGTGAACGGCTTAGGTATTGTGCAGATTCCGCGCCGAAGCCTTGATCGAATCGTATTGCCCCGATGCGCGGAAGCGCCAGAGATAGCTGGGCAAAACGGCGTCCATCGGGGTCGGCTCGATGCCAAGATCGGCGAAACCGCGCGCATGTTCGCCCACCACGCTGTCGTGGCCAAGAAGCTTGAGCTGGTCGCGCGTCATCAACCGGTTGGTTATCAACCCACCCCAAAGATACTGGATGCTGTCAAACCACGCCGCCATCGCATAGGCCATCCAATGCGGCACATTGAACAGCAGCCGCTTGCGCATGGTGACTCCGAGCATCTTGCGCATCAGTGCACGCATCGTCATCACGTCGGGGCCGCCAAGCTCATAGGTGCCGCTTGCATTGCCCAGCACTGCCTGCACCGCCGCTTTGGCGACATCATCGACATAGACCGGCTGCATCCGGGTTTTCGGCGCCACAACCGGCAGCACCACGCCCCAACGCGCCATCATCGCGAACTTGTTGAAGAACTTGTCCTCGGGGCCAAAAATCACCGAAGGCCGCAAGATCACGGCTGAGGGGAAATCGGTTCGTACCGCAGCTTCGCCCGCGGCCTTGGTGCGGGCATAGGCGCAATCACTTGAAGTGGCAGCCCCCAAGGATGAGATGTGCACCAGCCGCGCCACACCCAACTGCGCCGCAATCCGTGCCACGCGCGCTGCGCCTTGCACCTGCACCGCGTCAAAGGTGTTCTTGCCTTCGCGCACCAGTATCCCGACACAGTTTACCACCGCGTCGGCCCCCTGCATGGCACCCCGAACCGAGGCATCGTCGCGCAGGTTGCAGCGCACAGGCTCGACTTGCCCGATGTCGCCGTAGGTGCGCACGAAAAGCGCTTCGTTATCGCGCCGCACCGCTACGCGTACGCGCCAGCCCTCTTGTGCCATGCGGCGGGCGATGTAACGCCCAACAAAGCCTGAACCGCCAAAAATGGTGACAAGTTTCGACATCGGCGCACGCCTTTCGCTCACGAAATCCGCCCTTTGATTAGCGCCATGCCCCAGTCACGACAAGGGTAAAGGGTGCCGCAGGCAAATGGCCGTGGAAATTGTTACCAGACCCCGTTGACTTCGCCAGAGCGCGTCGATAATCACCCCGCTCACGAACACCTGCCCAGGTGGCGGAATTGGTAGACGCGCACGGTTCAGGTCCGTGTGCCGCAAGGCGTGGAGGTTCGAGTCCTCTTCTGGGCACCATTATCCAATAGATATGTCAGCGGAATGACGCAGCGCAGCCGCGCGGCGTCACTCCGCTTTTCATACTTGCAAAAGGCTGCACATGCCTGCCTCCGCGTCCACGAATGACCAGATCCGTTCGCCGCGCCTTCTGCTTGCGGCGATTGCCACGATGCTGCTGCTGTCGTCGCTGGACCAGACCATCGTTTCTACGGCGTTGCCGACGATCGTGGCCGAACTGGGCGGTATCGACCATCTGAGTTGGGTCGTCACCGCCTATCTGCTGACCTCGACCGTGGTTGCGCCGCTTTATGGCAAGCTGGGCGATCTTTATGGCCGCAAGTTGATGATGCAGATTTCGGTGGTGCTGTTCCTGCTCGGCTCGGCGCTGGCGGGGCAGGCGACCTCGATGTTGTATCTGATTCTCGCGCGCGCCTTGCAGGGGGTCGGCGGTGGCGGGTTGTTCGTGCTGGCGCTGACGGTCATCGCCGATGTGGTGCCACCGCGCGAACGGGGCAAGATTCAGGGCATTTTCGGTGGAGTCTTCTCGCTTTCCGCGATCGCGGGGCCGCTGATTGGCGGCTACTTTACCCAGCATCTAACGTGGCGGTGGATCTTTTACGTCAACATCCCGCTCGGGATTTTTGCACTGGTGGTGTTTGTGCTGGCGTTCAAACCGACAGGCATCCGCACCGGGCACAAGATCGACTATCTAGGCGCTGTGCTGCTGACCGCCGCGCTTTCATCGGTGGTGTTGTTTACCTCGCTCGGCGGGCGCGGCTTTGCTTGGGACTCGCGCTTCATCCTCGGGCTGATCACGGCCGCGGTGCTGGCGTTGCCGGCGTTTCTTTTGGCCGAACGGCGCGCGAAAGAGCCGATTTTGCCGCTGGCGCTGTTCTCACATTCGACCTTCGTGATCTTCGTGCTGATCGGTGCCATCACCGCCGTGGGTATGTTCGGCGCCGCAACCTTCCTGCCGTTGTATCTACAGGTGGCCAAGGGCATGACCCCCACGGCATCGGGGTTGCAGATGGTGCCAATGATGCTTGGCACGATGGTTGGCTCTATCGGCTCTGGCCAGATCATGGGGCGTACCGGGCATTACCGCCGCTTGCCGCAGGTGGGCATGGCGGTGCTGACGCTGGGCATGTTGAGCCTGACACAGCTTCAACCCGATACCTCGCGTCTGGCGCTGGTGGCGATGATGGCGACGATCGGTGTGGGCATGGGGCCTGCGATGTCGGTGGGCACCACCGCTATCCAGAACGCGGTGCCGCGCCAGATGTTGGGCGTGGCGACCTCGGGGCTGACACTGTTTCGGCAGGTGGGTGGCTCGGTCGGGGTTGCCGTCTTTGGGGCGCTGTTTGCCTCGGGTCTGGCCGCGCACCTTGTCGGTCTGCTGCCACCGGGCACAGAAACGGGCTCGTTTGGCGCGGCGCAGGTGGCCGAATTGCCTGCCGAGGCACGCGCAGCCGTGGCCAAGGCGTTTACCGATTCCATGCACCCGATCTTTGCGATTGCGGCGGGGCTGGCCTTTGTGGCGTTTATACTGTCGCTGCTGATCGTCGAAAAACCGTTGGAAAACCGTACCGGGCGGCCCGACCGGAGGCGCGAGCATTGACGCGCCGCGCCCTGATCGGCAGAAGCATGAACCATAACCGAGCGCGTAGCCCGCGCCCGGCAAAAAGCG
>NZ_JBFHIA010000221.1:0-5003 GCF_041596715.1 Phaeovulum sp.
CATGTAGCGCGCCAGAACGATCAGTTCGGCCCCGCTTTCCTCGACGATCGTGATCTGGCGCGCCTCGGCCTCGGCCTTGTTCTGCGCAGTGACCCGGATGTAGTGGAACGGGATGTCGTGGTTAACCACGACCTTCTGATAATCCATGTGGTTCGAGATCACGCCAACGATGTCTATCGCCAGCGCACCGATCCGCCAGCGATACAGAAGATCGTTCAGGCAATGGCCAAAACGCGACACCATGATGATAACCTTCATCTTCTGGTGCTCGTCGTGAAAATCGTACTGCATGGCATGGCGCTGCGCGATTTCGGCCATGCCGTCACGCAGCGCGTCGATGCTGGCGCCGGTTTCGCTGGCAAAACTGACCCGCATGAAAAACTGCCCGGTCTGCAAATCATCAAACTGGGCGCTGTCGGTGATGTTGCAACCGTTCTCTGCCAGATAGGTGGATATCGCAGCAACGATGCCCCGCGCAGAGGGGCAGGTGACAGTCAGGGCGTAGGATTTCATCAGGTAGGGTCTTTCGTAGGTTCAGCAGATCGACACTGCAACAGTGCAGATAGCGTGGTGCAGGGATTGCGCGCCAGAGAGTGCGCCAAGAAGCCGTATCGTATTTTGCGGTTCGAGCACAACGAGCAGACGCCCCATAGTTCGATCATCCTGCGCGACACCACGCCCTTTCTCAACACACGGATATCTCGTCATTTTCGCTGCCACCTCGAATCTGCGGCAATCTGGCAAAGCGTGAACCCGCCCCACGGCCATGTTAGACCTTCGGCTTCCCGCCGAACTTTGGTATAGAAATCGCCGTACACGGCTGAAAACCGGCGCTTGGGTTTCTCGGCGCACCATTTGCTGGCATCGGCTTGCAAAGGGACGACGTTTCCGCGATCTTGCGCGCCGGATCGATCGCTTTGTGCGAGACAACATTTCGGGGGATACACTGATGAACATCACACGCCGCGCGGCCCTTATGGGGGCGGCTGCCCTCTCGCTTTCAAAGCCGGTTTTCGCGCAAGGCAGCGCTTGGCCAACCAAGCCTGTGCGCACCTTCGTGGGCTTCCCCGCGGGATCATCACCCGACCTGCTGGCGCGGATCGTGACCGAGCCGCTTGCAACCGTTCTGGGCCAGCCGATCGTTATCGAGAACAAACCCGGCGCCGGTGGCGTGATCGGCGTCCAGCAAATGCTGAACGCGAAAGACAAGGACTACGCGATCGGCACCACCATCAACGGGCCCATGACGACCGCAGCGCGGCTGACGCCCGATTTGGGCTATGATGTCGCAAAGGACATCATACCCGTCGTTCTGGTCGCAACCTCGCCCTTGGTGCTGGTCGTGGCAGCAGATTTCCCGGCCACGGACCTTGCCGGGTTCATCGCCGCGGCTGGCAAAGAGCCCGAGGCGTTGACCTATGGCTCGGTCGGCAAAGGGTCGGGCGCACATCTGACGGCAGAGCTGTTCTCGGATCGCGCGGGCGTCGAGATGCTGCACATCCCCTTCACCTCTTATGCCGAAGTCACCACCGCAATCATCGGCCACGAAATCGACTCGGGCTTCATGGCGCCCTCGGCCGCGCTGCAATACGTCGAGGCGGGCACACTGAAGATCCTCGGGATTACCTCGGCGAAGCCCTTTGCGCAGGCACCCGACGTTCCGGTGATGGCAGGGCAAGCCGGCCTGCCCGCCGATTTCAGGGCGGAGCTTTGGAACGCCTTCATCGCCCCTGTCGGCACCGACCCGGCGATCATCGAGTTGCTCAACACAAACATCAACGCAATCCTTGCGGATGAAGCCGTGCAGAAACGGCTTGAGGATATGGGCTGGCAGGCCGCGGGGGGCACGCCGGAGCAACTGCAACAGCGGATTGCCGAAGACACCGCGATCTGGGGGGCCGTTCTCGACCGGATTGACGCAAAGAACTGACCGATGAAGCACGATATCCACGATCTGGCGGGCGGCGCGCTGCTCGCCGCGGTCGGCCTGTTTGTCGCCCTCTATGCCGTAGAGCAGTATGAAATCGGCTCGCTACGCCGCATGGGACCGGGGTTCTTTCCTGCGGTGCTGGGCGGTGTTCTGGCGTTGCTGGGGCTGATTATCGCGCTGCCTGCATGGGCGCGGATAGGGCAGTGGGAGCGCATCGCGTGGAAAGAGGCCGCGGCCGTTCTGGCCGCGATCCTCGTCTTCGCGGCGGGGCTGGAGCGCGCCGGGCTGGTGACGATGACATTGGTCAGCGTTCTCATCGCCACGTCAGCGGCACCTGACCGCCGGATCGGCTGGCGACTGGTGTTGGCCCTCTGCGTTGCCACGCTATCTGTCGCGGTGTTCCACTTCGGGCTGAAGATGACCGTCCCGCTTTGGCCGGGGCAAGCATGAGCGGCTGGGAAGGGTTCTTGCACGGGCTGAGCGTGTCGCTTCAGCCGGGCGTGCTGATTTACTGCGTGCTGGGCGTGGTGCTGGGCACATTCGTCGGCGTTTTGCCGGGCATCGGCGCGATGGCGACCATCTCGCTGCTGTTGCCGATCACCTATTACCTCAGCCCGGAAGCCGCGCTGATCATGCTGGCGGGGGTTTATTACGGCTCGCAGTATGGCGGCGCTGTTGCCTCCATCTTGCTGCGTCTGCCCGGCACTCCGCAATCGGCGGTCACCACGCTGGATGGCTACCCGCTAGCGCAGCAAGGCCGCGCGGGCGTTGCGCTTTTCACCTCGATGACCTCAAGCTTTCTCGGCTCATTCTTCGGAATATTCGTGCTGATCTTGCTGTCGGGGGCCTTGTCGCGCGCGGCAACCGCCTTTGGCTCGGCTGATTACGCGGCGATGATGCTGCTTGGCTTGGTCGCCGCATCGACCATCGGCGCGAAGCACCCGGCAAAGGGGTTTGCAATGGTTGTGCTGGGGCTGGTCCTCGGCACGGTCGGTTCAGATGTGAACTCGGGCGTGCAGCGCTTCACTTTCGGGCAGACTGAACTCATGGACGGCGTCAACCTCGTGGCCTTGGCAATGGGGCTGTTTGGCGTGGCAGAGGTGATCTCCAACATCCACATAGCAGAGCGCACGGGCGTTCCGCCCCGCATCAAGCTGCGCGAACTTCTGCCCAGCCGTGCAGAGTTGCGCCGCATTCCCTTCCCGGCGCTGCGCGGAGCAAGCCTTGGCAGCTTCTTCGGCGCGCTTCCGGGAACCGGGTCTACCATTTCCTCGTTTCTGGCCTACGCCGTCGAGCGCCGCGTCTCGCGCCATCCCGAGAAGTTCGGCAAGGGTGCCATCGAAGGCGTTGCAGGGCCCGAGGCGGCCAACAACGCCGCCGCGATCAGCGCCTTTGTGCCGACCCTCACGCTTGGGATTCCCGGCGACCCGATCATGGCGCTGATGCTGGGCGCGCTTGTCATTCATGGCGTGCAGCCCGGCCCGCTGATGCTGGAAGCACGGCCCGATATGTTCTGGGGGCTGATCGCGAGTTTCGGCATCGGCAACCTGCTGCTGCTGGTCTTGAACCTGCCGCTGATTGGTATCTGGGTGTCGATGCTACGCATCCCCTTCCGCTGGCTTTATCCGGCAATCCTGATTTTTGTCTGTCTTGGCGTCTATTCGGTGCGCGGTTCCACCTTCGACATCTTCGCCGTCGCACTGATCGGGGCTATTGGCTATGCGCTGTCGCTGGCGCGGTTCAACCCGGCGCTGCTGCTGCTTGGCTTCGTGCTAGGGCCGTTGATCGAAACCAATCTGCGCCGCGCCCTTCTGATTTCGCGCGGCGATCCGATAGTGTTCTTGCAACGCCCGATCGCAGCGGCCTTTGTGTTGGCGATCGTCGCACTGCTGGCAATGTCGATTGTGCAAACCCTGCGGCGGCGCAGGGCACAAAGCGCGAAAAGCACGACCTGATCGGTGACACGCTAAAAGAAGCGGCCCATAGATTTTGCGCGATAGCCCCCCGTTGCGGCGGGGGGCAAGACCATGGGTTGTATCCGGTGCTGCTCAGCGGTCAGTTGCGCCATCGCACAAGGTCACTTCGACCGCACCGATGCCGTCTATCGAAACCGCAACGTTGTCGCCCGGTTTTACGGGCCGCGCGCCCAGCGACGTTCCGACCGCGATCACATCGCCGGGTTCCAAGGTCATGTCGAAAGACAACTGGCGCACAATTTCGACCGGCGGCAGGATCATGTCGGACGCCGGATAGGACTGCCTCTCACGGCCATTGACGGTGACCTTGACCACCAGTTCACGCCAGTCCAGCCCGGTTGCAATCACCGGGCCGATCACGCCAAAGCCGTCAAAGCCCTTCGCGCGGCTCCATTGCGGAAAGGAAGGTTCGGCGTTCAACACGTCAAGCGAGGTCAGATCATTGATGCATGTGTAGCCGAAGATAGCCGCTTGTGCCTGTTCTTCCGTGGCATTGTGGCAGCGCTGGCCGATGACGATGCCCAATTCGCCCTCGAATATCACACGCCCGGCCGCGGGCGGGATAACCACCTTCGCGCCCTGCCCGGCAACCGATGACGCCGGTTTCAGGAACCACAGCGGATGATCGGGGGCCGCCCAACCGTTCTTTTCCGCCGCCGCGTGGTAGTTGTTCCATAACCCGATGAACTTGCCCGGCGCGCAGGGCGGAAGAAGCGTGGCCGCATCCAACGCAATGCGGCCCGCTTGCCCTGCTGTGTCGTCACTGGCCATGTTCGCGGGCCAAGCGCCAGGCGTCAGAAAACCGTCGTGGATTTCGCCGGACACAACTGTGCCGCCGGCGGTTTTTACCCTGCCCCAGATCACGATGAATCTCCCTAGCTTGGCGTGCCCTTGGCCCCTACCCGATGATGGCCCTGAAGGTTTTGGATGGCCGCATGATGGCTTCGGTCTTGATGGGGTCGGTATTGTAATAGCCGCCCAGATCCGCCGGTTTGCCTTGAACCGCCGCGATCTCCGCCACGATAGCCGCCTCGTTTTGCGCAAGCGCCTTGGCGATCGGTGCGAAATGCGCAGCCAGTTCCTTGTCTTCGGTCTGC
>NZ_JBFHIA010000222.1:0-4974 GCF_041596715.1 Phaeovulum sp.
GACCGGAGGGTGCGAATGTCATTAGTTCGACTGCGGGACTGGCGGATTACCAGTCTTCGCGGGCCACGATGCGGGTCATCACCGGCAATTTGTTGGCCCCAAGACGAAGGGCCTCCCTTGCAACGGATTCAACAACGCCGTCGATCTCGAACATGATACGACCGGGTTTGACACGGGCTGCCCAGTAGTCGGTCGCCCCCTTGCCTTTACCCATCCGCACTTCAGTCGGCTTCGACGAAACCGGAACATCGGGGAATATCCGAATCCAGACACGGCCCTGGCGCTTCATGTGGCGGGTGATCGCGCGGCGGGCCGCTTCGATCTGCCGCGCGGTGATACGCTCGGGTTCTGTCGCTTTCAGGGCGAAGGAACCGAAGTTCAGCAGGAAGCCGCCTTTGGCTTCGCCGTGAATGCGGCCCTTGTGCTGTTTGCGGAACTTGGTCCGTTTAGGTTGCAGCATCTATCTTACTCCTCACCGGGCATCGCGGCGCGGCCCACGCGGCGCGGGGCCGTCCTGGGCTTCGCTGGCACGACGGTCATGCGCTTGCGGGTCGTGTTCCATGATCTCGCCTTTGAAGATCCAGACCTTGACGCCGATGATGCCATAGGCGGTTTCCGCCTCCGACAACGCATAGTCGATATCAGCGCGCAGCGTATGCAGCGGCACGCGGCCTTCACGGTACCATTCCACCCGCGCGATCTCGGCGCCGCCAAGGCGACCGCCAACGTTGACACGGATACCAAGCGCACCCATGCGCATCGCGTTCTGCACCGCACGCTTCATGGCACGACGGAACGAAACCCGGCGCTCAAGCTGCTGGGTGATCGATTCCGCGACCAGTTGCGCATCAAGCTCGGGCTTGCGCACTTCAACGATGTTGAGGTGCAGCTCGGACTTGGTGAGGTTCGCGAGTTTCTTGCGCAGCGTCTCGATGTCGGCGCCCTTTTTGCCGATGATGACACCGGGGCGCGCGGCATGAATGGTGACGCGGCACTTTTTGTGCGGGCGTTCGATGATGACCCGGCTGATGCCTGCCAGCTTCGCGTCTTCGCGAATGAAGTCACGCATCTTCAGATCTTCAAGCAGCAGGTTGCCGTAGTCTTTGCTTTCAGCAAACCAGCGGCTGTCCCAAGTGCGGTTGACCTGCAGGCGCATGCCGATCGGATTGACCTTCTGACCCATTACGCACGCTCCCCGGCAGTGGTGGCTTCGACCTGGCGAACCTTGATGGTGATTTCCGCAAACGGCTTCATGATCTTGCCGAAACGGCCACGCGCACGCGGACGACCGCGCTTGAGCGTGATGTTCTTGCCCACCCAGGCTTCTGCAACGATCAGGCTGTCAACATCAAGCCCGTGGTTGTTTTCAGCGTTGGCGATGGCCGACTGCAGGCATTTGCGCACGTCGTCCGAAACCCGCTTTTTCGAGAAGGTGAGATCGGCCAGAGCCTTTTCCACTTTCTTGCCGCGGATCAGTTCGGCAACGAGGTTCAACTTCTGCGGCGAGGTTTTCAGCATCTTGGCCTTGGCCAGAGCCTCATTCTCCGCCACGCGGCGCGGATTCTTTTCCTTACCCATGGCTTATTTCCTCTTCGCTTTCTTGTCGGCCGCATGACCGTAGTAGGTGCGCGTCGGCGAATATTCACCGAACTTCTGACCGATCATTTCCTCGGTCACGTTGACCGGGATGTGCTTCTTGCCGTTGTAGACGCCAAAGGTGAGGCCCACGAATTGCGGCAGAATGGTCGAGCGGCGCGACCAGATCTTGATGACTTCCGATTTGCCCGTACCGCGCGCCTTTTCTGCTTTCTTCAGCAGATAGGCATCAACGAAGGGGCCCTTCCAAAGAGAACGTGCCATGGATTACCGACCCTTCTTGGCGTTGCGCGAGCGGACAATGTATTTGTCCGTCGTCTTGTTCTTGCGGGTCTTGGTGCCCTTGGTGCCCTTGCCCCACGGTGTAACCGGGTGCCGGCCGCCCGAGGTGCGGCCTTCACCGCCGCCATGCGGGTGATCGATCGGGTTCATGGCGACGCCGCGCACAGTCGGGCGAATGCCCATGTGCCGGCGACGGCCCGCCTTGCCAAGGTTCTGGTTCGAGTGGTCGGCGTTTGATACCGCACCCACCGTCGCCATGCACTCTTGCCGCACCATGCGCAGCTCGCCCGACGACAGCCGGACCTGTGCATAGCCGCCATCACGGCCAACGAACTGGGCATAGGTGCCCGCCGCGCGCGCCATCTGGCCACCCTTGCCGGGCTTCAGCTCGACGTTGTGCACGATGGTACCGATCGGCATACCCGAGAACGGCATCGCGTTGCCGGGCTTCACGTCGGTCTTTGCGCCAGCGATGACGCTATCGCCTACGGCCAAGCGCTGCGGCGCAAGGATGTAGGTCTGCTCGCCGTCCTCATACTTCACCAGTGCGATGAAGGCGGTGCGGTTCGGGTCGTATTCGATCCGCTCAACAACAGCCGCCATGTCGAACTTGGTGCGCTTGAAATCGACGATCCGGTAGAGGCGCTTGGCGCCGCCACCCTTGTGCCACATCGTGATCCGCCCGGTATTGTTCCGGCCACCCGTCTTGCTCAGACCCTGAGTCAGGGTCTTTACGGGGCGGCCTTTCCAAAGCTCCGAACGGTCGATCAGAACCAGCCCACGCTGGCCTGGCGTAGTCGGATTATACGACTTGAGTGCCATGCTTTCTGTCTTCCGTTGCTTTGGACCAAAGGTCCGTTTCCGAATGGGCTAGTGTGCCCGTCTTCAAAATGATCCGCGGCCCCGGAACCCGGGGCCGCGAGATTCGTCGCCTTCTATCAAAGCCCCGTCGAGACGTCGATAGTGTTCCCTGCTTCAAGGGTCACATAGGCTTTTTTCACGTCGTTACGGACGCCGGGGCGGCCGCGGAACTTTTTCACCTTGCCTTTGGTGAGGACGGTGTTGACCGCTTTCACCTTGACACCGAAAAGCGCCTCGACGGCTTCCTTGATCACCGGCTTGCTGGCGTCGATCGCCACCTGAAACACCACCGCGCCATGTTCAGAGGCAGCGGTAGCCTTTTCGGTGATGATCGGCTTGCGGATCACGTCGTAGTGTTCTGCTTTCGCGGTCATTTCAGACGAGCCTCCAGGGCTTCGACACCAGCCTTGGTGATCACCAGTTGATCACGCAGCAGGATGTCATAGACGTTGGCGCCCATCGACGGCAGCACATCGATGCCTTCGATGTTGCGCGCCGCACGGGCGAAGTTTTCGTTCACATCGGCACCGTCGATGATCAGCACGCGCTTCCAGCCAAGCTCGCGCGCGGCTTTCGCCAGAATCGCGGTCTTGCCTTCGGCCATCTCGATCGAGTCGATCACCATCAGGTTGCCCTCGCCGGCTTTCGCCGAAAGCGCATGACGCAGGCCAAGCGCGCGGAACTTCTTGTTCAGATCATGCGCATGGCTGCGCGGGATCGGGCCCTTGACGACACCGCCGTGGCGGAAGATCGGTGCCTTCTTGGAACCGTGGCGAGCGCCGCCGGTGCCTTTTTGGCGATAGATCTTTTTGGTCGAATAGGACACTTCGGCGCGGGTCAGCACCGAGTGGGTGCCGGCCTGAGCCTTCGCACGCTGCCAGCGCACGACGCGGTGCAGAATGTCTGCGCGCGGCTCGAGGCCAAACAGGGCGTCGTCCAGATCGATCGTGCCGGCTTTGCCGCCGTCAAGTTTGATCACATCGAGTTTCATGCTTCACCCCCTTCGGCCGAGACTTCGACCGGAGCAGCAACTTTCAGCGCGGCGGGCAGCGGCAGATCTTTCGGCAGCGGCTTCTTCACCGCGTCCTTGATCGTCACCCAACCACCCTTGTTGCCCGGAACCGAGCCCTTGACCATGATCAGGCCGCGGTCGGCATCGGTGCGCACCACTTGGATATTCTGCGTGGTCACACGCACGGCACCCATGTGGCCCGCCATTTTCTTGCCCTTGAACACCTTGCCGGGTTCTTGGCACTGGCCGGTCGAACCGTGCGAACGGTGGCTGACCGAAACGCCGTGCGAGGCACGCAGACCGCCAAAGTTATGCCGCTTCATGGCACCTTGGAAGCCTTTACCGATCGAGGTGCCGGCGATGTCCACAAACTGCCCTTCGGCATAGTGGGCCGCCGAAATCTCGGCACCGACTTCGATCAGGTTCTCGGGGCTTACACGAAACTCCGCAACCTTGCGCTTGGGTGCCACATTCGCCTTGGCGAAGTGGCCGCGCATTGCGGCGGTCGTGCGCTTGGCCTTGGCCACGCCAGCACCGAGCTGCACGGCGGTATAGCCGTCACGCTCGGTGGTGCGCTGCGCCACCACCTGCAGGTTGTCGAGTTGAAGCACGGTCACCGGAACTTGGCGGCCGTCTTCGAGGAACAGCCGGGTCATGCCCAGCTTCTTGGCGATTACACCAGAACGCAACATTGCCACGCCCCCCCTTAAACTTTGATCTCGACGTCCACGCCCGCGGCGAGGTCGAGCTTCATGAGCGCGTCCACGGTCTGCGGGGTGGGGTCGACGATGTCCAGAAGGCGTTTGTGGGTGCGAATCTCCCACTGGTCACGCGACTTCTTGTCGATGTGCGGTCCGCGCAGAACGCAGAATTTCTCGATCTTGTTCGGCAGCGGAATCGGGCCGCGCACCGTGGCGCCCGTGCGCTTGGCCGTGTTTACGATTTCAGCGGTGCTGGCGTCCAGCACGCGGAAATCGAAGGCCTTGAGCCGGATACGAATGTTTTGACTGGTCATGTCATGCCTCTTGCGGGCTTAAGGTTGAGAGGCAGACGGGGCCTCATGCCCCGCCTGCTTCGAACCGCGTCTTACTTGATGATTTTCGAGACGACGCCGGCGCCGACGGTGCGGCCGCCTTCGCGGATGGCGAAGCGGAGCTTCTCTTCCATCGCGATCGGCTGGATCAGCTCGACTTCGAACTTCAGGTTGTCGCCCGGCATCACCA
>NZ_JBFHIA010000223.1:0-4940 GCF_041596715.1 Phaeovulum sp.
ACGCGCCGCCGCGCCCCCGTGGTGCCCGCACCCGACAAGTTCGCGCCCGTCACGGTTCTGTCGATGCTGCCCCCCGATGCGAGCGGCGATCAGTTTGCCGAGCCGCTCGAATGGCAGGGCAGCGCGCCTGCGCCGCGCGTGCTGTTCGTGCCCGCCAAGGGGGATGCGCCGCTTGCAGCGGGCGACCGCTTTCTGGCCCGTATGACCGAGGTTTCAGGCGATGATTATGCTTGGGAGGCCCGGCTCATTCGCCGTTTCGGCGAGGCGTCGCACCGTGTTGTCGGCATTTTCCGCAAGACTGCCGAGGGCGGCCGCATCACGCCTATCGACAAGGGTGCTGATCGCGAATGGCGCGTAGGTTCGGGTGCCACGCTGAGCGCCCGCGAGGGCGAGTTGGTCGAGGCAGAGCTTGTTGGCCCACGCGGCCGCATGGGGCTGCCTGCCGCCCGCATTGTCGAGCGGTTGGGGGACCCATCTGCACCGCGCGCGGTGTCATTGATCGCCATCCACCAGCACGGCATCCCCGACGACTTTCCCGATGACGCGATTGCCGAAGCGGACGCGGCCGAGTTGGTGCCGGACGACTTTGGTGACGACCTGACGGCGCTGCCGTTTGTGACCATCGACCCATCAGATGCCCGCGATCACGACGATGCCTGCTATGCCGAGGCCGACGATGACCCCGCGAACGAAGGCGGCCATATCCTTTGGGTCGCCATTGCCGATGTTGCGCATTATGTGCGCCCTCGCTCGGCGCTGGATGCCGAGGCGCGCAAGCGCGGCAATTCCTGCTATTTCCCCGACCGGGTGGTGCCAATGCTGCCCGACCGGCTTTCGGGCGATTTGTGTTCGCTGCACGAGGGCGTCACGCGCCCGGTGATCGTTGCGCGCATGAAGCTCGACTCGGCGGGTAACAAGCTTAGCCACCGCTTTCAACGCGGGCGCATGAAATCGGTTGCGTCACTTTCCTACGAAGAGGTGCAGGCTGCGCGCGATGGGCAGGCGAATGCGCGCTGCGCGCCGTTGCTGGAACCGGTGATCGCACCGCTTTACGCGGCCTATGCATCGCTTACCCGCGCCCGCGCCGCGCGCCAGCCGCTTGATCTGGACCTGCCCGAACGCAAGATCGAACTGGGCGAAGATGGCAAGGTCAAATCCGTCGGCTTTCGTGATCGGCTTGATGCGCATCGGCTGATCGAAGAGTTCATGATTCTGGCCAACGTAGCCGCCGCTGAAGAGTTGGAGCGCCTTCGCCGCCCGCTGCTTTATCGCGTGCATGAAGAACCGAGCCCGCAAAAGCTCGACGCGCTGCGCGAGGTTGCGCAGGCATCTGGCTTTACGCTTGCCAAGGGGCATGTGCTGAAGACCGCGCATCTGAACCGTCTTTTGGCGCAGGCCGAGGGCAGCGAGTTCGACGAATTGCTGAACATCACCACGCTGCGTTCGATGCAGCAGGCATATTATCTGCCGCAAAACCTCGGGCACTTCGGGCTGGCGCTGCGATCCTATGCGCACTTCACCTCGCCCATTCGCCGTTACAGCGACCTGATCGTGCACCGCGCGCTGATCGCGGGGCATAAATGGGGCGATGACGGGCTTTCGCCCGCCGATATCGAAGTGCTGGAAGAGACCGCGCAGCATGTGTCTGAAACCGAGCGGCGCGCCATGCTTGCCGAGCGCGATACGACCGACCGCTACCTTGCGGCCTACCTTTCGGAACGCGTCGGCAGCGAGTTTACAGGCCGCATCAGTGGCGTGCAGCGGTTCGGCGCTTTTGTGAAGCTGGACGAGACCGGTGCGGATGGCCTGATCCCTATCCGCGATATTGGGCGCGAATATTTCCACTATGACCGAGACGCACAAACCCTGCGCGGTGCCGACACCAATATGGTGCTCAGCATCGGTCAGCGCGTTACCGTGCGGCTGGCAGAGGCTGTGCCGATGACCGGCGGGCTGATGCTTGAACTGCTGGAGGTCGAGGGCAGCACCTTGCCGCGCAAGGGCGCAAAGCGCGCAACCAAGCCCGGCGGGCACAAACTGGCTGCCGCCAAGGCACGCGAACGCGGCATCGCACGAAAAGAGCGGCACGGGCGCAAGCGCTGAACAAGAACGGACCATCCGAACTGTGCCGAGCAGCCTGTGGCAAATAGCCCATAAATTGGGCGATATTGCCTTTCAGTGTTCAAAATGCCAAACGATCGGACTATTGGCGATCTAACTGCCGAAAAAAGCGGCAGATAGCAAAGCCATTTTCCTGCATAGGAGTCTGCGTGGTGATCAGCATCGACGAAAAACTGCAACCGATCCTTACAGAAGTCTTGCGCCGCAATGCGGGCGAAAAAGAGTTCCACCAAGCGGTTCGCGAGGTGCTGGAAAGCCTCGGCCGGGTGGTTGCCAAACACCCGGAATATGCTGACGACGCCTTGATCGAGCGTATTTGCGAACCTGAGCGGCAGATCATTTTCCGCGTGCCGTGGGTTGATGACAAGAACCAGGTGCAGATCAACCGTGGCTTTCGCGTGCAGTTCAACTCGGCGCTTGGGCCATTCAAGGGAGGGCTGCGTTTTCACCCTTCGGTCAATGTCGGGATCATCAAGTTTCTGGGCTTTGAGCAGACCTTCAAGAACGCGCTTACGGGCTTGCCGATCGGTGGCGGCAAGGGCGGCTCTGACTTCGACCCCAAGGGCCGCTCGAACGGTGAAATCATGCGGTTCTGCCAATCGCTGATGACCGAATTGCACCGCCATCTGGGCGAACATACCGATGTGCCCGCAGGCGACATCGGCGTGGGTGGCCGCGAAATTGGCTATATGTTCGGGCAATACAAACGTCTGACCAACCGCTACGAGGCAGGCGTGTTGACCGGCAAGGGTCTTTCCTACGGCGGATCGCGCGCGCGAACCGAGGCGACGGGCTATGGCACGGTGTATTTCGTGGAACGTATGCTTGAAAGAAAGCAAAACAGTTTTGACGGCAAGCGCGTGGTTGTTTCCGGCTCGGGCAACGTGGCGATTTATGCCATGGCAAAGGCGATCTCTTTTGGCGGCAAGGTTATGGCCTGCTCGGATTCTGGCGGTTATGTCGTGGATGAAAACGGCATCGACCTTGCGCTGGTAAAAGAAATCAAAGAGGTGCGCCGCGGGCGGATTTCGGAATATGCGCGGCTGAAGGGTGCAGGTACGCATTATGTCGAAAAGGGCTCGATCTGGGATGTTCCGTGCGAAGTTGCGCTGCCCTCGGCCACTCAGAATGAACTGACCGGCAAAGACGCGAAGTCGCTGATCAAGAACGGCGTGATCGCGGTAGGCGAGGGGGCAAACATGCCATCCACACCTGACGCGGTGAAGATCATGCAGGCCGCGGGGGTGCTGTTTGCCCCCGGCAAGGCGGCCAATGCTGGCGGTGTTGCGACATCGGCGCTGGAAATGCAGCAGAACGCATCGCGCGATAGTTGGACGTTCGAGCAGACCGAGGCGCGGTTGGCCTCGATCATGCGCAACATCCACGACGCCTGTGCCCAGACCGCCGAAGAATACGGCGCACCAAGCGACTATGTGTTGGGTGCAAACATCACCGGCTTTGTGCGTGTGGCCGAGGCGATGCGGGCCATGGGCGTTGTCTGACTAAGCCCTGCGCTGGTTAGACGCTGCCAACAAAAAGGCCGGAGCGGATGCTCCGGCCTTTTCATTTCGATCTTAGCCGATCAGCCGATTGCTACCGCTTTCACATCGTCGTCGATGTAGGGCAGGTATTGCGCGAAGTTCTTGGCGAACATCGCCATCAGCTTGGCTGCTTGCGCATCGTAGGCGGCCTTGTCGGCCCATGTTTCGCGCGGGTTGAGCAGGCCGGTGTCAACATCGTGCACGGCCACCGGTACCTCGAAGCCAAAGTTGGCGTCGCGGCGGAAGGTGGCATCGTTAAGCGAGCCGTCAAGTGCCGCGGTCAGCAACGCGCGGGTTGCCTTGATCGGCATGCGGCGGCCAACACCATAAGAGCCGCCGGTCCACCCGGTATTGACCAGCCAGCAAGTGGCGCCGTGCTCTGCGATCTTGTCGTGCAGCAGGTTGCCATAAGCCTCGGGGCGGCGCGGCATGAAGGGTGCACCGAAGCAGGTCGAAAAGGTCGGCTGCGGCTCGGTAATGCCCTGCTCGGTGCCCGCTACCTTGGAGGTGAACCCCGACAAGAAGTGATACATCGCCTGCGCCGGGGTTAGCCGGGCGATTGGCGGCAGCACCCCGAAGGCGTCGCAGGTGAGCATGATGATGTTGCGAGGATGCCCCCCGAGCGAGCTTTCCGATGCGTTCGAGATATAGTGCAGCGGATAGGCGACGCGCGTGTTCTCGGTGAGGCTGGTATCTTCGAAGTTGAGCTCGAGCGTCTCGGGATCAAAGGTCATGTTCTCGACGACCGAGCCGAACCGGGCGGTGGTGGCGTAGATTTCGGGCTCGGCCTCGGGGTTGAGGTTGATCGTCTTGGCATAGCAGCCGCCTTCAAAGTTGAAGGTGCCGCGATCGGACCAGCCGTGCTCGTCATCGCCAATCAGAACGCGCGATGGGTCTGCGGAAAGGGTGGTCTTGCCCGTGCCCGACAGGCCGAAAAAGATGGCGGTATCGCCAGTGTCGCCAATCGCATGGTTGGCCGAGCAGTGCATGGCCATCACGCCCTTGCCGGGCAGGATGTAGTTCAGCAGCGTAAACACCGATTTCTTGATCTCGCCCGCGTAGGCCGAATTGCCGATCAAGATCAGCCGTTTGGAGAAGTTGAGCGCGATCACGGTTTCGCTGCGGCAGCCGTGGCGTGCCGGATCTGCCTTGAACGAGGGCGCGTCGATGATGGTGAACTCGGGCACAAAGCCATCAAGTTCATGGCGGGCGGGGCGGCGCAGCATGTGGCGGATGAAAAGGCCCTGCCACGCGAGTTCGGTCACGATGCGTACATCC
>NZ_JBFHIA010000224.1:0-4893 GCF_041596715.1 Phaeovulum sp.
CAGCAAAAGCATCTTGATGACGCGCGCAATATCGACGCCGGGGCCAGCCTGATCGGCCAGCACCAGCGCATAAAGCGCCAGATGCCAGCTATGCTCGCCCGAGTTTTCGCGGCGCGAGCCATCGTTAAGGGTTGTGGCGCGCAGAACGTGCTTGAGCTTGTCCGCCTCCATCAGAAAGGCGAACTGACGGTCAAGCCGGTCGCTCAATGCTCGCCGCCCTTGGGTGCCGTGGGCGGTGCCTTGCCCGCCTCAAGCGCCGCGACCGCCGTTTGCAGAAACATGCGCCCGCGCGCCTCGGCCATGCGGATGCGGATCGAGGTCAGGAAGGTTTCCTGCATGGTCGGCGACGAGGTGCCAAGCGCCTTGGCGACATCCATATAAAGGCGGTCGTTGCCGAGCCGCTCCATCTCGGCAAGCGTGTCTTGCGCCAGCTTGTCGGCAAGATCTTCCAGCAGGCCCATTGCGCTACCGCGATGCTTCGCCCAGACGGCGGCGGACATAGGTCTGCACCGTCTCGATCATCGGCTTCATGTGCTCTTCTTCATCCTTGAAGAAGTGGTCCGCGCCTTCGACCTGCTCGTGGGTAATAACGATGCCGCGCTGCTCGCGCAGTTTGGCTACCAGATTGGCGGTATCCTTGGGCGGGGCGACGCGGTCTGCGGTGCCATTGATGATCAACCCCGACGAGGGGCAGGGTGCCAGAAACGAGAAATCATAGCGGTTGGCGGGGGGGGCCACCGAGATGAAGCCGGTGATCTCTGGCCGACGCATCAGCAATTGCATGCCGATCCACGCGCCAAAGGAAAAACCCGCGACCCAGCAATGTTTGGAATTGGGGTTGAGCGTTTGCAGATAATCCAGCGCCGAGGCGGCATCGGACAGTTCTCCAACGCCTTGATCGTATTCACCTTGGCTGCGCCCGACACCACGGAAGTTGAAGCGCAACACGGTGAAGCCCATGCGATGGAACGCATAGTGCAGATTATAGACAACACGGTTGTTCATTGTGCCGCCAAACTGCGGATCGGGGTGCAGCACGATGGCAATCGGCGCATCGGGCGCGCCATTGGGGTGGTAGCGCCCCTCCAGTCGCCCTTCGGGGCCGGGAAAAATGACTTCTGGCATGACAAGCCTGTTCCTGCTGCGGGTGCGGCGAATACTTGACGAATTCGCTCGGATACCCTAGATCGGTTGCAATCCCGGCTTGGGCCGGTTTGCCGCATCGACTTGAGTTAAGCGGCCTTCCTTGCAAGGTCAATGCTCTGCTAAAGGAAGTTGGGTTTTGCAGACATTTGCAGACCCGAAACCGCGAGAGTTCAGGAGGAGCGAGTGAAGCTTTCAACCAAGGGACGCTATGCGATGGTAGCGCTAGTCGATCTGGCAACGTCAAGCGAGGACCAGATGACCTCGCTTGCGGCGATTTCTCGCCGGCAGGATCTTTCGCTACCGTATCTGGAGCAGTTGTTCGTGCGGCTGCGCCGCGCCGGGCTGGTGCGCTCGGTGCGTGGCCCCGGCGGCGGCTATAGATTGGCGCGCGCGCCCAGCGAAATCCGCATTTCCGAGGTGTTCGAGGCGGTGGACGAATCCGTCTCGGCCATGGAAAAGGGCGCGGGGGCTACCGGGGGCGTTTCCGGCAGCCGTGCGCAAAGCCTTTCCAACCGGCTGTGGGAAAGCCTTTCGGCGCAAGTCTATGTGTTTTTACACGCAACGACGCTGGCCGATGTGGTGGGCAACGCGATGAAGCCTTGTCAGGCGGTGCCGTCGCTGTTTGCGGTGGTGGACGAATGACGGGCGCGGGCGCGCGCGTCGCGCAGATCGGCCTCGGGCAGGGGTCTTTGGCTAAAGCAGAGAAGGGCGCTGTGTGAGCGGGCGGGTCTATCTTGACTGGAACGCGACGGCACCGCTGCGCCCCGAAGCGCGCGCTGCAATGGCCGCGGCGATGGATGTGGTTGGCAACCCCTCGTCGGTCCATGCCGAGGGGCGCGCGGCGCGGGCGCTGATAGAGCGGGCGCGCGCGCAGGTGGCCGCGGCGCTTGGGGCCGAAGGGGCCGATGTCATCTTTACTTCAGGTGCCACCGAAGCGGCGGCGTTGGCATGTGGCGGGCGCGGGCTGGTCTGCGCAGAGGTTGAGCATGACGCGGTGCGCGCGTGGTGCGAAGCGGGGCTTGCGTGCGATGCCGCGGGGCGCGTGGCGGTGGCGGACCCTGCGCGAACTGCGCTGCAACTGGCCAATTCGGAAACCGGAGTGGTGCAAGAGTTGCCCGAGGGCCTTGCGGTCAGCGACCTCACGCAGGCCTTTGGCAAACTGCCCATTGCGTTCAACTGGCTTGGCGTGACCGCGGGCCTGATTTCGGCACACAAGCTGGGCGGGCCCAAGGGCATAGGTGCGCTGGTGGTGCGGCGCGGCACCGAAATTGCCAGCCAGATCAAAGGCGGCGGGCAGGAAATGGGGCGACGCGCGGGGACTGAAAACATTATCGGAATCGCCGGTTTTGGCGCTGCCGCCGAGGCTGCGGCGCGCGATCTGGCGGCAGGGGTTTGGGACGAGGTGGCGGAAATTAGAAATATTCTAGAATCCGCTCTGGAAGCTGGCAGCAAAGATGTTATTTTCCCCGGCAGGGAGAATCCTGCGGTTGCCCGGCTGCCCAATACCAGTTGCATCTTGGCGCAGGGATGGCGTGGGGAAACACAAGTAATGACGCTCGATCTGGCGGGGTTTGCCATATCGGCGGGCTCGGCTTGTTCCTCGGGCAAGGTGCGCGCCAGTCGTGTGCTGAGCGCGATGGGGTTTGGCAGCGAGGCCGCGGCATCCGCCGTGCGCGTCTCGATCGGGCCGGGGACAAGCCGCGAGCAGGTCTTGCGCTTTGCCGAGGTCTGGGCCGCGGCCTATGCGCGCCATCGCGCGAGAGCTGCATGAGAAATGCGCTGAAAAGCGCCTGAAAAGAACGGAAAAAGCATGAGCGGCGATCAGGAAGTGCGTGACGGCGTAGACCGCGAAACCGTTGACGCGGTGCGCAACATGGGCAGCTACAAATACGGCTGGGCCACGGATATCGAAACGGATTACGCCCCCAAGGGCCTGAACGAAGATATCGTTCGGCTAATCTCATCCAAGAACGGCGAGCCGGAATGGATGCTGGAATGGCGTCTGGCCGCCTATCGGCGCTGGGTCGAGATGGAAGAGCCGCGCTGGGCGATGCTCAACTATCCGGTGATCGACTATCAAGACCAGTTTTACTACGCCAAGCCAAAGAGCATGGCGCAAAAGCCCAAAAGCCTCGATGAAGTTGATCCGAAGCTGCTGGCGACCTATGCCAAGCTTGGGATTCCGCTGAAGGAACAGATGCTTCTGGCCGGGGTAGAAGGTGCCGAAGGGGTGGCGGCAGATGCGCGCCGGGTGGCGGTGGACGCGGTCTTTGACAGCGTCAGCGTAGGCACCACCTTCAAGGCAGAGCTTGCCAAGGCCGGGGTGATCTTCTGCTCGATTTCTGAGGCGATCCGCGAACACCCGGAACTGGTGAAGAAGTATCTCGGCAGCGTCGTGCCGCAGTCGGACAACTTCTTTGCCACGCTCAATTCGGCGGTCTTTTCCGATGGTTCCTTCGTCTACATCCCGCCGGGTACCAAATGCCCGATGGAACTGAGCACCTATTTCCGCATCAATGCCGAAAACACCGGGCAGTTTGAACGCACGCTGATCATCGCCGACAAGGGCGCTTATGTCAGCTACCTCGAAGGCTGCACCGCGCCCAAGCGCGACATCGCGCAATTGCACGCGGCGGTGGTGGAAATCGTCATTCTGGAAGACGCAGAGGTGAAGTACTCCACCGTGCAGAACTGGTATCCGGGCGATGAAAACGGGCTGGGCGGCATCTACAACTTTGTCACCAAGCGCGCCGATTGCCGGGGCGACCGTGCCAAGGTGATGTGGACGCAGGTTGAAACCGGCTCTGCGATCACCTGGAAATACCCCAGCTGCATCTTGCGCGGCAACGAAAGCCAGGGTGAGTTCTACTCGATCGCCATTGCCAACAACTTCCAGCAGGCCGACACCGGCACCAAGATGATCCACCTCGGGCGCGATACGCGTTCGCGCATCGTATCCAAGGGGATCAGCGCAGGCCACGCGCAAAACACCTATCGCGGGCAGGTCTCGATGCACCCGCGCGCCAAGAACAGCCGCAACTATACGCAGTGCGACAGCTTGTTGATCGGCGATCAATGCGGTGCCCATACGGTGCCCTATATCGAGGTCAAGAACCACTCGAGCCGGGTCGAACACGAGGCCACCACCTCGAAGGTCGATGAGGATCAACTGTTCTATTGCCGCGCGCGCGGTATCGGCGAAGAGGCTGCGGTGGCGCTGGTGGTCAACGGCTTCTGCAAGGACGTGTTGCAGGCGCTGCCGATGGAGTTTGCCATGGAAGCGCAAAGCCTTGTGGCGATCAGCTTGGAAGGGAGCGTGGGGTGAACCTTTCCGCCCCCCAGCGTGCGCGCCCGACGATGCCGCCTGAAGAGGCGGCAGCGGTTGCGCAGGCTTATGCGGGGGCAGAGGTCATTCTCGAATACGGCAGCGGCTGGTCTACTGCGCTGGCCGCCGAAATGCCGGGAAAGCTGATCTTTTCGGTTGAAAGCGACAAGGCATGGCTGGATGACATGGGGCGCTGGCTTGCCGCCAACCCGCCCGCAAGCGAGGTGCGCCTGCACCACGCCGACATTGGGCCGACCGGCCCGTGGGGCAAACCCGCGAATGATGCAAGCTTTCGCAAATGGCCCGGCTATGCCAATTCGGTCTGGGATCGCGACGATTTCGTGCACCCCGATATGGTGCTGATCGACGGGCGCTTTCGCGCCGCCTGTTTTGCCACCGTGGCGCTGCGTATCCAGCGCCCC
>NZ_JBFHIA010000225.1:0-4857 GCF_041596715.1 Phaeovulum sp.
CACGCATCAGCACCAAACTGCATTTGGACAGGGAACTTGAAGCAGCAGGCGCAGATTTGGACGAGCACTTGCAAGACCGAAGGGCTGCGGAATGAAGCGGGTTCTGATCGTTGAGGATATCGCCGAAACGCGGCGCTGGCTAACAGAGATCGTGCTCGAAACCTACCCGGAGGCCGAGGTTTCTGTGGCTGAAACGGTGCGCGCGGCCGCAACCTTTCAAGGGCAGACCTTTGATCTGGCGTTGATAGATTTGGGCTTGCCGGATGGGTCCGGGCTGGATGTTCTGCGAATGATCACGCGCGAAAGCCCCGATGCCATCAAGGTCGTCACCACCGTAATGGGGGATGATGCCAGCATCGTTGCAGCACTTTCAGCAGGCGCGGACGGCTATCTTCTCAAGGAAACCACGCCCGCGGTAATCGCCCGCCAGCTTGCGCAGTTATCGATCGGAATGCCCGCGATTGCGCCCTCTGTCG
This sequence comes from Phaeovulum sp., assembly GCF_041596715.1. Classification (GTDB taxonomy): domain Bacteria; phylum Pseudomonadota; class Alphaproteobacteria; order Rhodobacterales; family Rhodobacteraceae; genus UBA6213. The sequence goes on from NZ_JBFHIA010000225.1 coordinate 477, forward strand.
CGCGCCGCATCATGGCGCATTTCCGCCTCACTGGCCCGACAGCGGATATCGACGCGCAATTGACCGAGCGCGAAACCGAAGTGCTTGGCCTGATCGCGCGCGGATTGCGCAACTCTGAGGTCGCGAATGAAATGGGGATCGCAGAGTCGACGGTGGCCAGCTACATCAAGGTGATCTATCGCAAGCTGGGCATCGGATCGCGCGCCGAGGCCTCGTGGCACGCCACCCGCCTTGGTCTGCGCATGGGGCGCGATGACTAGCGGCTGGGGTGCGCTCAACCGATCGGCGGGACCGCGCCCTTAAACCCATCTGGCCAATAGTAGTGCGGCAGGCGCTTGGCAGGGCTTTTTCGCCCTACCCCACGCGCCCTGTAGCAAGAACACCCCAAAGTTGCAGAGATTGCCGTGAACGAGAGTTGGGCCTCCGGCCCCTTTCAGTAAAAGAGCCGGAGGTGATTTTATGGCTTGAACATCACCTTGCCAGCGCGGCCGGGTGTCAGGGCGGCCTTCATCGCTTCACCAACCTGATTTAGGCCGTAGATGCCGCCTGTCTCTAGCTTCAGATCGCCTTGCAGCGCCAGTTTCACAAGTTCGGAAATCAGCTGTTTGCGCAAAGCAGGGTCCATGTCCGCACTTACGCGCGAACCCCAGAAACCCTTGACCGTTATGTGCTTCATGATCAGGGGGCCAGACAAGAGCGGCATCGGGGCGCCAGTTGCGGTGCCAAACACCACCAATTCCCCGTCGCGCGACAAAAGATCGACCAAATCCGCAGAAAGTTCGCCGCCGACTGAATCGATCGCCGACATCACAGCCCCGTCGCCGAACAGCGCGCGCGCCGCATCCTTCCAGCCTGCATCCGATGTCGTCAGCACATTCTCGACACCTGCTTTGCGCAACTCTTCCGCTGCTTCGGCGCGGCGCACAAGGCTGAGAAGGTGGATTCCGCGGGCTTTGGCAAGCACCACCATGATCCGCCCGACAGCACCGTTCGCCGCGGTTTGGACGATCCAGTCACCTTTTTTTGCCTTCAGCACTTCCAGCAAAGAAATTGCCGAAAATGGCATCGCGATCAGTTGCGCACCAAGCTCGTCCGATATCTGGTCTGGCAAGGGCAAAAGCCCGTTCGCGGGCGCGATGAAATATTCGGCCCAAGTGCCATGCACACCGGCAATGGCCGCGCGGCGGCCAACCAGCCCCGCATCAACCCCTTCGCCAACGGCCTCAACGACACCCGCAGCTTCGGTTCCACCGATGGCCCCGGGAAGAGGCGGCTTGTAGCCGTAGTTTCCACGGATCGTCCAAAGATCGTGGTTGTGAATCGGCGACAGTGACGTGCGGATACGGACTTCGCCTGCGCCCGGATGCGGCATGTCCACATCGCGGCTTTGTAGAACGTCGAACGGTTCTCCGAACCGGTCATGTATGGCAGCTAGCATATTTTTTCCTTTGTTACGCGCTGACGATCAGACGCGCTTTGATGTCTTTCAGGGCTGTTTCGAGCGGGCCCTGATCGTGTGAGAGTTTCGAAAGTATCGCCGCGCCCAGAAACTGCGCGTAGAGCACTTGCGCGGCACTTTCTGGTGCATCTTGAATACGAAGCGACCCGTCTGCCGCGCCGTCTTGCAGCATGATGGCAAGCTTTCCGACCAGCGCCTTTGCGCCTTCGTCCAGCACCTGCCGCATGGCCTCTGAAAGATCAGCCACCTCGGCACCAAGTTTGACCACAAGACAGGTGCTAACCAATCCGGCCTCTCGCTCTTGGTCGAGCCATGACGCGCAAAAGGCACGCAGCTTGTCGGCACCGCACCCTTCGCGCGCCAAAAGCGCATCGACGCGCGCGAGGTAGTCTTGCACATAGTCTTGCAACATCGCTTGGCCAAAGGCCTCTTTCGACGGGAAGTAATGGTAAAATGATCCCTTGGGGACGCGACATTCCTTTAGCAGCGTTGATAGCCCCATCGCGCCAAAGCCCCCCCTCATCACCAGCCTGCGGCCGACGGAAAGGATGGTCTGACGTGTTGTTTCGGTTTTGTCTGAGCGGGTCATGCAGCCCACTTAGGAATGAATAGACCGGTCGTCTAGTGCTGGACGAAAGTTTTTCCGATTGGCCAAATTACATCGAAGTCATCGCTGAAGCGCCGCTGGGTCAAGTTCGACTCTCCTCCCCTACCCTTTTATGCCACCCGGCGCTGCGGCAACGCCACCCGCGCGCGCTGCGGTAGATGCGACACAAGCGGTTAACCTTGCTTGTGTCCCTTGCAACTCCTAGACTTCGACTAGGCCAGATAGGGGCCGACTTGGGGGTTGCCTTGAAACAGCGTGTCGCGGCGCGGGCGCGTGGGTCGGTCTTGCAGCTGGCTTTGGTGTTTGCCCTGACGGGATGGCTTGCCGGGTTTGCAGCAGACACAGCCACCGCCCTGACGCAGGAAGAGATCGATACGCTTTGGCCAGTGCTGCCGGACGATGCGCCCTCTGATGCGACCGGAACCGACGCTCCGATCACCGAGAACGCCCCGGATGTGGCGCCCACAGCAGACACCCGCCCCGCTTCTGAACGCGCGGCGGGGGCTTTGGCAGAAAGGACGAAGGTCGAGGCGGCCATACGCGCGCTGCTGAAAACCCCGATCGACGTGCCTACGCCACCCGCCCTTGGGGTAAGTTGCGAGGATAACGCAGTAACGCAAATGCTTACCGGCGAGTTGGTCACAGCCTGGGTGCGCGCCGCAAGCGAACCCGAAGCCGAGCTGCTGATCAATTTGACTGCCGCGCGGCGCGGCCTGCAACTACTGGGGCTAGACGACGGTGCCGCGTATGATCTGGAAGCGCGTCTTGCAGACAGGTTGGGTGCCAAGGCGCGTGCCCTCATGCGGACCAACCAGAAAAACCGCGATGCGATTCCCGCAGTGATCGGCTTTGTGGGTAAGGCCGCGCAATTGTCGGATCTTCTCGGCGACACAGAAAAAGTGGCGGGGCTTTTGAACGCGCTCGGGGCGTGGCTCGACCCGTTTGTGCCGGACATGCTCAGAGATCTGAGAAAAGCGCATGATTACACCATGGCGACAACGGTTATGCGTCTGGTGCGTGTGCTCAATTTGCTCGGCGTGGAAACGGGTTCAGCTGATCTGGGGTCCGTGTATGAACATATCGCAGCGGCCATGCGCTTTCAGCTAACGTTGGACTATCAATTCACTCTCACCGGCGAAAATGGTCATGTCGAGACTTACCACCTTCGCGCCGAGATTCCGCTCACCTTCGAAATCGGCGGTGCAGAGCGTGAAGCCCGCGCGATGCTGGTGGGAGAGGCCACGGGAAACTACGTCTCCTACACCGATCCGGACGGCGATCTGGGCATGTTGCCCGCCTCGTTCCCGGTTGCCGCCAAGATCGAAAACTTCGATGCATGCGCGGGCACGGCGACCCTGTTTCTTGATCGTTTCTACGCCGATGCCGAAACCTATACTTTCCGCAACGGCGACCCTGCGGCACTTCCCAACGGCATGTACGGCTGGCTTGCCGTCTGGGGTGAAAACCGCGCTCACGGCGGCTATCTTTTCAACCTTGACGTGATCAATAAAAGCGCTCTCGCCATCGATGAGACCCTTAGCGGCGCGCAAGGCGCTTTTGCGGGAACGTTGAAGATAACACTCGAACATCGGCCAAACTAACGCAGCCCCTTTGCGCCAGCACGCGGGAAAAGCGCGAAAATCGTGCCGCATCTGCCGCTCGGGGCGCAGAATCGGTTGGCCCGTTGCACGGGCAAGCAGGCTTGCGGGCCGAATATTGCGGCAGAATCAGGGCCGAGGGTGGCGCAATGTTGCCGTAAAAAAGCCCGCATTGGGCGAGTTTCGGCTACAACCACCACGATTTAGCACGACCGTTTCCGGGTTTGGTAGGGTTCAAAAATTACCTGTTATCAGACCCGATTTCGTGCCTTACTTTCGCCACTATTCGGCCAAAATGTCGACCTGGGGAACAAAAACCGGTCAGTCGCAGTAGCACTTCTGTCGCCCTGATCGGCACTATGGAAAGACTGCCATGCTTATCTCGCGCTGCGCGGCTGCCCGCGAAACGCCTTGTAAACTATTGCCTGAAGTAACTTTTATGGCCAATGCCTGCATTTTTCTTATGCTGGTTTTGTCCTGCGCTCCCCTTTTCAGCTTCATGTAACCGGGGGGAACCAGCAAAATGTCCAGCACCGCCACAATCAACGCCATCAACCTCCAGGTCTCGGCCGATGACCAGTATGCGATCGACCGCCAAACTGCTTCGGTAGAGATCAATCCCGATACGGGCCTCGTCTTTGAAAACCTTGCAGAGCAGAACCAATACGACGATGCCAAATACTATCTTTGGCATGGCGATTTGCAGACCTATCCATC
>NZ_JBFHIA010000226.1:0-4852 GCF_041596715.1 Phaeovulum sp.
CCCTGCCCCGGCTGCATCACCACCCGAATGTCGCCGCCCCCCTTGCCAAGAAAACCTGCATGTTTGGCCGCGGTGCAAATGTCGCTGTCAGAGGTATAGATACCGGTGCCCCAGATTGACTCGTCGCCCCGCCCTGCGGGGCAGAAGCAATTGTACTCAGCTTGCCCTGACGGGTAGCTGGAGCTGCATTCCGGCAAGGCCTGTGCCCCCGCAGTGCTGGCCCAAGCGAAAGACCCTATGCCAAACACCAACGCCCCGAAAACTGGCGCCAGATGCCGTCGTGCCACAGTCATGATACCTTTAGGCATATCAACGCTCCCTCTAAAGACCAACCGCGTCGTTCTGCTGCCATGCTACCCCCGCCAAACCTATTTGCGAAAGAAAATCCAAAGTAGAGCCCGCGCTTGCGGCGCAGTCGCCCACCCCCTATATTGGTCTTGTGCGGGGCAACCCGGACTATGGACATAAACGCGCTCGTAATACGCGGATCGGACCCGGGGGCGGTACCCGGCGGCTCCACCAAATACTCCCTCATTGGGGGCGGAGGGGGCCGAAATAGGATCGACGAACGTCTAAAGGGGTTATGCTTTGTCTCGGTGAGCTACCACCGTTATCGGTGCAAAAGTACAGTTGCCAATGACAACCGTGCTCCGGCAATGGCTCTTGCTGCGTAAGCAGTTCGGGTCGCCGAAACTAAGTCCTTAGGCTTAGCAGCTTAAGGCGGGGTCCGCAGGCACCTGGCAACAGAAGCCTGCACTTCCCCACCCTGCGACGACCGTGACCGTGTAATCGGCTTTGCGACTGCCAATTTGCCATCGCGGCGCTGTAAGCTGCGCAGAAGGTTGGCACCTTCCGCCTGTGCCTGACGATCGGGGGGCAGGAATGTGAAACCGACGTTTTGGAGTATTTGCACACTAGCGAACTGTGCGGTTGGCGCATCTGCGCCGCCGATGGTTGAACATTGCAACGGCCCGCTTTATTTCACCGCCGCGCCCCCCTATGGTGGATTCGCAGGGCAGAAGGTGAAACATGTCGCGATCGATCGATTACGGAAACCTGATGCATCGTGCCATGCGTGGCCTGATCCAGCAGGTGCTGGAGGATGTTGCGGCCGACGGGCTGCCGGGCGAGCATCATTTCTTCATCACCTTCGACACGCGCCATCCCGACGCAAAGCTGGCCGACTGGCTGCACGCGCGCTACCCGGAAGAAATGACCGTAGTGATTCAGCATTGGTTCGCCGATCTGACGGTTGACCCCGAAGGTTTTGCAATCACGCTCAACTTTGGCGACGCGCCCGAGCCGCTTTACATCCCCTTCGATGCGGTGCGCACCTTCGTCGATCCCTCGGTCGAGTTTGGCCTGCGCTTCGAAACCCAAGCCAGCGACGAAGACGACGATGAACTGACCGAAGCCGATCTCGAGGTTGAAGAACCCCGTGTCGAGGCCGAGGTCGTCTCGCTTGACACATGGCGCAAATAGGCCCCATGCGGCAGCACACAGGCGCTGACGCCACCTGTTAGCGCCAGCACCCACACCGGCGCACGATTCCTGCGGCCTCGCGCTGAATCGGTGTTTGTTCCCGGCCGAAAAATCGCATAGCACTTGCCCCGATCGATAGAAACGGGACATCCGCCATGACCAATACCCGCACCGAAACCGACAGCTTTGGCCCGCTTGACGTGCCGGCCGACAAATACTGGGGCGCGCAGACGCAACGCTCCATCATCAACTTCCCGATCGGGTGGGAACGCCAACCCATCGCCATCGTGCGCGCGCTGGGGGTCATCAAAAAGGCCGCCGCCGAAGTGAACATGGCCACCGGCGCGATTGATGCGAAACTGGGCCAAGCCATCGCTGCTGCCGCCTCGGAGGTGATCGCGGGCAAGTTCGACGACAATTTCCCGCTGGTGGTCTGGCAAACCGGTTCGGGCACGCAATCGAACATGAACGCCAACGAGGTGATCTCTAACCGCGCCATCGAGATGCTGGGCGGCAAGATGGGCTCTAAAAAACCCGTCCACCCGAACGATCATGTCAATATGGGCCAAAGCTCCAACGACACCTTCCCCACTGCGATGCACGTGGCAATCGGCATGATGGCGCGCGATGTGCTGCTGCCGGGGCTGGAAAAGCTGCGCGCAGCACTGGCGGCCAAATCGGTCGAGTTCAAGGACATCATCAAGATCGGCCGCACCCACACCCAGGATGCCACGCCCCTGACACTTGGGCAGGAGTTTTCGGGCTACACCCAGCAGGTGGCGCAAGGCATCATGCGGATCAACAAGATCCTGCCCGAGATCTACGAACTTGCGCAGGGCGGCACCGCCGTCGGCACCGGGCTCAACACCAAAAAGGGCTGGGATGTCGCAATCGCCGCGAAAATCGCGGAAATCACGGAACTGCCCTTCGTGACCGCGCCGAACAAGTTCGAAGCGCTCGCGGCGCATGACGCGATGGTGATGTTCTCAGGCGCGCTCAAAACCGTAGCCGCCAGCCTGTTCAAAATCGCCAACGACCTGCGCCTTCTCGGCTCTGGCCCACGCTCTGGACTGGGAGAGCTGATCCTGCCCGAGAACGAACCGGGCAGCAGCATCATGCCCGGCAAGGTCAACCCAACGCAGGCCGAGGCGCTGACGATGGTCTGCGCCCATGTCATGGGCAATGACGCAGCCGTAGGCTTTGCCGGCAGCCAAGGCCATTTCGAACTCAACGTCTATAACCCCATGATGGCCTATAACGTGCTGCAATCCATGCAGCTTCTCGGCGACGCCGCGGCCAGCTTTACCGACAACATGGTGGTGGGCACCAAGGCCAATATCGCGCGGATCGACAAGCTGATGAAAGAATCACTGATGCTGGTCACCGCATTGGCCCCCACCATCGGTTATGACGCCGCCACCAAGGTCGCCAAGACCGCGCACAAGAACGGCACCACCCTGCGCGAAGAGGCGATTGCCCTAGGCTATGTCGATGGCGAAACCTTCGACCGCATCGTGCGGCCCGAACAAATGGTCGGCCCCGAGGACTGACAATGGCTGAGGTGGTCAAACTCAAGACCGCGAAAAAACGCCTTGCGCGCGCAAAGAACGCCGCGCAAGGCACGGAAAACGCGGCACGTTTTGGCCGAACCAAAGCCGAAAAACTCCGCGAGGCGGCCGAGGCCGCCCGCGCCCGCGCGGCGCTCGATGCACATCGGCGCGAGCCATGAGCCGCCCGCAAAAACATTCCCTAACGCTCGCCGGGCACCGCACCAGCGTCTCGCTCGAACCCGAGTTCTGGGCCGCCTTCCGCGAAATTGCAGAAAAATCCGGCAAGGGAATCAACGCTCTGGCCGCCGAAATTGATGCTGCGCGCGGCGCGGATACCGGCCTTGCCTCGGCCATTCGCCTCTATGTCTTGGCTAGCCTGCGCGCGCGCTGATCTGCTTCAGGCCAAATATCCGCCCGCCGCAGGCGGCGCGCGGCACGCGCGCTCAGTCAAAAGGCAATGCGCCTCTGATCTCTTGCTCACAATGCAAAGCCAGCGCCTTGCGGCTTGCAAAATCGTCCACCCGAACAGGGGGGTGAAACACCACCTCGACTGCGCCCTGCCGCCAGCGGGACAGCACCGCCATCAGATGCGGCCCAAGCGTCATGTCACCCCACCAGCCGTAAAAGCGCGGGTCTTCACCGGAGGGTGCGTGATAAATCACGCTAACCGGCTGCACCCGCATCTCGCGGCCCAGTTCCTTATTGAAGAACGCGCTGAAAAGCGTTGACTTGAAAGGCAAAACCCGCCGCCCATCGGTCGATGTGCCCTCGGGGAAGAACAGCAGATGATGCCCCGCCTTCAGCCGCTGCTCGAACAATGCCTTCTGCTTGCCCGCCTCTCGCGGATCGCGGCGGATGAATACGGTGCCAGTCGCGCGCGCCAACCAGCCGATGCCGGGCCAGCCCGCAACCTCGGCCTTGGCGACAAAATATACCCGCTGGCACGCATTGAGCGCGAAAATGTCGAGCCAAGAGGAATGGTTGGCCACCACCGCCCCCTTGCGGCCCAGCGGTCGGCCGCGCACGCGGTAGCGAATACCAAGAATGAACAGCGCAGCGCGGCAGACAGCTTCGGTGATCCAAGGGGTCAATGGCCGCTGCATACGAAAAAGCGGCCACTCGATCAGGCGCAGCAGCAACAGCAGCGCCAACCCGCCGAACACCACCGTCGCCAGAACTGCGCCCCGCACAATCCCGAAGGTGCGCGCCAACACCCCAATCGGTGCGATCCGCGGCGGCGCATCGCGCCAAGTGGTCATACCCGCGCCTCTCTGCGGCGCGAGTAAAAGCTGTGGTGACGCTGGTTCATTGCGGCGGTATCCATCATCAAAAGCACATCGGTCGTGTTGAAATCGATGTCGATAAAGGCGCCTTCGCCGACAAAGCCCCCCGCCCGCAGATAGGCCTTGATCAGCGATGGCATCTGCGCCATCGCGCGGCCCCGCGTCAACGCTTCGGCAGGCAAAAGGTCCATCCGCTGAAAATGCGCAGGCAAGGCGCGGGCGCGCAGCGCGGGGGGGGCAAGGTGGTGATGATGCAGCCAAGACAGCGGCTCTGCCAGCGCTTCGGCATCGGTCCCATGAAAACTTGCCACGCCGAACATCACTTCGATGCCATTGGCCAACACATATTCGGCCAACCCGTTCCAAAGCATGTAAAGCGCCGCCGATCCGCGATAATCGGCATGCACGCAAGACCGCCCCACCTCGACCAACCGCCGGCCGGTGGCGCGCAGCAGCGCAAGATCATATTCGCCATCGCAATAAAAACGCCCGAACTCTGCGGCGCGCTCGCCCGGCAGCAGCCGATAAACCCCCACC
>NZ_JBFHIA010000227.1:0-4811 GCF_041596715.1 Phaeovulum sp.
AATGCCAACTCGGCCGCAGCCGCCCGTGCCGCCGCACCGATTTTGGCCATAAGGGCGGGAATGTCGTTTGTATCTGTCATCTTGCACCTCGGCCCCGATATAGCGGGCGTTGCGCTGGCGCGAAAGGTGCTGCGCAGATGCATTTGCCGTGGCTTTGCGGCCAGCGGCGAAACCTGCACCCCAAGCCACCTCGCGCGAGCCTGCAAAGCACGGCGCAAAGCCGCGCGCTCGCGCGACGATCTGCGCTGGCTCAGCAAGCCCAGAACACAGATTCGCTTCCGCCTCGGACCTTGCAAGAGAAGAAGTGGCGCGGTTGACGGGGCTCGAACCCGCGACCCCCGGCGTGACAGGCCGGTACTCTAACCAACTGAGCTACAACCGCGCTTTGACCGGCAGGGGAAAGGGGCAAATGGCGCGGTTGACGGGGCTCGAACCCGCGACCCCCGGCGTGACAGGCCGGTACTCTAACCAACTGAGCTACAACCGCACATATGCCCGCAGGAACCCCCGGTTCCGGCGTGCAGCGGTCTTAGCGATGGGGGTATGCGGCGTCAAGCGGAATGCTGCAGCAAATCGATCACCCGTTTGCAGCATGTGCGCCACAGTCGCCGCGCGATGACATCCGCCTGCCCTGCGCGGCTTGGCGGACATGCGCCATAAGGCTAGCGTCCCGGCACACTTGCGGGTTTGGGGGTCGTGTCCGGTGGTGATGACGCGCAGAAACATCTTGGGCGGCGCACTTTCGGGTGCCTTGACCGCGGGCCTTGGCCTTCGGGCAGATATGGCGCGCGCCAGCGACCCTGCCGATCTGCCAATACCCGTGCTGACCGAGCATCACGACGTTGTGCTCGTCAACTCGGTGCTGACCGACAAGCCCTTCGTCGCACTGACCTTTGACGATGGGCCGCACCCGGTGCACACGCCGCGCCTGCTTGACATTCTGCGCGCGCATGGAGCGACGGCGACCTTTTACGTGGTCGGGCAAATGGTGCGCCGTTACCCCGATGTGGTCAAACGCATCGCCGATGAAGGCCACGAAATCGGCAACCACACCTGGTCACACGCCGATCTATTGAGCCTTGGCGACAGTGATGTGCTGCGCGAGATCGACCGCGCCAACGAGGCGATCTGGCGCGCAACCGGGCACTTGCCGGTAACGATGCGCCCGCCCTACGGGGCGATCACAAGCTATCAATCAAGGATGCTGCACGAAAATCGGCTGCTGCCTACGGTGATGTGGTCTGTAGACCCCTCCGATTATCGCCGCCCCGGCGCTGACGTCGTTGCCAGCAGAATCGTGACCAAGGCGCGCGGCGGCTCGATCGTGCTGGCGCACGACATCCACGCGCCGACGGTCGATGCCATGCCTGCCGCGCTTGAGGGGCTAGCGGCGGCGGGCCTTCAAGCGACCAGCATGTCGCAATTGCTGGGCTGGCGCCGTTGGGGCAAGGTGCAGATGGTATCGCAAGCCACCCCTGCCCGGTCGCGCGGCCATGAGGACGACTGACTGTAGCCAAGGTTGGGGACTGGTGGGTGATGAGAGGGTCGAACTCCCGACATCCTCGGTGTAAACGAGGCGCTCTACCACTGAGCTAATCACCCGACGCCGCGCCAATACCCCGTGCCCGGCTTCCTTGCAAGTGCCGCGAAGCAGAATGCGGGTTCCAGCGCGCCACCAAAGCAGCCGCACGCGCTGGCGCAACGCAAAACGCGCGCCACATCGGGCGCGCGTTCGGAATGATGGTGGGTGATAAGGGATTTGAACCCCTGACATCTTCGATGTGAACGAAGCGCTCTACCGCTGAGCTAATCACCCGGTGCGCGGCGTAATAGCCTCAGTCTTCGTCGTCCGCAAGGGATTCGTCGGCGCTTTTCGCGCCCTTGCCGGGTTTTGCCTCGCCGCCCCGGCGCAGCTTGATCACCAGCATTTCGCCATCCTTCACATCAACCTGGCGGCTGACGCGGGCTTTGCCGAATTGCGGCAGCACAACCGCCTCGCCGTTAGAGAACGCTTCGCTCAACACCTTCAGCGTGGCGTCTATCACGGTCTGGGCATCTTTCTTCTTTGCACCCGAGCGCGTCAGGACACGCTGCAAAAAGTCTTTGCGGCGCAGCGTGGGGCTGTCATCTCCTCCGCCAGAGACAGCCACGGGTGCGGCGGCGACAGGCGCGCTCGCCTGCGCCGAGGGCACAACGGCCAAGGGCGGCACGACGGTCGGCCTCGGCTTGGCAGCGGGGGCCACGTCGGCCGCAGGTTTGGCGGCAGTTGCACGTTTGGTCGCAGGTTTCGCGGCGCGCTTGCGGGGTGATTTGCCGGCCGCATCGACCGAGGTCGGAGCTTTGGTCATGTCGACATCCGTTTGTTTCTATGCTGGCAACAGAGTATGCGCGCGTCCCTTAACAATCCACAGCAATCTGAACTTTGCCGCAAGCGCTGCCGTTGCGAAAATGCCATGATCGCCGCAGGTTGCGATGCGGCATCTCTGACGCTGCGAAACGCGGGGTGCAGGGGCCGGTGGCATATCACCCCCTCGGGAAGCCACAAAAGATGCGCAAACACTGCTCACCGCCGCGCAGATGACCGTCACCACCTCGGGCCACCCTTGCTGGTGGCTATGCGGCCCCCATGGCCGCCGAGCCTGTCGTCACGCCAAGGCTGTGCTGGCTGGGTCTCGCGACCACTGACTCTGGCAAACAAAGCGCACCTCTGTCCGAGCGATGAAGATGGCCAACAAGATGCGCGCAGCGGGTGATTGTGACGCCCGGCGATGCAAAGCGTGTGCACTTTGGCACAGGTTGCCAAGGTTGGTTGCGCGAAGCACCAATTGTTATTGACCGAAGCGGCCAATGTGATAACGCCGGGGCAAGGCAATCTAATCACAGGAGTATCCCATGCGTAAACTTCTTCTCGCTTCGGCCATCGCGGCCGTTACCGCTTCTTCGGCACTTGCCGGTGGCTACGTCGCCCCGGTCGTCGCTGCCGCCCCGGTTGTGGTCGAAAAAGGCTCGTCGAGCTCGTCCAGCATCTGGATTCCGCTGGCAGTGCTGGTGGCCGTCGGCTTGATCGTTGCAAACAACGACGACGACGAAGTAACGGGCGACTGACATCATCGTCAAAACTCAAAGGCGCATCCCTCTCGGGGTGCGCCTTTTTTGTTGCGCGCCCGGTAATTCATTTCCAGAGCGGTTGACCGGCCCCACCCTTTCACGCGATGCTCCAGCCGTGTTTTAATAAGGGGGACACCACATGCGCAGACTTCTTCTCGCTTCGGCCATCGCGGCCGTTACTGCTTCTTCGGCACTTGCCGGTGGCTACGTCGCCCCGGTCGTCGCCGCCGCCCCGGTTGTGGTCGAAAAAGGCTCGTCGAGCTCGTCCAGCATCTGGATTCCGCTGGCAGTGCTGGTAGCCGTCGCCCTCATCGTTGCAAGCAACGACGACGACGAGGAACTAATGATCGAGTGACATCGTAGCGAAAACTTAAAGGCGCATCCCTCTCGGGGTGCGCCTTTTTTGTTGCACTGTGCCGCCGTTTTACTGCCTCAACTTGACCGAAAGGCATGATCGCGCGAAGCTCGCCTCGCATCATGTCTTAAGGGGAACCCCATGCGCAAAATCCTCCTCGCTTCGGCCATCGCGGCCGTTACTGCTTCTTCGGCGCTTGCCGGTGGCTATGTCGCCCCGGTCGTCGCCGCTGAACCTGTTGTTGTTGAAAAAGGCTCGTCGAGCTCGGCTGGTATCTGGATCCCGCTGGCGCTGCTGGTGGTCATCGGTGTGATCGTTGCGAACAACGACGACGAAGAAGAACCGCCGGTTTGATCCGCAAAATATCTAGCCAAAAAACCAAAGGGCGCGCCTGTGAGGGTGCGCCTTTTTTGTTGCACAATTTTGTCGGCCCTTGCCTTCAACTTGACTGCACCACGCGAGTGCGTAAATGTCGGCGCACGTTTTGTTTTTTAGGGAATCCCATGCGCAAACTTCTCCTCGCTTCGGCCATCGCGGCCGTTACCGCCACCTCGGCTGTTGCCGGTGGTTACGTTGCCCCGGTCGTCGCGGCTGAACCCGTTGTTGTCGAAAAAGGCTCGTCGAGCTCGTCCAGCATCTGGATTCCGCTGGCGGTACTGGTAGCCGTTGGCTTGATCGTCGCCAACAACGACGACGACGAGGAAAAAACCGAGTTCTGATCGCGGGCATTAGCGATACTGCTAAATCCGGCAAAAGCGCACCCCTTGGGGTGCGCTTTTCATTTCATTGCCGCCACCGCATGACTGTTCTTGACCACACCTGCGGCAAGGTTCACAGTTGACGCAAGGTAAACCTTCTGGAGGGCTATCATGCGCAAACTTCTTCTCGCATCAGCTATCGCAGCGGTCAGCGCTACCTCGGCTTTCGCCGGTGGTTATGTCGCCCCCGTCGTTGCCCCCGCCCCGGTTGTGGTTGAAAAACGCTCTTCAAGCTCGGCTGGCCTTTGGATTCCGCTGGCGCTCCTGGTAGTCGTCGCCCTCATCGTTGCGAACGATGATGACCCGGATCTTGACGCAAGCGATATCCGGCTGAAAACCGACATTACGCCCGTCGGCACTGCGATGAACGGGTTGCCGCTCTATCATTTCCGGTATCATGGCCTGCCAACGGTTTACGAAGGTGTCATGGCACAAGACGTGCTTTCGCGCTTCCCCGAAGCTGTGGTGGTTGGGCCCGGCGGATTACTTTCGGTGAACTACCGGATGCTCGGGCTCGAAATGAAGGTCGTTCACTAACACCCAGAGATATAAAGCAAAAGGCGCGCCAGTGGCGCGCCTTTTCCGTTTTG
>NZ_JBFHIA010000228.1:0-4772 GCF_041596715.1 Phaeovulum sp.
AACAACAATGCGACTGTCGCTGGAAAGCTTCCGTCAATTATGCGGTGCAAGCCCGATTGGCCTGCGCGTAGCGGAACATCTTGGGTGCGATGTTGCTGGCATTTCCAATTTCGATCAAGTTTTTAAATGCGCCGCACCGATTTCGCGCCAATACATACAAGCGCAGACTCAGCCACCCGATACAGTCTGCGAACGCTTCTTAAAACGAACGCGTCAATCCGATGCTTGTCGCAACGTTGCGATAGCTGTTTAGGATGATGGTCGAATCCTGTTGTTCCACCCCGATTTTCAACACCGGGGCAAAGCCGCGATAACTCCAGTTCTGATTGGTGAATTGAACAGTCGCGGCAATCTTGTCGTCGCGCCGCCGGACACCGAACAAGGGGTGTATGCCGTCATAGGCATTGCGATCATATGAAATATCAAGCCCCATCCGCAGCCCGCCCACAAAGGTATAGTCGCCCCCGACCGACAGGCCGGTTGCAACCCCTGCGGCAAGCGCGTTGCTGCTAGAACGGCTTTCGACGCGCGCGCTTGCGCGCAGCACCAGCTGCCCGGATGCGGCGTAGGCAAGCTGCACGTTCGCGGCGCTCCGCTGCACATCATAGGCACCTTGGATATAGGAAATGCGCTCGTGTTGCGCGCCAAACGTAACCCGCGCCCGATTGCCAAGCGCAAGACCATAGCTGACGCCTATCCCCTGCGAGCGCGTATACTCGGAATTGTCGATCCAGCGCTGCGTGGCAAAAACCTCTGCCCCAAGCCGCCGCCCCGACGCGTCGAGGTGCGAAAACCCTGCATTGCCCCGCAAGATGACATCATCGGGCGCGCGCCCGTCAAACAATCGCGCCTGAACATCCGCACCAAATCTTGCGTGTGTGCGCTCGCCGATCATCGGTTGCGCGGCGAGCCCAAAGCCCAACTCTCCCCCGTTCGCGGCCTGCTGGCGTGCATCTGGGGCAAGGTCGAAAACCAGCCCGCCAAGGTTGACAGTTTCCGCTTGCGTCCGCCGTGCCGCGTTGCTTTCAGGGATAAGCGCAAGGCGGAAATAGCCTTGCCAGTTCTTGGGTGTATCAAGCCGCTCGATCTGGGATTGCACGCGTGCTTGCACCGCCGGGGGCAGCCCCGTGCCCTTGACCAGTTCAAGATGATAGCGTGCACGCTCGTTCTGCCCTGCCGCCATTAGCGCGCTGGCCAGCTCCAGCCTGAACACCGGATTGGCAGGCACCTTTGCGACCAGTTTTGCAAGTACCTCTGCCGCCGCTTCTGCGCGCCCCGCGCGTGTATTGGCTACCCCCAATATCCAAAGGCGGCGCAACGCCTCTGTCTCGCTTTTCGGCTCGTATGCTTCCAACGCAGGGATCACCGTTGCAGCATGTCCATCGGTGACGGCCTTTTCGGCCTCATCCAAGGTGAAGGCAAAGCCCGCATTCGCCCAGCCAAGGCTCAGGATGGCCAAGAAGACCAAGGCGAAGATCAACCGCAAGTTTGGGGACATTCATGATTTCCCTAGTAGAAAGCCAAAGGCGATCGGCGAGAACCCCCGCCGATCGCCACCGCAACGCAATAGGGAGTGTCATCGCGTTGCGTAGAACGTCCCGCCGATGCCAGCGTCGAAAATCTGCGTGCTCGGATTGCTCACATCATTGATGCCGCCGCTCACAGCACCGACCATCGCATTCCCGCCGGGGCCGAAGAAACTTCCGCCAAACTGCAAGGTTGCATCGCCTTGATTGCCGTCATTTTCCAACCGCCCGGTCATGTGGAACATGAAAGCCCCGCTATCGATCGCGGGGACCGAATGGCCCATGATGACGGATGCGGGCGTATGCACTCGGCTGATCGATTGCGGCAGCACGCCATCAACCGTTAACGTGCCTGCAATCGCGACCGAGTTCGACGTGCCCGCCTCGGTGGCGACGATATTGCTTGCCGTCCCCGAGAAGGGATTGCCAGACATGCCCTCTGTCCAAGCAACATCGATATCGAGATCGCCAATGATTTCCGCCATTTGCGGATCGACATTCGTTCCGAACATCTCCGCCGTTCCAGTGTTCACGCCAACCTTGAACTGGCCTTGATAAGTGCCGCTTAGGCTGGTGGGCATATCGCCGGTGGGTGCGCGGCCCGTAGCGGCATCATAGGCGGCCTCAAAGCCTGCCGATCCACCGCCCGCCCCGCCACCAGTTCCAGTCGCCAAACATCCCGAAAGGCTTGTTATCAGACCTATCGAAACAGCCGACATCATAATTGTCTTGCTCATTTTCTATCTCCCCACACAAATTGAACAACTGAGCGAGGTTATCGGTCGCACGAGACACGGCGTCTCTCCCCTCTTCAGGGGGGCGGCAAAACCGGGGTTAAGACTTAGGAATGTCTTTAGGCGCGCTGGCAGCAGAGTAGAACGCGCCAGATCTATTGGGGCTCTGCGCTTGAACAACGCGGGCGATCAGACCGCAAAAGGGCGCATCGAATTGGGCGGGAGGAGATAGACTTGCGCAAATATATCGCTCCCGGAAAGCTATTCGCGGTGGCTGTCATGTTCAGCATCGCGCTTGCGGTGGGCTTGGTTTGGCTTGCCACACAGCAACCTTGGCTCGGTATGCAGCTTGGCGTGGGGCCGCAAGGCGAGGTGAGGATCGAGCGGGTAGCACCGGGGGGAAGCCTTCCCCCACAGGTTGCGGGCGCGCGCCTGCTCAGCTTGGCCTCTTTTTCCGCCACCCCGTCGAACCTCAGCGCAAAGCCCGCCCTTTGGATCGAACCCAACGACCTGATCGAAGAGCCCGATACGATCGGCTCGCCCGAGTTTCTGCGCAGCTTCTATACGCGCCAAGACCAGATGATCGCGCTGTTGCGCGGCGGCCCACTTGCGCTTGAGATCCAGCGCGAGGGCCAGCGCGAAACGCTGATCGTGCTGGCAAAGGCTACGCGCCCACTTGCAGATTTGCCGATGAAGCTCTGGATGCAATTGTTTGTCGCGCTGACAGGGGGCATTGTCGGGGCGTGGGTTGTTTGCCTGCGCCCGCGGGACGGCGCGGCGTGGATGCTAATGGTCGCGGGGCTCGGCCTGGCGATGGCCTCATCAACTGCGGCGCTTTACAGCGCGCGCGAACTTGCCCTGAGCGCCCCCGTTTTCACGACGGCAAGCAGGATCAATAGCACCGGTTCGCTGCTTTTTGGGATCGGCATGGTGACGCTGTTTCTGATCTACCCGCGCCGGATCATCCCACGCCCTATGCTCTGGCTTCCGACGGTCGTTATCGGGGCGGCCATTGCGTTTATCCAGCTGGTCGAATGGCCATCGCATATGGGTCTGCTGAACGAAGCGATCGCCGCAACGATGGCCGTATTGTTGGCCGCCATCATCGCCCAAGTCGTCGTGAACCGTCGCGATCCAAGGGCGCGGGCCATGCTCGGTTGGTTTGGCCTGTCGATCGGGGTTGGTGCGGGCGGGTTTGTTCTCACTTCGGTCGTGCCAACCCTGCTGAACCTTCCGCCATTTCTGGAACAAAGCACGGCTTTCCTGTTTTTTCTGCTGATCTATGTCGGCATCGCGATGGGGGTGCTGCGGTATCGCCTTTTCGATTTGCCAAAATGGTCCTTCGGGCTTTTGTTCTACGGCGTCGGCGCGGCGCTGTTGCTGGTGCTGGATGCTGCGCTGATCTACGGCCTCGCGCTGGACCGCGCGCCAGCACTGGGCATTGCTTTGGCGACAGTGGGGCTTGTGTATCTGCCGATGCGCGAAGCGGCTGCGCGCTGGCTTCGGCGCAACCGCGCGCTTCCGGCAGAGGTTCTTTATCTGCGCATCACCGAAATCGCTCATGCAATGGACCCGGTTCAGCAACAGGATCTGCAAGTGGCGTTCTGGGCCGATCTGTTCAACCCGTTGAAGGTGACGCCAATCACCGCCGGAAAGCCTGTGGCAACCGCCCTACAACAAGACGGGGCGTCGCTGACGCTTTCGCCCGTCGCGGGTCTGCCGGGGTTGCGGCTGGATTGGGCGCAGAAAGGCGCGCGGCTGTTTTCCTCAGCCGATCTGGCGCGCGCCAAAGCCCTCAACACAATGATCGAGCGCAGCTTGCACCAACATCAGGAATATGTTGAGGCCGTCACATCAGAGCGGTTGCGGATCAACCGCGACATGCATGATAATATTGGTATTTTGCTTCTGGGGGCACTCCATGCCACCACAGCGGATCGCAAGGATTTGCTGATCCGGCAAACGCTTACCGATCTGCGCGACATCATCTCGAATCCAGATCAAACCAGCCTGCCGTTGCCGCAACTTGTGGCCGATCTGCGCGCCGAGATCGTTGGTTATCTGGAGGCGGCGGATATTGATGTGCGCTGGCACGACAATGGCCTACCCAACGCGCTTCTGGCACCGCAGATTGTTCGTACGTTGCGCTCGTTTCTGCGCGAGTCCACCAGCAATATCGTGCGCCATTCAGGGGCGCGCTGCGTTGATATCGATCTGTCTGCGTCAGCAGAGCAATTGACGGTTACGCTTCAAGACGATGGCAAGGGCTTTGATGCAGCATCCGTGCGCATGGGCAATGGTTTCAGAAACCTAGCTGCACGTGTCGCGCAATTGGGCGGCACGTTCGATCTGTCAAGCACCTCCTCAGGCACACGCATCAGCACCAAACTGCATTTGGACAGGGAACTTGAAGCAGCAGGCGCAGATTTGGACGAGCACTTGCAAGACCGAAGGGCTGCGGAATGAAGCGGGTTCTGATCGTTGAGGATATCGCCGAAACGCGGCGCTGGCT
>NZ_JBFHIA010000229.1:0-4720 GCF_041596715.1 Phaeovulum sp.
CAACGCCCCCCTGCCCACCGAGGCCCCGCGCGTGATCGGCTGGGACGAGGCGCGCGAAACCGTGCTGGGGGCCTATGCCGGTTTTGCCCCCGAAATGGCCGCCATTGCCGAACCCTTCTTCGACAAGGGTTGGATCGACGCAGGCGTAAAGCCCGGCAAGGCGCCGGGCGCCTTCGCGCACCCGACGGTGACGAATGTGCACCCCTATGTGCTGCTCAACTACCTTGGCAAGCCGCGCGATGTGATGACGCTGGCGCATGAACTGGGCCACGGCGTGCATCAGGTATTGGCCGCACCGCAGGGCGAGACGCTGGCCTCCACACCGCTGACGGTGGCCGAAACAGCCAGCGTTTTCGGCGAAATGCTTACCTTCCGCCGCCTGCTCGATGCCGCCAAGTCGCCCGCCGAACGCAAGCAACTGCTTGCCGGCAAGGTCGAAGACATGATCAACACCGTGGTCCGCCAGATCGCGTTCTACGATTTCGAATGCAAGCTGCACGCCGCGCGGCGCGAGGGCGAGTTGACCCCCGACGACATCAACGCGCTTTGGATGAGCGTGCAGGCCGAAAGCCTTGGCCCCGTGTTCGAGTTCATGCCGGGCTATGAAACTTTCTGGGCCTATATCCCGCACTTCGTGCACTCGCCCTTCTACGTCTATGCCTATGCCTTCGGCGACGGCCTCGTGAATGCGCTCTACGCCGCCTATGCCGAGGGCCTGCCCGATTTTCAGGCGAAGTATTTCGAGATGCTGAAGGCGGGCGGATCGAAGCACCACAAAGACCTTCTCGCCCCCTTCGGCCTCGATGCCTCTGACCCCGCTTTCTGGGACAAGGGGCTGAGCATGATCGCAGGCTTCATCGACGAGCTTGAAGCGATGGAGAGCTGAGCGATGCGGATCTGGGGTTGGCTGCTTGGCGGCGCAGGCGTGCTTTTGGCTGCGGGCGCGGTGGGGTTCTTTGCCGTGGCACCGGGCATTACCGAACGCGCCTTGAACCGCACACTGAGCTTTCCCTGGGAAGTGACGCCAGAGGGTCAGGCATTTCACGATGGCCTGACCATCGGCGATTGGCATTCCGACACGCTGCTGTGGGACCGCGATCTGCGCCAGCGGTGGGATCGCGGGCACATGGACCTGCCGCGCCTGCGCGAGGGCAATGTGGCGGTGCAGGTGTTTACCACCGTCACCAAAAGCCCACGTGGGTTGAACTATGACGCCAACTCCGCCGACGCGCCCGACGACATCACGCTGCTGATGATCGGCGAGCTTCGACCGATCCGCACATGGTTCAGCCTGACCGAGCGTGCGCTTGACCAAGCCGCGCGGCTTAACGCGGCCGCGAAGGCCGCACCGGACGAATTGAAGGTAATCCGCACCGGCGCTGATCTGGCGCAGGTTCTGGCCGCGCGCGAGGCCGGCAGCAAGATCGTGGGCGGCATCTTGGGTGCCGAGGGCGGGCACGCGCTTGAAGGCGACCTTGCCAACCTCGACCGGCTTTGGGATGCGGGCTTTCGGCTGATGGGGCTCACGCATTTCTTTGACAATGAACTTGGCGGCTCGTTGCACGGCGAAGGTGGGGCCGCGGCGGGGCTCTCGCCCTTTGGCTACGAGGTGGTGGCCGAGATGGTGGCGCGCGGCATGATCATCGACCTTGCGCACGCAAGCCCGCAGATGGTGCGCGATGTGCTGGCGATCGAAGGCACAAGGCCCATCGTTTCGCACACGGGCATTCGCAGCCACTGCGAGACGCCGCGCAATATCGAGAACGATCTTTTGCGCGCGGTGGTGGCTAAGGGTGGCATCGTCGGCATCGGCTTTTGGGATGAGGCCACCTGTGACGCCACACCCGCAGGCGTCGCGCATGCGATCTTTACCGCGGTCGAGGAGTTGGGCGAAGATAACGTGGCGCTCGGCTCCGATTTCGATGGTGCCGTCAGAACCGGTTTCGACGTTTCGCGGCTGGCAGTGTTGACGCAGGCGCTACTTGACAGCGGCCTAAACCGCCGCGTGATCGCCAAGGTGATGGGCGGCAACATGATGCGTTGGCTTGCGGAAAACTTGCCGCAGTGATGCGGCAGTTGTTGCAAGCGCGCCGCCACGATCAAACGCAAGCTGCGTTCAGACCTCGCCCGCCAGCACCATCTCGATCATCGCTTGCGTGCCGCGCGCCTGTTCGAGCGGCCAAGGATAAGGTGCGCCCGCGCGTAGGCTTTGCCCAAAGGCTTCAACCTGTAACACATACTGATTGACCATCGGAAACCGCTCGACCAGATCTGGCTGGCCACGGCGGAAAAGCTCTACCCGCGCCTCGCCCACGACCCCGGCATTGAACGGCACCGGCACCCGGATCATGCCGCCTTCGCCGTGAATGACCACCTCTTGGCGCGGATAAAGCCGCATCGAGGTGCGCCCGGTATAGGTGAACGTGCCGTCTGGCCCCGCCATGGTGCCTGCCACCTCGGCCCAGACATCGACCCCGTTCTCGCGCCGGATCCGGCTGCGCAGTTCCACCGGCTCGGCTCCGGTGGCAAAGCGCACCGAGCTATAGGTATAAACCCCGATATCGCGGATACCGCCACCGCCCATCTCGGGCCTGTTTCGAATGTTTCCGGGGTCGGCGCGGTTATCGTAGCTGAAATGCGCGTCGGCATGTTCCACACGGCCAATTTCGCCCGCAGCAATCCAGTCGCGCACCCGTATCCACTGTGGGTGATGCACGATCATAAAGGCTTCGGCCGCAAGCAACCCCGAACTGTCGCGCGCGGCAATCAGCGCATCAACCTCGGCCAGCGTCATCGCCAATGGCTTTTCGCACAGCACATGCTTGCCCGCCGCCAGTGCCTTCAACGCCCAAGGCACATGCAGACTATTCGGCAGTGGAATATAGACCGCGTCAATGGCAGGGTCTGCCAGAAGCGCCTCGTAGCCCGTGTGCACCACCAGATCGGGGCAAAAGTCGCGAAAGGGTTCAGCACGCGACGCGTCCGATGTGGCCAGCGCCGCCAGCCGCGCACCGCGCGCGGCATGGATTGCAGGCCCCATATGTCTGCGCGCAAAGCTCGCAGCACCCAGAATACCCCAATTGACCACTTGCATGACCGCCTCCTCGCTTGCCACTGGCATCAGGGTAATGCCAGCAGCAAGCGCGGGCAATCAGATCAGGCAGGCACAGCCATGCCCTTTTCGCGCGCCAGCACCCGCATCCGGTCTTGCAGCTTTTCGAACGCACGCACCTCGATCTGGCGGATCCGCTCGCGCGAAACTTCATACTGCGTCGAAAGCTGCTCCAGCGTCACAGGTTCGTCGCGCAAGCGGCGCTGCGCGAGAATATCGCGCTCGCGTTCGTTCAGCACATCCATCGCGGCAACCAGCATCGCGCGCCGCGCCGCCATCTCGTCGGCTTCGGCGTAATCTTCGGCAGTGTTGGCGCTTTCGTCTTCTAGCCAATCCTGCCACTGCGTGGTTCCGTCGCCATCCGCAGCGCCAACCTGCGCATTCAGCGAGGCATCGCCACCCGACAGGCGGCGGTTCATGGCGACCACCTCGTCCTCGGTCACGCTCAGATCATGCGCAATGCGCGTAACATGCTCGGGGCGCAAATCGCCCTCTTCCAGCGCACCGATCCGGCTTTTGGCCTTGCGCAGGTTGAAGAACAACTTTTTCTGTGCCGAGGTGGTGCCCAGCTTCACCAAGCTCCACGAGCGCAGGATGTATTCCTGAATGCTGGCGCGAATCCACCACATCGCATAGGTGGCAAGGCGAAAGCCGCGCTCGGGGTCAAAACGCTTGACCGCCTGCATCAGCCCGACGTTGGCCTCGGAAATCACCTCGGCCTGCGGCAGGCCATAGCCGCGATACCCCATGGCGATCTTGGCGGCCAATCGCAGGTGGCTGGTCACCATACGGTGCGCTGCCTGCGCATCCTGATGGTCCACCCAGCGCTTTGCCAGCATGTATTCCTCTTCCGGCTCCAGCAGCGGAAACTTGCGAATCTCTTGCAGATAGCGGTTCATCCCCTGTTCGGGGCTGGGTGCCGGAAGGTTTGCATATGTCGTCATCGCCGACCTTTCTCCCTGATCGAGGATCAGCCAAAATGGGCTATTGTCCGTGGCGGGTCAAGGCCAAGTCCCCGCTCTGCCGCCACAGATCCTTATACGCAGCATGGTACGCGGTTCCGTCGCACAACAGCGAAAACCGCAGGCTTCACGCCTTTATGATAGCGCAAGCACCCCCAACAACGCCGCCATATCGGGCGGAAGGGGCGCTGCAAATTGCAGCGGCTCGCCACTGACCGGATGCGCGAACCCAAGCGTTGCGGCATGCAGCGCCTGACGCGGAAAGGTTGAAAGCGCGGCCGCCGCCGCATCGCCCAATGCCTTGGCCGAGGGCTTGCGCGCCCCGCCGTAGGTTGCATCCCCCACCAACCCATGCCCGGCATGTGCCATATGGACGCGAATCTGATGCGTGCGCCCGGTTTCAAGCCAGCACTCCAGCAGCGCCGCCGAAGGCGGGGTGCCGAAACTTTCGAGCACGCGGGCGCGCGTGACCGCGTGCCGCCCGCCTTCCCAGCAAACCGCCTGCCTCTGCCGGTCGGTGCGGTGGCGGCCTAGCCGGGTCTCGATCCGCAGCACCCCCGCCGCCTCAAAACTGATCCCGCGCGTGCCTGCCAATCGCGGATCGGCGGCCGAAGGCACGCCGTGCACCAGCGCCAGATAGCGCCGC
>NZ_JBFHIA010000230.1:0-4705 GCF_041596715.1 Phaeovulum sp.
AACGCGCCACATTCGGCGCAGGTGATAAAGGAGAGGCCTGATGGCCAAGAAGATTATCGGCAGCCTGAAGCTGCAAGTCAAAGCGGGGCAAGCCAACCCCTCCCCGCCGATCGGGCCTGCGCTCGGTCAGCGTGGCATCAACATCATGGCGTTCTGCAAAGAGTTCAACGCCAAGACCCAGGACCTCGAGCCCGGCTCGCCGGTGCCCACGGTCATCACCTACTACGCCGATAAGTCCTTTACCTTCGAGATGAAGACGCCGCCGGCGTCGTTCCTTCTCAAGAAGGCCGCTGGGCTGAAGCCGGTTGGCAAGCGCAACCGCCCGAAGGGCTCGGTCAAACCGGGCCATGAGCCGGTTGGCAGCGTGAGCGTGGCGCAGATCCGCCAGATCGCCGAAACCAAGATGAAAGACCTTTCCGCAAACGACATCGAGGCTGCGATGCAGATCATCGTCGGTTCCGCAAAGTCGATCGGTATCGAGGTGAAGGGGTAATCATGGCCAAGGTTGCAAAACGCACCGCCGCAGCGCGTGCCCAATTCGATGGCAAGTTGAACCTTTCGGTTGAAGATGCCGTGAAACTGATCAAATCCGCCGCCTCGGCCAAGTTCGACGAGACGCTGGAAATCGCCATGAACCTTGGTGTTGACCCGCGCCACGCAGACCAGATGGTCCGCGGCGTCGTGCAACTGCCGAACGGCACCGGCAAGACGGTGCGCGTGGCGGTGTTCGCCCGTGGTGCCAAGGCCGATGAGGCCACTGCCGCAGGTGCCGATATCGTTGGTGCCGAAGAGCTTGCCGCGACGATTCAGTCGGGCAAGATCGAGTTCGACCGTTGCATCGCGACGCCGGACATGATGCCGCTGGTCGGCCGCCTCGGCAAAATCCTTGGCCCGCGCAACCTGATGCCGAACCCGAAGGTCGGCACCGTGACGATGGACGTGAAAACGGCTGTCGCTGCGGCCAAGGGTGGCGAAGTGCAGTTCAAGGTTGAAAAGGCCGGCGTCATTCATGGCGGCATCGGCAAGGTTTCGTTCACCGAAGAAGCGCTGGCCCAAAACGTCCGTGCCTTCGTGGACGCCGTTACCAGGGCCCGTCCGGCGGGCGCCAAGGGCACCTATGTGAAGAAAGTTTCGCTTTCTTCGACCATGGGCCCGGGCGTCAGCCTTGATGTGGCATCGGCCGCAGCGCACTGACGCGGCCAAGAATCCGGGCGAAAGCCCGGTTGCTGGCGGGGCGGAAACGCCCCGTCCTGTCCGAGACGGAGGGTGGCCTGACGGCCTTAATTTCCTTCCCGAGATGGGGAACGAGACCATTTCCGGGCCTGGCCCGGGCGATCTGGCCTCGGGACCCGTGATACGGACCCGAACGCTTCCGGCGCGATGCCGGGGGCATATGAGAGCCGGGGGGAAACCCCCAACCTTGGAGTGAACCGTGGATAGAGCCCAGAAAGAGCAAGTGGTCGAGGAACTCGGCCAGATCTTCGCAAGCTCTGGCGTCGTGGTGGTTGCCCACTACGAAGGCATGACGGTTGCACAGATGCAGGATCTTCGGGGGCGCATGCGCGCTGCCGGTGGGTCCGTTCGCGTTGCCAAGAACAAGCTCGCCAAGATCGCCCTGGAGGGTCTGCCCTGCGCAAGCATCGGCACATATCTCACGGGCATGACCGTGCTGGCCTATTCCGAAGACCCAGTCGCTGCGGCGAAGGTCACGGATGCCTATGCCAAGGGGAACGAAAAGTTCCGTATCCTTGGCGGGGCAATGGGCAGCGCGGCGCTGGACCCGGCAGGTGTGAAAGCCGTGGCCCTGATGCCGTCGCGTGAAGAGCTTCTTGCTCAGATCGTCTCGTGCATTGGCGCTCCGGCCTCGAACATCGCCGGTGCCCTTGGCGCGCCTGCTTCCAACATCGCGGGCATCCTCAAGACCCTTGAGGAGCGGCTTGCCGCCTGATGCAACCCTTGCCTTCGTAGCGGCTGATGCCCTTCGTTGGAAATGAACCAGAGAATGGATGAGAAAATGGCTGATCTGAACAAACTCGCCGAAGAGATCGTGGGTCTGACCCTGCTTCAGGCGCAAGAACTGAAAACGATCCTCAAGGACAAATACGGCATCGAGCCCGCCGCTGGCGGCGCTGTGATGATGGCCGGTCCTGCCGCCGGCCCCGCCGAAGCGGCCGAAGAAAAGACCGAGTTCGACGTCGTGCTGACCGATGCCGGCCCGAACAAGATCAACGTGATCAAAGAAGTGCGCGTGATCACCGGTCTGGGTCTGAAAGAAGCGAAAGACCTCGTGGAAGCTGGCGGCAAGGTGAAAGAAGCCGTGTCGAAAGCTGACGCCGAAGGCCTGAAGAAAAAGCTCGAAGAGGCTGGCGCCAAGGTCGAGCTGAAGTAATCCGCCGCCCATTGGGCAGCGAACTAAAAGGCTGGGTCCGGGTTTTCCGGGCCCGGCCGAACCTGTCTTGGAGAGGCCCTTCGCATTAGGGGGTTTGCCCAAGGCGGCGTTCACGGTTCGGGAGCCCGCCAGTGGGATGGCGGGCATGAATTGAACCGGCCCCTTCATTCGCATGCGGCGCTAGTCGGGCCCCGACGACTGGCACCCGCGAAGAGACGAAAGGTCACCACGAGCATGGCTCAAGCGTACGTTGGTCAAAAGCGTATCCGCCGCACCTACGGCAAAATCCGCGAAGTTCTCGAAATGCCGAACCTCATCGAGGTTCAGAAATCTTCCTACGATCTGTTCCTGCGTTCAGGCGATGGCCCGAAACCGCAAGACGGTGACGGGATTCAAGGTGTGTTCCAATCGGTTTTTCCGATCAAGGACTTCAATGAAAATGCGATTCTCGAGTTCGTGAAATACGAACTGGAGCGGCCGAAATACGACGTTGACGAATGCCAGAGCCGCGACATGACCTACAGCGCGCCGCTCAAGGTGACGCTGCGCCTGATCGTGTTCGATGTTGACGAAACCACCGGGGCGCGGTCGGTCAAGGACATCAAGGAACAAGACGTGTTCATGGGCGACATGCCCCTGATGACCCAGAACGGCACCTTCATCGTGAACGGCACCGAGCGGGTGATCGTCAGCCAGATGCACCGTAGCCCGGGCGTGTTCTTCGACCACGACCGCGGCAAGACCCATTCTTCGGGCAAACTGCTGTTTGCCTGCCGGATCATTCCGTACCGCGGCAGCTGGCTCGACTTCGAGTTTGACGCGAAAGATCTGGTGTTCGCGCGCATCGACCGCCGCCGCAAACTGCCGGTGACGACCCTTCTCTATGCGCTTGGGCTGGATCAGGAAGGCATCATGGATGCCTATTACCAGACCATCAGCTACAAGCAGGCCAAGAAAAAGGGCTGGGTCACGCCCTTCTTCCCCGACCGTCTGCGTGGCACCCGGCCGACCTATGATCTGGTCGATGCGGATACCGGCGAAGTGTTCTGCAAGGCGGGCGACAAGGTCACGCCGCGCATGGTCAACGAGCTGCAAAAATCCGGCAAGGTGAAAGAGCTTCTGGTGCCGTTCGAGCATATCCTCGGCCGTTTCGTGGCCAAGGATATCATCAACGAGGAAACCGGCTTCATCTATGTCGAAGCGGGCGACGAACTGACCATCGAACACAGCCGCGATGGCGAAATCTCTGGCGGTTCGCTCAAGGTGCTGATGGATAACGGCATCACCGATATCCCGGTGCTCGACATCGACAACATCACGGTCGGCCCGTACATCCGCAACACCATGGCCGCCGACAAGAACATGAACCGCGATCAGGCGCTCATGGATATCTACCGTGTCATGCGCCCCGGCGAGCCGCCAACGGTTGAAGCGGCCAGCCAGTTGTTTGACACGATGTTCTTCGACAGCGAGCGTTATGACCTCTCGGCCGTGGGTCGCGTGAAGATGAACATGCGTCTCGATCTCGATGCGCCGGACACCCAGCGCACCCTGCGCAAGGAAGACATCATCGCCTGCATCAAGGGCTTGGTCGAACTGCGCGACGGCAAAGGCGAGATCGACGACATTGACCACCTCGGCAACCGCCGTGTGCGCTCGGTGGGCGAGCTGATGGAAAACCAGTATCGCATCGGTCTGCTGCGCATGGAGCGCGCGATCAAAGAGCGGATGTCTTCGGTCGAGATCGACACGGTGATGCCGCAAGACCTGATCAACGCCAAGCCGGCGGCGGCCGCTGTGCGCGAGTTCTTCGGCTCGAGCCAGCTTAGCCAGTTCATGGACCAAACCAACCCGCTGTCGGAAGTGACGCACAAGCGCCGCCTTTCGGCCCTTGGGCCGGGTGGTCTTACGCGCGAACGCGCGGGCTTTGAGGTGCGCGACGTTCACCCGACCCACTATGGCCGGATGTGCCCGATTGAAACGCCCGAAGGTCAGAACATCGGCCTGATCAACTCGCTCGCCACTTTTGCGCGGGTGAACAAATATGGCTTCATCGAGACCCCATACCGCAAGGTGATCGAAGGCAAGGTGACCGACGAGGTCGTCTACATGTCGGCCACCGAGGAAATGCGCCACACAGTGGCGCAGGCCAACGCCACGCTCGACGCCGAGGGGCGCTTCGTCAACGATCTGGTGTCAACGCGCCAGTCGGGCGAGTTTATGCTGAATCCGAAAGAAGCGGTCGATCTGATCGACGTTTCGCCGAAGCAGCTGGTTTCCATCGCCGCAGCACTGATCCCGTTCCTTGAGAACGAC
>NZ_JBFHIA010000231.1:0-4695 GCF_041596715.1 Phaeovulum sp.
CACGCGCGGCGCAGGCGCGCTGCCCTGCCATTCGAGCGGCTCGGCAAACTGATCGCCGCTCGCATCGGGGGGCAGCATCGACAGAACCGTGACGGGCGCGAACTTGTCGGGTGCGGGCACCACGGGGGCGCGGCGGCGCGTATAATCGCCCTCCGCCTCCATCTCTTTCAAAAGCCGCTTCAGTTCGATGCGCTCGGCACCCTGTAGGCCGAAAGCCTTGGAGATGTCGCGTTTGCTGCTTGCGCCGGGATGTGCGGCGAGCCAGTCAAGGATCTGGTCTTTGCTTGGAATACGGGTCATGGCCCTGCACTAGCACGCGCCGCGCGGGCCGTCACCTGCAAGCCGGGGTCGCTGCCGCGGCCCCCTCATAATTTCTGGCGATGCAGGCTGCTCAGGCGAAGTAGTCGGCAAGAATGCGGCTATAGATGCGCTTCAGCGCCTCGATCTGGGCAACCTCGACGCGTTCATCGACCTGATGCATCGTCTTGCCGACCAGACCGAACTCCAGCACCGGGCAGTGGTCCTTGACGAAGCGCGCGTCTGATGTGCCGCCCGAGGTGGAAAGGCTTGGGGCAACGCCGGTTTCAGCTTCAACCGAGCGGCTGACGAGCTCTACGAACTCTCCGGGCGGGGTCAGGAATCTTTCACCCGCGACATCGAAACGCAGGCCGATCTTGACCCCGGTTTCCACTTCGGCCTTCGCCGCTTCTGCAACGAGCCAATTAGAGATGCTGACGCCCGTGTGCGCATCGTTGAACCGGATATTGACCGTAGCATTGGCACGCGCAGGGATGACGTTGGTTGCCGGGTTGCCGCAGTCAATGGTGGTGATTTGCAGCGTCGAGGCATCGAAATGCTCGGTGCCCGCATCAAGCGGTTCGGCGGTCAGCCGCCCCAGCAGCGTGACCAGCGCGTGCAGCGGGTTCTTGGCACGGTGCGGATAGGCCGAATGGCCTTGCACGCCTTCCGCCGAAAACCAGCAGGTAAGCGAGCCGCGGCGGCCTATCTTGATCATATCGCCCAAGCGTTCGGGGCAGGTCGGTTCACCCACTAGGCACACCGACATATGTTCGCCCTTCGCCGCCATATGGTCGAGCAGCGCGCGCGTGCCATCGCGGCCCGCAGCCTCTTCATCGCCGGTGATGGTCAAGATCACGGCACCATCCGGCGGGGAGGTGCGCACGAAGTCGATAGCAGCGGCAACAAAGGCCGCAACGCCCGATTTCATGTCGGTCGCACCGCGCCCCCAAAGCCAGCCATCTACGATTTCGCCGCCAAAGGGGTCGTGCGTCCAAGCGGCCGCATCACCCACCGGCACCACGTCGGTGTGGCCGTTAAAGCCAAAGCTGCGGTTGGCACCGCGCTTTCCCCAGCGCGCGAAAAGGTTGGAGATACCGTTGCGGTCAGCCCGCGTACATTCAAAGCCCGCGGCGCTGAGCAAGTCTTGCAACAACACCAGCGCCCCCCCTTCTTCAGGCGTGACCGAAGGGCAGCGGATCAAATCTGCGGTGAGGGCAACGGGATCAACGGACATGGCAAGCTCCTTGCAGCACCGCAGGCCTAGCGCGGCAAAGCGCGGCGCGCAATCGGCTGCGCGCCCTGTTGCCAAACAAGCACGCATTGCCCGACGCGGGCGCGTGTGCCAAAAAAACGTTAGGAGCGTGGCATAACCACGTCATAATGTTGATAAAAATGAAAACCCTGAGGCAGGGCAGACGTATGGGGTCAACGAACCCCGACCGAGCGGTATGGTATTGATCGGGACAGGACACCAGATCCTGTGGCATCGTTTGCGTTGCCCTCTATACATGGGGGCGGGAGATGGCGACAGGCGCCGAACTTACTTACACAACCAACGCTTCGGCGTTGCAGATGGCCAACGAAATCTTCGGCAGTGGCGTAACGGTAGTTTCCGCCACCTATACGGGTGCGAGCAACTCTTCGGCCATTTATTCGCGTGGCGACTCGCGCTCACCCGACGTGACGCCCAGCGACACGGGTGTGATCCTTTCCACCGGTAACGCCGCCGATTTCACGCAAAAGAACGGCGACCCCAACCGCTCAAGCTCCACCTCGACCGATACGACCGGGGTAAACAACGATGCGCAGTTCAACGCGCTCGGCGGTAGCAACACGTATGATGCTTCTATTCTAAGCGTCGATTTCATTCCCACCAGCGACACGCTGACCATGCAGTTCGTGTTTTCGTCCGAAGAATACCCGGAATACGTAAACTCGATCTACAACGACCTCGTGGGCGTCTGGGTGAACGGATCACCCGTGCAAATGAGCATCGGGACGGGGAAGGCCTCTGTCACCGGTATCAACGGCACCAATAACCAGAACCTCTACGTCGACAACACCTCCGACGACTATAACACCGAGATGGACGGCTTCACCGTTACCATGACGTTGAAGATGACGGTGATACCGGGGCAAGTGAACTCGATCCGCATCGGCATCGCCGACATGTCGGATTCACAATACGATTCCAACCTACTGATTGCGGGCGATAGCTTGCAAACCACGCTGATCGCCAATGATGATGCGGTCACGCTGGCACCGGGGCAAAGCAAGGTGCTTGACGTGCTGGCCAATGATCAGGGGCCGGGCGGCAGCACGCTGACCATCACCGAAATCAATGGCAAGGCGGTTGTCGCCGGGCAAACGATCACGCTGGCAACCGGGCAGAAGATTACGCTCAACGCCGACGGCACGCTGACGGTGCTGGGCGATGCCGAAACCGAAAATGTAAACTTTACCTACAAGGTCACGAACAGCGGCAGCAACAGCACATCCGATGTAGCCTTTGTAACCATCAATCAGGTGCCCTGCTTTGTTGCCGGAACCCGCATTGCCACACCAGACGGGCTGGTGGCGATCGAGGCGTTGCGGCCGGGCGATCTGGTGCTGACAAAAGACGAAGGCGCGCAGCCTTTGTGTTGGGTGGGCAGAAGGCTTGTGCCCGCGACGGGCGACTTTGCCCCAATCCGCATCGCAAGAGACGCGTTTGGCGAGCATGGCGAGCTTTGGCTTTCGCCGCAGCACCGGGTTCTGGTGCAAAACCCGCGGGCCGAATTGCTGTTTGGCGATGGCGAGGTGCTGGTAGCCGCCAAGGATCTGGTCAACGGCACCACTGTTACACGTGTCGAGGGCGGCATGGTGGAATACGTGCATGTGCTTTTTGACCGCCATCAGGTGATCTGGTCCGAAGGGCTCGCCTCGGAAAGCTTTTTGCCCGGCCCGCAGGTGATGCGGGCGTGCGATGCGCAGATTGTCGATGAAATCTGCGCGCTGTTCCCCGAACTCGACCCCGAAACCGGGCGTGGTTACGGCAAGGCCGCGCGGCAAGTGCTGCGCAGCTTTGAAGCTAGAGTACTTTTTGCACAGGCTGACGCGGCATGAGCGATATGGGGACGATCTCCGAAGGACAACCTCGCGCCCCGCAAGGGGCGTGGATCGGCCTCTGGCAAAGCGGGCGCGGTGGCGCACTGCTGCCCGGCGCGGTGGTGCCGGGGTTGCTTGCGCGCGGCACCTTGATGGCCGAGTTCGTGCTGGAGCGTGGCCAGACCGGGCCGCTTTCGCTGGTGCACATGGCCACCCATGCTGAATGGCCACGGCTGTTCTCACTTGCAATCACCCCGGAGGGGCGGCTGATGCTGCGCCAACGGCAAGGCGATGCGCTGGCAGCGGTTTCGCTCGACGCCGCCGATCTGCTGGCAGGCGGTGGCGCGCTGCGCGTCAGCTACAGCTGGAACGCCCCTGCAGGGCAAAGCATACTGACGCTGGAATCGCTTGATGGCGGCGCGATGCGCCAGCGGGTGGGCGCGAACCCGCTGCCGCTGCCGCAGGCCGATCTTGAAGCTTTGCTGGACGGGCGCGGGGCTGCTGCGCATTGCAGCGCCCTGCGCTGGCTGGGCTTGGCGCGCGGCCAATTGCCGGTTGGGCCGGGGGCGCTGTTTGCACCCACAACCTTGCTTGAAACACCCCAAGGGCCCCGCCCAGCCGCAAAGATCAAGGCAGGTGACCGGGTGAATACTGTCGATGCCGGGGTTCAAGAGGTGCTTTGGTCGGGGTGTGTGCGGCTTCCCGCGCTCGGCGCGCTCGCGCCGATCCGGCTCAGCGCCGGGCGCTTTGGAAAACGCTCTGATCTCTGGGTTTTGCCGCAAACGCAGGTGGCGGTGACCGACGCGACAGTCGAATACCTGTTTGGCACCGATGCTGTATTGGTCGAGGCGCGCTATCTGGTCGATCAACTTTCAGCCACCCAGATCGAGCGCCCGGTCGTGCTGTCTTGGCATGGCATCCTGCTGCGCGGGCATCACGTGCTGATCGCAGATGGGTTGGGGCTGGAAAGCCTTTATCTCGGCGCGTTGCCCGCGGCACCGGCGCTTGCCGCAACCACAGCCCTTGCGCCGCTGATTGCCGCTGGCGGAGCCCCCATGCACCACCGCCCCGCATTGCGTGTGCTGCGCCCGTTCGAAGCGGCTTCGCTTGCCGCGGCGCGCTCGCGCTTTCACGCGCCAGTCGCGGCCTGAACCTTAAAACGACAGTGCGCGACGAACCAGATTGAGCCCGGTCAGCGCAAGCAACACAAGCGTCCAGCGCCGAAAACGCACCGGATCAAGCAGGTCCTGCGCCTTGAACCCGATCCACATGCCTATCATCGCCGGCACCACCATCAGCGCCGAGGCA
>NZ_JBFHIA010000232.1:0-4685 GCF_041596715.1 Phaeovulum sp.
AATCGCGCCGGCACTGGCGGCGGGCAACACCGTGGTGCTGAAACCGGCCGAGTATACGCCGCTGACCGCACTCGCCTTTGCCGAGATTTGCGCCGAGGTGGGCCTGCCCAAGGGCGTGGTCAACATCGTTACGGGTGACGGTGAAACCGGCGCGGCGCTGGTGGCTGCAAAGGTGGACAAGATCGCCTTCACCGGCTCGACCGAGGTTGGCCGCCTGATCCGCCGTGCTACGGCTGGCACCCCGAAAAAGCTGACGCTGGAACTTGGCGGCAAATCGCCCTTCGTCGTTTTTGCCGACGCCGATCTTGATGCCGCGGTTGAAGGCGTCGTTGATGCGATCTGGTTCAATCAGGGGCAAGTTTGCTGCGCGGGTTCGCGCATACTGGTGGCCGAGGCGGTTGAGGATGATTTCGTTTCCCGCTTGACCGCGCGGCTGGCCAAGCTGCGCCTTGGCGACCCGTTGGACAAATGCACCGATATCGGCGCCATCGTGCACCCGGTGCAACTTGACCGCATCCGCGCGCTGGTGGCCGAGGGCGAGGCCGCAGGGGCGCGCCTTGTGCAGGCCGAATGCCAGTTGCCCGCCAAGGGCAGCTTTTTCGCGCCCGGCTTCATGACCGGCGTGCACCCTGCCAACCCTGTCGCCATTGAAGAAATCTTTGGCCCCATCGCCACGCTTTCTACGTTTCGCACGCTGGATGAGGCGGTGGAACTGGCCAATAATACCCGCTACGGCCTCGCCGCCTCGATCTGGAGCGAGAATATCTCGCTCGCGCTTGATGTTGCATCGCGCATCAAGGCGGGGGTGGTCTGGGTCAACTCTACCAACCTGTTCGACGCAGGGGCGGGCTTTGGCGGTATGCGTGAAAGCGGCTTTGGCCGCGAAGGCGGGCGCGAGGGCATGGCCGCCTACCTGCGCCACGCCGAACCGAAAGCCGCGCCCGAAGAGGCGGCAGGCGCGCTGAATGGCAGCCCGGTGCCGGGCGCGCCCGAAGGGGCGGGCATCGACCGCACCGCGAAGCTTTATATCGGCGGCGCGCAAAAGCGCCCCGATGGCGGCTATTCCTACGCGGTTGCGGCGGGCGGCAAAACGCTGGGCCTCGCGCCACTTGGCAACCGCAAAGATATTCGCAACGCGGTCGAGGCCGCGCACAAGGCCAGCGGCTGGGGCAAGGCCACCGGCCACAACCGCGCGCAGGTTCTGTATTACATTGCCGAAAACCTCGCGGCCCGCGCCGCAGAGTTTGCCGCACGGCTGACCGAGGCTGGCGGCGACGGGGCCGAGGCCGAGGCGGCGGTCCGCAGGCTTTTCTACTACGCGGCACAGGCCGACAAGTTCGACGGTGCCGTGCATTCCACCAAATCGGCGCATGTCACGCTTGCCATGCCAGAGCCTTGGGGGGTGATGGGCATTGCCTGCCCCAATGCAGCGCCCTTGTTGGGTTTTGTCAGCCTCGTTGCGCCCGCAATCGCCATGGGCAACCGCGTGATCGCTATTCCGGCGCAGTCGATGCCGCTGGCCGTGACAGACCTTTACAGCGTGTTCGACACCTCTGATCTGCCGGGCGGCGTGGTGAACATCGTTACCGGCAACCGCGATGAACTGACCAAGACCTTGGCCCAGCACGATGATGTGGCCGCACTTTGGTATTGCGGCAGCCGCGAAGGTGCCGCGATGGTCGAGATCGAAAGCGCAGGCAACCTCAAGGCGACGTGGATTTTGGCGAACCGCGATTGGCAAGGGCCGGGCGCGCAGGGGCGCGGCTTTCTAGAACGCGCGACGCAGATCAAGAATATCTGGGTGCCTTACGGCGATTAGCACCCGGCAAGCCCTGCGGCTTGCCGGATTGCGATTTCGGCGTGCCCGATGTTTCAGGCGTTGGCTTCGCGGATCTTGTCGGCGGCATCCTTGCTGTAGGCAACGCCTTTGGCATCAAACAGCGCGTCAAGCTCGCCCGTCAGGGTCATTTCCGTGACGATGTCGCAGCCGCCCACGAACTCGCCCTTGACGTAAAGCTGCGGAATCGTCGGCCAGTCGGAAAAGTCCTTGATGCCTTGGCGCAGATCGGCGTCGGCAAGAACGTCCACATCCTTGAAGTTGACGCCCATGAAGTTGAGTACGCCCGCCACGCGGCTGGAAAAGCCGCATTTCGGCATTTCTTTGGTGCCTTTCATGTAAAGCACCACGTCGTTTGCCTTGATCGTTTCGCGAATAGCGTTCGCTGCGTCGGTCATGTCATATCCTTGCAGTTGGGTGTTACTCGGGCGCCTTGGTGGTCAGCGCCAACGCATGTAGCGGCGCGCTTGGCCCTTCCATCGCGCCTTTGAGGGCAGCCATCACGGCGCGTTGCTGCTGCACGCGGTTCATCCCCACGAAAGAGGCATCGATGACCTCGGCAGCCCAATGCTTACCGTCGCCCGCCATGTCGGTGATCGTGATGCGCGCTTGGGGAAACTGCGCACGGATCAGGTTTTCGATATCGCGGGCTTCAATGGCCATGTGCGTCTCCTAGCTGGTTGGTCAAGATTTAGGGCCGCCACGCCCGCGCCGCAAGTGCGGCCTTTACAAGAGCGCGGCTCATTGCGGCCGCTGGCGGCGGTATTTTAAGCAAAGGCGTGGCGGCGTCTTGTGCGGCGCGGGCACTCCGGCAAGGCCGGGGTGCCGCCCGCCCGGCTCGGTTCAACCAACCGCAGCGGCAAAAGCCGTGCGGAAAAGCGCCGAAAGCTCTGCAATCGGGGCGGTATCGCCGCCAAGGCTGACAACGCTTCCCCCAAAGCTGCCCACTCGCGCCATGGGAACCCCCGCAGTGCGCGCCTGCGCCTCCAGCGCCGCAACGTCGGCAGGGCGCACGGCCACAAGGTAGCGCGCCTGATCTTCGCCGAATAGCTGGCCTATGTCGCTAGCATCAAGCACCACGCCCAAGCCCGCACCTTCGGCCATCTCAAAGGCCGCCAGCGCCAGCCCGCCATCGGAAAGGTCGGTGGCGGCGGCCAACAGTTTGCGGTTGGCACGCAGGAACTCGCCATGCTTGCGCTCGGCGGCAAGGTCCACGTGCGGCGCATCGCCAGCCTCAAGCCCGAAGGCCTCGGCCAGCAGCGCCGATTGGCCAAGGTGGCCCGCGGTGGTGCCGATCACCAGCGCCACATCGCCCTCGCCGGGCAACCCTGCGATGATGTCGTCAAGCGACGCGATCAGCCCGACGCCGCCAATGGTCGGGGTCGGCAGAATCCCCGTGCCATCGGTTTCGTTGTAAAGCGAGACGTTGCCCGAAACGATCGGGAAGTCGAGCGCAAGGCAGGCCGCGCCGATACCCTTCACCGCACCCACCAGCTGGCCCATGATCTCGGGCTTTTCGGGATTGCCGAAGTTGAGGTTGTCGGTCGCGGCCAAGGGAAGCGCGCCCGCGGCGGTCAGGTTGCGATAGGCTTCGGCCACGGCTTGCGCGCCGCCCTGATAGGGGTTGGCCTTCACATAGCGCGGTGTCACGTCCGAGGTGAAGGCAAGCGCCTTGTCGGTGCCATGCACCCGCACCACGCCCGCGCCCAAACCGGGGCGGCGCACCGTATCGGCACCCACTTGGCAATCGTATTGTTCCCACACCCACGCCTTGTGCGCATAGCTCGGGCTACCGATCAGCGCGCGAAGCGCCGCGATCGGGGCAATTGCCGGAATCTGCCCCAGCGGCGCAGGTGTCGGTGTTTCAACCCAAGGCCGGTCATATTCGGGCGCGCTTGAAGATAGTTTCGACAGCGGCAGATCGGCTTTCACTTCGTTGCCGTGCAGAATCAGGAACCGATCCTCTGCAATCGTTTCACCGACGATCGCGAAATCCAGATCCCATTTTTCAAATATCGCCCGCGCATCCGCCTCGCGCTCGGGTTTGAGCACCATCAACATGCGCTCTTGGCTTTCGCTCAGCATCATCTCATAGGCGCTCATGCCGGTTTCGCGCACTGGCACCCGGTCGAGATCAAGCTTGATGCCCAGCCCGCCCTTGTCGCCCATTTCGACCGCCGAACAGGTCAGCCCTGCCGCACCCATATCTTGGATCGAGATCACCGAGTCCGAGGCCATCAGTTCCAGACACGCCTCCAGCAGGCATTTTTCGGTGAAAGGGTCGCCCACCTGCACCGTGGGGCGCTTTTCTTCGATGGTATCGTCAAACTCGGCGCTGGCCATCGTGGCACCGCCAACCCCGTCGCGCCCGGTCTTGGCGCCAAGGTAGACCACCGGCATGCCAACGCCCGAGGCGGCGGAATAGAAAATCTTGTCGGCATCCGCCAAGCCCGCCGCAAAGGCGTTGACCAGACAGTTGCCGTTGTAGCTGCGATGAAAGCGCACCTCGCCGCCGACGTTGGGCACACCAAAGGCATTGCCATAGGCACCGATACCTTCGACGACACCTTTGACCAGATGCGCGGTCTTGGGGTGCTCGGGCATCCCGAAGCTTAGGCTGTCCATCGCCGCGATCGGCCGCGCGCCCATGGTAAAGACATCGCGCAAGATCCCGCCAATGCCGGTGGCCGCCCCCTGATGCGGTTCAATGTAGCTCGGGTGGTTGTGGCTCTCCATCTTGAAGATCACCGCCTGCCCATCGCCAATGTCCACGACACCCGCATTTTCGCCCGGCCCGCAGATCACTTGCGGCCCGCTGGTGGGCAGCGTGCGCAGCCATTTCTTCGAG
>NZ_JBFHIA010000233.1:0-4654 GCF_041596715.1 Phaeovulum sp.
GCGGCAGTTTCGGTGCGATTATGCGTGTTTATGCCTGCTCGATCCTTCCCCTGCCGGGTGGGGCTGCCTAAGGTTTGTACAAAGGCCGGAGGAATCAGCCGCCATGGCGAGCCAGTTTTTCAACGAGATGTATCAGGGCGAAACCGTGCGCCCGCCTTATGCGCGGCTTGAAGACTGGATGCAGGCCATGCCAGCGCAACTTCGGCAGATGAAGCAAGCCGAGGCCGAGGCGCTGTTTCGCCGGATCGGCATTACCTTTGCCGTTTACGGTGAGGGGGGCGACCCCGACCGGCTGATCCCGTTCGACATGTTTCCCCGCGTTTTCACGCAATCCGAATGGCGCAAGCTAGAGCGCGGTATCAAGCAACGCGCCCGTGCGCTGAACGCGTTTCTGCTCGATGTCTATGGACGGGGCGAGATAATCCGGGCAGGCCGCGTTCCGGCATCGCTGGTTTATCAGAACGATGCCTACGAACCCGCCGTGGCGGGTATCGTGCCGCCGCGCGGTGTCTATAGCCATATCGTCGGCATCGATCTGGTGCGCACCGGGCCGGAAGATTTTTTCGTGCTCGAAGACAACTGCCGCACGCCTTCGGGTGTGTCCTACATGCTGGAAAACCGCGAGATCATGATGCGGATGTTCCCCGCGCTGTTTCGCGAAAACCGGATCGAGCCGGTCGATGGCTACCCCGCGCTTCTGCGCCGAACACTGGCCTCGGTCGCACCCGCCAAATGCGAGGGAGAGCCGACCGTGGTCATCCTGACCCCGGGGCACTTCAACAGCGCCTATTACGAACACTCGTTTCTTGCCGACATGATGGGGGTGGAACTGGTCGAGGGGGCCGATCTTTTTGTGGAGGGTGGGTTCGTCTGGATGCGCACCACCGAAGGGCCGCGCCGGGTCGATGTGATCTACCGTCGTATCGATGACGCCTATCTCGACCCGCTCTGCTTTCGCCCGGATTCGATGCTGGGCGTTCCGGGGCTGATGGATGTCTATCGGGCGGGCGGGGTGGCGATTGCATCGGCGCCGGGGGCGGGCGTGGCCGACGACAAGGCAATCTACACGCTGGTGCCCGAGATGATCCGCTTTTACCTCGGCGAAGAGCCCGTGCTGCAAAACGTGCCCACCTGGCAATGCGCCAAGCGCGACGATTACGCCTATGTTCTGGAACACCTTGCCGAACTGGTCGTGAAAGAGGTGCATGGCTCGGGTGGTTACGGCATGTTGGTCGGTCCAAGCTCCAGCAAGGCGCAGATCGAGGCGTTTCGCGCGCGCCTGACGGCCAACCCCGGCAATTATATCGCGCAACCGACACTGGCGCTTTCGACCACACCCACCTTCGTCAACGACGGTATCGCGCCACGCCACGTCGATCTGCGCCCTTATTGCCTTGTGGGCGAGCGGATCGAACTTGTGCCGGGCGGGCTGACCCGCGTTGCGCTGAGCGAAGGCTCGCTGGTGGTCAATTCAAGCCAAGGCGGTGGCGTCAAAGATACTTGGGTTCTGGCGGAGTGATGCAATGCTGAGCCGCACGGCGGAAAACTTGTTCTGGATCGCGCGCAGTGTCGAGCGCGCCGAAACCATGGCCCGGCTATTGGAGGTGGGCGCGCGGATCGCGCTGTTGCCGCAGGCGGGCTTTGGCTACCGCAATGAATGGGACAGCTTGCTGCGCGCCTCGGGCACCGCCGAAGGCTTTGCCGAAAAATACGGCGACCCGGTGCAGCGCAACATCGAAAGCTATCTGTTCTTTGATCGCGACAACCCAAGTTCGGTAGCCTCTTGCATCGAGCGCGCGCGCGAAAACGGCCGCATCGTGCGGACTGCACTTACAACGCAAGTCTGGGACGCGCTGAATGCATCGTTTCAGGAAATGCGCGCGCTAGAGCGCCGCCCGCGCTCGGAACTGGAACTGAGCGAGTTGACCGAATGGACGATGCGCCAAACGGCGATGCTGCGCGGTGCGATCGACGCCACGCAACTGCGCAACGATGGCTATCATTTCCTCGGGCTCGGCTTTGCGCTGGAACGCGCCGACAACACCGCACGCCTGCTGGATGTGAAATATTATGTCTTGCTGCCAAGGGTCGATTTCGTGGGCAGCGAACTCGACAACTACCAATGGCACACGCTGCTGCGCGCGCTTTCCGCGCACCGGGCCTTTCACTGGGCCTATGGTGGGGACATTACCGCGCACAAGATCGCGGATTTCCTGATCCTGAACCGGCAAAGCCCGCGCTCTCTGCTCACCGCAAGTGGCGAGGCCGTGGGCCATCTCGATGCGCTGGCGCAAACCTATGGTCACAGCACCCCGGCGCAGGGCAGCGCGCGCGCGCTTTTGGCACAGCTTGAAAAGACCACCATCGAACAGGTTTTCGACGAGGGCCTGCACGAGTTCTTGCGCCGCTTCGTGCGCGAAAACGCCAACCTCGCCGCGCTGGTGCAGCAAACCTATCTGAGCGGAGAGGCACGATGATCCTGACGGTCCGCCACGCGACGCGCTACCTCTATTCGGCGCCGATGCGCGGCGCGGTGCAAAGCCTGCGACTGTTCCCGTCTCGCTTTGAAGGGCAAAGCGTTCGCCATTGGCACGTCGAGGTCGAAGGCGGGATTCGCGGCGCAAGCTTTGTC
Organism: Phaeovulum sp.; assembly: GCF_041596715.1. Lineage (GTDB taxonomy): Bacteria > Pseudomonadota > Alphaproteobacteria > Rhodobacterales > Rhodobacteraceae > UBA6213. Next base: position 2,633 of record NZ_JBFHIA010000233.1, read on the forward strand.
GATGGCGCAGGCGATCGTATCGAGGGCTGGTCGGTGCGCGGGCCGCTCAACGAGGTCTGCGTACGGGTAGAGGGCGAAGTGGAAACCCACGATCTGAGCGGCGTGCTGCGCGGCCATCGTGAGGCGGTGCCCGCAGCGGCCTACCTGCGGCCAACCCCCGCAACCCAGCCCGATGCGGCGCTGACAGCGCTGGCCGAGGCTGCCGTGGCAGATGCAAAAGAGCCGCTGGCCCGCGCGCACTGCTTGTCCTTGGCGGTGACCGAGGCCATTGCCTATCGGCCAGGTGCGACGCACGCCCATACCACGGCGGCCGAGTCGCTGGGCCTGGGCGAAGGCGTTTGCCAAGACCATGCACATGCGTTGATCGCGGTGGCCAATATCACCGGAATGCCCGCGCGCTACGTTTCGGGATACCTCTTTTCAGACGCGCAGGGTGTAGCGCACGAGGCCGCCCATGCCTGGGCCGAGATCTGGCTGGACGGTCTGGGTTGGGTGGGCTTCGATGCGGCAAACGCCTGCTGCCCTGATGATCGCTACATACGCCTCGGCTCGGGCCGAAACGCGCAAGAGGCCGCCCCGATCCGCGGCCTCGCGCTGGGGCAGGGCAGCGCGGAAAAGCTCGAGGTCGAGGTTGCGGTCGGCGCGGCCCAGCAATAACGTGCCGCGACTGCGAAACCCTGAGGGCTGCCGATGACCTACTGCGTGGGCTTGCTGCTGAATGATGGCATGGTGCTTTTGTCCGACACCCGCACCAACGCGGGGCTGGACAACATTGCCACCTATACCAAGATGTTCACTTTCGAAGATCCGGGCGAGCGGGTCATCACCATCGTCACCGCCGGCAGCCTGTCGGTGACGCAAACCACCATGGCGCGCCTGCGCGAAGCGATCGACGCGCCCGAGGCGAGCCCTGACACCTCGATCATGCTGGCCCCTACAATGCTCAAGGTCGCCGAGATTATCGGCGACACGCTGGCAAGCGTGCGCACCGATATCGAAAGCCGGATGAACGCCGCCAAGGTAAGCGCCACGGCCTCGATGATCATGGCAGGGCAGCGCGCGGGGGGCGGGATGCGGTTGTTCCTGATCTATCCCGAAGGCAATTTCATCGAAGCGACGGAAGACACGCCCTTCTTGCAGATTGGCGAGCATAAATACGGCAAGCCGATTTTGGACCGCGTGGTGAAAACCACCACCAGCTTGGCCGATGCGCAAAAGGCGGTGCTTCTGTCGATGGATTCGACGCTGCGTTCAAACCTCTCGGTCGGCATGCCACTAGATCTTGCGGTGATCGAACGCGATGCCTGCCGGGTCACGATGCGGCGGCGCATCGAGGCGGGTGATGCCGATTTCGCGGCGATGAGCGAGGCGTGGTCGCATGCGCTGCGCGACGGGTTCAGCCGTATTTCGCTTTGATATCTTGCTGGCCTCCGGCGGGGATATTTGTTTCTGAAGCAGATGCTTCAGTTCAAATATCCCCCGCGGAGCGCGCCGAGGTTGCAAAGGCCTTAGCGGTTGGCGTCAAACAGCGCGGTTGCGGCGTTGTAGAAAGCGGCGCGGCGGGCAGGGGTTTCCATCATCACCTCGTGCTGGCCGCCCTTGATTTCGAGCAGCGTCGCGCCGGGCCAGCGGGCGATGCGGGTGCGGATCGCGGCCGGATCGACGATCCGCTCGTGACTGCCGAGCGTGGCAAAAGCGGGAAGCGCGGGCGAGGGCAGGCGTGCCAGGGCGCGGCACTCGGCCAGAGCGCATTTGAGCCAGCGCATCGTCGGCCCTGCGAGGGCGAGGCCGGGTTGGGCGATCAAATGCTGCTGCTGAAACGCAAACATCCCGGCATCGCCTGTAAGCATGTTGTCGTCGAAAGGGGCGGCCTGCACATACGGAACGGGGCCGTTTTCCGGGGCATAGGCCGCGCCGCGGCCAATGGCTGTGGAGAGTGTAGAGACCACATGCGCGAAGGGGCGTTTCCATGCCGGAATGGCGATGCCCCACATCGGGGCAGAGAACGCGGCGGAGGCGACC
>NZ_JBFHIA010000234.1:0-4644 GCF_041596715.1 Phaeovulum sp.
TATTGCTAAGATAGCCGTGCATCCCATTGGGCCCTCCCCTGACCCAAAGCGCGAACATGTTGGGAGAAAAGACAACGCCATCGGCCAATACACCGATAATGTCACCAAAACTCGGGCTCGAAATCCCAAGCGTTGCTCGCTCTGCATCATCCAGATATCGCAGCGAGGTCAGCCCGGCAGTCGCATCGACGAACCGGCTCGCCACGGCATCATTGCCAAACCAAGCCCGTAGATACACAGAGTCGGTGTAAAGCAGGTAGTCTTGGCCGGGTATGCCGATATGGCGGTGCAGGGCGCGGGCAGGATCGACGCTGTAGTGCACATCGTGCATCCCGTGGTCTGACAATAACCGCACGCGTTCGGCAGGATACGCGCGGCGATAATGCGCCACTGTAAGGCGCGCGCGTTCCAACACCTTGCGTGCAAACTCTGCATATTCTGGTGCCGTCCCACCGGCTTTATGCCCCAACTCATCAAGTTCGTTAACAACGGCAAAGACATTACGCTGCCCGGCCGCAATAGCTGCATCCGCCGCGGCAAATGTTGCGATATAGTCGCCCATCTCCACCACGCCCAATCGCGCGCGATGCGCGATTGCATCCAAGCCTGACGAGTTGAACAGATAGGTGCCGCGGCTGTCGAAATGACGCCGCTCTGACCAAGGGATATTGTCATCGCGGCGGCCTAGTTTACGGGCGGCAACGCGCAGAAGCGCGTTGAACAACAAGTTACGATCGGTACGCGCAAGCAGACGATGCGCTGTACTTGCGGCCTCGTCTGAAAACTGGCCAGATTTAAGCCCCCAGTCGCAAAAGAAACCCATGCAATCGGCCGAGCTACCAGTGAAAAGCTGCCAATGCAGGTTCGAACTGTACCCCGCCCCGGCAACCAGCCGTTGCGGCGCAAGGTCAAGAAGCAAGGATGGTTCTTCGTTGAATAGGTCAGTCGCAACTTTGTGAGAAAGTGCATCAATAAAAATTGTCAACATCTTGGGGCACTCACAAACTCACACGTCATATATCGGATGCAGCGCAATATGCAGATGGCGTCTTCCGAATATCTGGATTTGGGCTTCGTCTTACCGCAAGGTCAAGTATGTTTGTTGCGATACACGTGGTTAATCGCGCCGCGCGGTCAGTGTTTCAGCGCTGTATCTGAACCAAGGCAAAAAGCGCGCAATCAGCATGGGCGCACCGCGGTGCAGCGGCCAAGGAAGCCAAGCGCTGTAAACGCCCTTGGCCATATGCGCAGCCCGCCCATTCGGCGCGCCTTCGGGGTTTTTCATCACCCGTCGGCAGTTAACAGAGGCTGTCTAGCCTATGGCCGAGCCGCGGCCTGCCTGATACTGCTGGCAGGGGTAAAGGGCGTTTCGGAGGGTGCTGAAGTGTTGCAGGAATCTACCGGCCTTGCAGGCATACGCCTACTTACGCCCCGCCGTTTTGCCGACAATCGAGGCTGGTTTTCCGAGGTGTGGAGCAAGCGCGATCTCATCGCAGCCGGGATCACTTGCGATTTCGTGCAAGACAATCACTCGGCCTCGGATGCGCCGGGCACCTTGCGGGGCCTGCACTATCAGCGCCCGCCCCATGCGCAGGCCAAACTCGTGCGCTGCACGCGGGGGGCGATTTTTGACGTGGCGGTGGATGCGCGGATCGGCTCGCCCAGCTACGGGCGCTGGGTGGGGGTGGAATTGAGCGCCGAGAATGGGCGGCAGCTTTTCATTCCCGAGGGGTTTTTGCACGGTTTCGTCACGCGCGAGGCGGCAAGCGAAGTGCAGTACAAATGCTCGGCCTATTACGCGCCAGAATGCGATGGCGCGGTGCACTGGGATTCGCTTGGCATCGACTGGGGGCTGAAAGGCGCACCAGTGCTGTCGCCCAAGGACGCGGGCGCGCCCGCCTTCGCCGATTGGCAATCCCCTTTCAGATTCGAGGGGGCGGCATGAAGATACTGGTGACAGGGGGCGCGGGGTTCATCGGCTCGGCAGTGGTGCGCCTTGCGGTGGCGCGCGGGCACGAGGTGGTCAACCTCGATGCGCTAACCTATGCGGCCTGCCTTGATAACGTGGCAAGCGTGGCCGATAGCCCCGCCTACGCCTTCGAGCAGGCCGACATCTGCGACCGCGCGGCAATTGACGCGGTGCTGGCCCGCCATACCCCCGACGCCGTGATGCATCTGGCCGCCGAAAGCCATGTGGACCGTTCCATCGATGGCCCCGGCGCGTTTATTGAGACCAACGTCAGCGGCACCTACAATCTGCTTGAAGCGGCGCGCGATTACTGGGCGCGGCAGGGGCGACCCGAGGGCTTCCGGCTGCACCATATTTCAACCGATGAGGTGTTCGGCAGCCTCGGGCCCAAGGGGCGGTTCACCGAAGCCAGCCCCTATGCCCCGCGCAGCCCCTATGCGGCCAGCAAGGCCGCCTCGGATCATCTGGTGCGCGCATGGCATGAGACCTACGGCCTGCCCGTGGTCTTGAGCAATTGTTCCAACAACTACGGGCCCTATCATTTCCCCGAAAAGCTGATCCCCGTGGTCATTCTGAATGCGCTGGCGGGGAAACCGATCCCGGTTTACGGCGCGGGTGAAAATGTGCGCGATTGGCTTTATGTCGAAGACCACGCCGAGGCTTTGCTGGCCGTGCTGACGCGCGGCGCGGTGGGGCGCAGTTACAACATCGGCGGCGAGGCCGAGGCGCGCAACATCGACCTTGTGCGGATGATCTGCGCGCTACTGGACGAGATGCGCCCCGAGGGCGCACCGCACGAGCGGCTGATCAGCTTTGTCGCCAATCGGCCCGGCCACGATGCGCGCTACGCAATCGACCCCGCCCGCATCCGCGCCGAGTTGGGCTGGCGGCCAAGCGTTACGCTCGCCGAAGGCTTGCGGCGCACGGTGGCATGGTATCTCGCGAACGAGCCGTGGTGGCGCGCGTTGCAGGGCCGCGCGGGCGTGGGCCAGCGGCTGGGGATGCGCGCATGAGTGGCGCGCTGCTGGTGTTTGGCCAGACCGGGCAATTGGCGCAAGAACTGGCGCGGATCGCCCCCGACGCGCGCTTCCTTGGCCGCACCGACGCCGATCTGCGCGACCCAGAAGCCTGCGCAAAGGCGATCCGCCATACGGCACCGCGCGCCGTGATCAACGCCGCTGCCTACACCGCTGTTGACCGCGCAGAGGCCGAAGAAGCACTTGCGCTGCGCATCAACGCCGAGGCACCGGCCGCGATGGCCGCAGCCTGCGCCGTGGCGGGCATCCCATTCGTGCAGGTTTCGACCGATTACGTTTTCGACGGCACGGGCAACGCGCCATGGGCGACGGATGCCACACCCGGCCCCTTGGGCACCTATGGCCGCACCAAGCACGCGGGCGAGGCCGCAGTGCGCGCGGCAGGCGGGGTGCATGCGATCTTGCGCACGTCTTGGGTATTTTCGGCGCGCGGTCACAATTTCCTGCGCACAATGTTGCGGCTGGGGGCCGAGCGGGCAGAGATTGCGGTGGTGGCCGACCAGATCGGCGGGCCGACCCCGGCCGACGCGCTGGCCGAAGCCTGCCTTGCCATCGCCACGCAACTGGCCGAAACACCCGCAAAAAGTGGCACCTACCATTTCGCCGGCACCCCAGACATCAGTTGGGCCGGGTTCGCGCGCGAGATTTTTGCGCAAGCGAACCTACCTTGCGCCGTGCGCGATATTGCATCGGCAGATTACCCCACCCCGGCACCGCGCCCGGCCAATTCGCGGCTCGATTGCGCAGCGACCATGGGCGCTTTCGGGCTGATGCGGCCCGATTGGCGGCAAGGTGTGGCGAGGGTTTTGGCACAGATTACGGCAGGCGAGGGAACGCGATGACAGCACGCAAAGGCATCATTCTAGCGGGCGGCACCGGCACCCGGCTTTATCCAGTGACGCTTGGCATTTCCAAGCAACTACTGCCGATCTACGATAAACCGATGATCTACTACCCGCTTTCGGTGCTGATGCTGGCAGGCATCCGCGAGATTGCGGTGATCACCACACCCGAAGATCAGGGCCAATTCCGCCGCCTGATGGGCGATGGCAGCCAATGGGGCGTGCGGCTCGAATACATCGTGCAGCCAAAGCCAGAGGGCCTAGCACAGGCCTTTATTCTAGCCGAGGCGTTTCTGGCTGGCGCGGCTTCGGTGCTGGTTCTGGGCGACAATATCTTCTTCGGCCACGGGTTGGTCGATCTGATGCGCGCCGCCGATGCAAGCCCGGCCCCGGCCACCGTTTTCAGCTACCAGGTCGCAGACCCCGAACGTTACGGTGTGATCGACTTTGGTGCAGATGGGCGGGTGCGCGGTATCGTCGAAAAACCTGCCGTGCCCCCATCAAACCAAGCGCTGACCGGGCTATACTTTGTCGATGGCACCGCCCCGGCGCGGGCCCGCGCGGTGAGGCCATCGGCACGCGGCGAACTTGAGATCGTCACACTGCTCGAAAGCTATCTCGCCGAAGGCGGGCTTGATGTGCAGCGCATGGGGCGCGGCTATGCGTGGCTGGACACCGGCACCCACGCAAGCTTGCTAGATGCCGGCAACTTCGTGCGCACCTTGCAGAACCGACAAGGCCTACAGACCGGATGCCCCGAAGAAATTGCCTTCGATCAAGGTTGGATCAGCCGCGA
>NZ_JBFHIA010000235.1:0-4641 GCF_041596715.1 Phaeovulum sp.
CATTGCCGCGTTGACGCGCATAATTGGCCGCGCCAGCGCGCGATAAAGCGCCATAGCGGCCAAAACCAGCACGACGACAAAGATCACGCTGGTCTTCGCCGCGGTGTTCAAAAGCCCCGCGCGCAGCGCCGCAAACGCCGGCTCCGGTGTCCATGTCGCGGCAAAGGCACCATAAATCGTGCCGTTGGCACCCGAAATGATGGGTATTGCATAGGTGTAACGGTCGCCCCCGCGGGCCGGGTTGCCAGTTGAAAACGCCGTGCGCGCGGCTTCTTGCAACAGCGCGGCGTTCCCCCCGGCGAGGCTTTGCGCCACGACCTTGTCATTGATATCCATCACCAGCGCGCCGAGCGCGTCACCATGGCTGTCGGCGATCACCGCGTCGAGGATCTGCTGCATTTGCGCGGAATCGTCATTTTGCGCCGCCCCTAAAAGTTGCCGCACGATCATCGGGCTGACAGCTTCGGCGTGAAGCAGTGCTTCGTGTTCAGCGCTGGCACGGGAATTGCCGTAGCTGACCCATGCCATCGACGTGGTGACCACGGCAATTGCAAGCGCAAGGATCAATGTCGCCTTGAAAAACACCGAATGGAAAAATCGCAACAAAGCGCGCCGCGGAAGGTGTGGCAAAGTCATTCAAGTGTCCCTTTTGGTGCGGATCAATCGAGGGCATTGGCCTATCTGGCCACGGTCATGGCGCGCCTGATTGCTGCCCGTTGCAGAACCCCATGCAGGCAATTCGCCGCGGCACAGGGCGCGGCCCGCACAGCGCGAAGCAGGGTGTAAAGGTGCTGCGGGCAATGCCAGTGAAGAGCAAGGAGTGGGAAAAAGGTTCATTTCGGTCCGACGGGTCTGCGGCCAGCGCGGCGCGATCAGCACCGACGTTACCGCGCAACCCTTTCCGCAGAATTAACCGCGAAGCGAGGCGCAGGTGGTCAAACCACCCGCCCACCCTTGCAGCCCCCGGCCCGCGACACTAAGACTTGGTCAAGGATCGAAAGCTATGGAACGCGGATCAGGCAAAAGGCAGGCAGTGTGATGAGAGACCCGATCGACACCTACATGAACACGCTCGTGCCGATGGTGGTGGAGCAGACTTCGCGCGGCGAGCGCGCCTACGACATCTATTCGCGGCTGTTGAAAGAACGGATCATCTTTCTTGCAGGGCCCGTGCACGACGCAATGTCGACGCTGATCTGCGCGCAGCTTCTGTTCCTCGAGGCGGAGAACCCCTCGAAGGAAATCTCGATGTATATCAACAGCCCCGGTGGCGTTGTGACCTCGGGTCTGTCGATTTACGACACCATGCAATATATCAAGCCCAAGGTTTCGACGCTGGTCATCGGCCAAGCCGCCAGCATGGGTAGCCTGCTTCTGACCGCGGGCGAAAAGGGGATGCGCTTCTCGCTGCCCAATAGCCGCGTTATGGTGCACCAGCCCTCGGGCGGCTATCAGGGCCAAGCCACCGACATCATGATTCACGCGCAGGAAACGCAAAAGCTGAAAGACCGGCTGAACGCGATCTACGTGAAGCACACGGGGCAGCCGTTGGATAAGGTCGTGGCGGCGCTGGAGCGGGACAATTTCATGTCGGCAGAGGATGCGAAGGCCTGGGGCCTTATCGACGAGATCCTCGAAAGCCGCGGCAAAGCGGAAACGCCCGAGAAGTGAGCGCGACCGCCTCGCGGCAGTTTGACGCAATGATGACAATTTTGGCGTTGTGATGAACCGGGGGCTGGCCTAGTCTTGCTCTCAAGGGCAGCCCATGAATGGCCCCGGGTGCGCAAACCCCGGGCAAGCCGCAGAGGGAAATGATGGCGAACACAACAAGCACGGACAGCAAGAACACTCTGTATTGCTCGTTCTGTGGCAAAAGCCAGCACGAGGTGCGCAAATTGATTGCGGGCCCGACCGTGTTCATCTGTGATGAATGCGTCGAATTGTGCATGGATATCATCCGCGAAGAAACCAAGACTTCGGGGCTGAAAACCACCGGTGGCGTGCCTTCGCCGCGCGATATCTGCAAGGTGCTCGACGATTACGTGATCGGCCAGGACCATGCCAAGCGCGTGCTTTCGGTGGCCGTACACAACCACTACAAACGGCTCAACCACGGCAGCAAGTCCGAGGTCGAACTGGCGAAATCGAACATCTTGCTGATCGGCCCCACGGGCTGCGGCAAGACCTTGCTGGCGCAAACGCTAGCACGGATTCTCGATGTGCCCTTCACCATGGCCGACGCGACCACGCTGACCGAGGCAGGCTATGTGGGCGAGGATGTCGAGAACATCATTCTAAAACTGCTGCAAGCCTCTGAATACAATGTCGAGCGTGCGCAACGCGGCATCGTCTATATCGACGAGGTCGACAAGATCACCCGCAAGTCCGACAACCCTTCGATAACCCGCGACGTTTCGGGCGAAGGTGTGCAACAGGCGCTGCTGAAGATCATGGAAGGCACGGTTGCCTCGGTGCCGCCGCAGGGCGGGCGCAAGCATCCGCAGCAAGAGTTTCTTCAGGTCGACACCACCAACATCCTGTTTATCTGTGGCGGTGCCTTTTCGGGGCTGGAGCGGATCATCGCGCAGCGCAACAAAGGCAGCGCGATGGGTTTTGGCGCCGAGGTCAAAGACCCCGACGCGCGCGGCGTGGGTGAGTTGTTCAGCGAGTTGGAGCCGGAAGATCTGCTGAAATACGGGCTGATCCCCGAGTTTGTCGGCCGCCTGCCGGTTATCGCCACGCTTACGGATCTGGACGAGTCGGCACTGGTAACAATCCTCACCGAACCGAAGAACGCTCTGGTCAAGCAATACCAGCGCCTCTTCGAGATGGAGGATGTGAAGCTTTCCTTCACGGACGATGCGCTGAAGGCGATTGCGCACCGTGCCATCAAGCGCAAAACCGGGGCGCGCGGTCTGCGCTCGATCCTCGAGGATCTGCTGCTTGACACCATGTTCGAACTGCCGGGGCTGAACACAGTGACCGAGGTTGTGATCAACGACGAGGCCGTGACCAACCCCGCGGTCAAGCCGTTGCTGATCCATGCCGAGACCAAGAAGGGCGCCACCGCGCGCTGATGCGCGGGGCGACATTCTTGCCTCTGGACCTTCGCTACGGCATGGTTCATATCGGGCGCACGAACGACATACGCGGAGGAACGAGCCATGAAATTCCTGCTCCGGCTTCTGACCTGGTGGAACAGCCAGACGATCGGCACCCAGTTCTACACTTGGCGCAAGGGCAAGCTTGTGGGCAAGGACGATCAGGGCAACATCTACTACCGCTCGCGCGACGACAAACGCCGCTGGGTCATCTACAACGGCATTTGCGAGCCGTCGCGTATTCCGGCCGATTGGAATGGCTGGCTTCACCATACCTATAAAGAAGCCCCAAGCGAGGCCGAGATGCCGCGCAAATCGTGGGAATTGCCGCACCAGCCCAACTTCACGGGCACAGCCGCGGCCTATACGCCCGCAGGGTCGCTGCGCCGCGCCGCGCCTGTGGAGCGCCGCGATTACGAGGCATGGCAACCGGAATAAACATGGCCGAGAACCGCGCAGAAGTTCTGGCGGGTGCTGCGGTCCTTGCGATCGCGCTCGGCTTTTTTGTCTGGGCCGCACAGGGGTCAAGCCTTGCGCTGAAGCGTGGCGGCTATGAAGTCGAGGCATCGTTCCGCTCGGTCGAAGGGATCACTGTGGGCAGTGACGTGCGCCTTGCCGGGGTCAAGGTCGGCACGGTGACTGCGCTTTCGCTGAACCCGGTCAGCTTTTTCGCCGATGCCAAGATCGCGCTGAACGAAGGCGTGGTTCTGCCCGCTGACAGCGCCATGCTGATTGCCTCGGAAGGGCTATTGGGCGGTGCCTTTGTAGAGGTGCTGCCGGGCGGTAGCCTAGAAGACCTTGCCGCAGGCGCGGTGATTGAAGACACGCAGGGCGCGGTCAGCCTTATCAATCTGTTGCTCAAGTTCGTCGCGGGTAGCGGCACGGAAACGGCCAGCCCATGATCCGCGCGGCGCTTGCCTTTGCCTTGCTTTTCCCTGCTGCCGCCTTGGCCCAAGAGGTTACGGCGGCACCCGGTGCGGTGCTGCGTGCGCTTGACCGCATTTCGGGCCTTACCACCGATATCGAGTTGGCCGCGGGCGAAACCACCGTTTACCGGCGGCTTTCGATTACACTGGCCGAATGTCGATATCCTTCGGAAGACCCCACATCAAAAGCCTTTGCGAGACTGGTAATCATCGACACCAATTCAGCGGTTGAAAAGTTCAACGGCTGGATGATCTCTGACAGCCCCGCTTTGTCAGCGATGGACGACTCGCGCTACGATGTCTGGGTATTGCACTGCAAGATCAACTGAGGCGTCACGGGCGGCGGCGCCGAGAAATCGGCTGGCGTCAGAAGCGCCTTTTCCAATTGCTCCAGATAGCGGGCGCGCGGGATCTCGATCCCGCCGAGGCTGGCCAGATGCGGGGTCAGATATTGCGTGTCGAAAAGCGTGAATCCGGCGCGCCGCAACCGATCCACCAGCCAGACCATCGCCAGTTTTGACCCGTCGCGGCGGCGCGAAAACATGCTTTCGCCAAAGAAGGCACCGCCCAGAGCGATGCCAAAAATGCCACCGGCAAGCGCGCCGTCCTGCCAG
>NZ_JBFHIA010000236.1:0-4617 GCF_041596715.1 Phaeovulum sp.
GGGGCTGATCGGGGGCGGTGCCGAAATGCTGGCGGATGTGCCGCACGAAGTCTGGCAGAAATCGGAACTGGGCGATGCAAGCACACGTCTGATCTTTGGCCACGATGGCTATGTGCCAACGCATGGTCTGACCCATGTGCGTGAACTGGAACTCGCGCTCGACGGTCGGGTTCTGGCGGGTGCCGATACGCTGGGGGCGATGACAGCACCGGAACGGCGCCGCTTTGATGCGGTGATGGCGCGCGGTCGCACTGCGGGTGTGGTCTTTGACATCCGCTTTCATCTGCACCCCGAGGTCGATGCGGCCCTTGACCTTGGTGGCACAGCGGTTTCGCTGGCGCTGAAAAGCGGCGAGATCTGGATCTTCCGCCCCGAGGCGGGGGCGGAGATGTCGCTTGAGGCCTCGGTCTATCTGGAAAAGGGCCGCCTGCGGCCACGCGGCAGCCGCCAGATCGTGCTTTCGGGCGTGGTATCCGATTATGCCTGCCAGATAGGCTGGACCTTGGCGAAGGCACAAGATACCCCCACTGTGCTGCGTGATCTTGAGCGTGGTGAGACCCAAAACGACGAATAAACCAGAGGAATTGCTGTGTCCGACCTCGTTCCGATCCGCCGCGCCCTGATTTCGGTTTCCGACAAGACCGGGCTTGTTGACTTTGCACAGGCGCTGATCGCGCGCGGGGTTGAACTTGTTTCAACCGGCGGCACCGCAGCCACGCTGCGTGCGGCGGCTCTGCCAGCGCGCGATGTATCCGAACTGACCGATTTTCCCGAAATGATGGACGGCCGCGTGAAAACCCTGCACCCGGCGGTGCATGGCGGGCTTTTGGCGCTGCGCGACGATGTCGAGCATCTGGCCGCGATGGCCGCGCATGGGATCGAGCCGATCGACCTGCTGGTGGTCAATCTTTACCCGTTCGAGGCGACGGTGGCGAAGGGCGCGCCCTATGCCGATTGCATCGAAAACATCGACATTGGCGGCCCGGCGATGATCCGCGCGGCGGCCAAGAATCATTCTTGGGTGGCCGTGGTCGTGGATGTGCAGGATTACGGCGCGGTGCTTGACGAGATGGATGCAGAGCGCGGGCAGACCTCGCTGGCCTTTCGCCAATCGCTGGCGCAGACGGCTTACGCCCGCACAGCCGCCTATGACGCCGCCGTTTCCAATTGGATGGCAGCTGCCTTGGGCGAGGCCGCGCCGCGTCGGCGGGCTTTTGCAGGGACTTTGGCGCAAAGCCTGCGTTATGGCGAAAACCCGCATCAGAGCGCGGCCTTCTATACCGACGGCAGCAATCGGCCCGGTGTCGCCACGGCACGCCAGTGGCAAGGCAAAGAACTGAGCTACAACAACATCAACGATACCGATGCGGCCTTTGAACTGGTGGCCGAGTTTGCAGACGGCGCACCTGCATGCGCAATCATCAAACACGCCAACCCCTGCGGCGTGGCGCAAGGTGCCAGCCTGCTTGACGCCTATCGGCGCGCGTATGATTGCGACCGCACTTCGGCCTTCGGCGGCATTGTGGCGCTGAACCGCCCACTTGATGCCGCCACCGCCGAGGAAATCTGCAAGATCTTCACCGAAGTCGTGATCGCGCCGGGCGCGGACGAGGCGGCGCGCGCGGTCTTTGCGGCAAAGAAGAACCTTCGCCTGCTGACCACCGACGCCCTTCCCGATGCCAAAGCGCCGATACTGACGTTCCGGCAAGTGGCTGGCGGGTTTCTGGTGCAAGACAAGGACATCGCCAATGTTGGCCGCACGAACCTCAAGGTCGTCACGCGGCGCGTTCCGACCGAATCCGAGCTTTCAGACCTGATGTTCGCGTGGACTGTCGCCAAGCACGTCAAGTCGAATGCGATCATCTACGTCAAGGATGGTGCCACGGTTGGCGTGGGTGCCGGGCAGATGAGCCGCGTCGATTCAACCCGAATCGCTGCGCTGAAGGCGCGCGACATGGCCGAGGCAATGGGTTTGCCCGCGCCGCTGACGCGCGGTTCTGCGGTGGCGTCGGATGCCTTCTTCCCCTTCGCGGATGGGCTGATAACCGCCGCCGAGGCGGGTGCGACGGCAATCATCCAGCCGGGCGGGTCGATGCGCGACGCCGAAGTGATTGCGGCGGCGGATGAATTGGGGCTGGCAATGGTCTTTACCGGCCAGCGCCATTTCAGGCACTAGGCGATGCGCCGCGCGGTCTGGGTGGCGGGGGCAGTGTTGCTGGCCGATCAGGCCAGCAAGCTGTTCGTGGTGCACACGCTCGACCTTGCGCAGCGCCAGCTGATCGAGGTGGCACCGCCTTGGCTGGTGCTGCGCATGGCGTGGAATCGGGGCGTCAACTTTGGGCTTTTTGCCAATGACGCGGATTTGGTGCGCTGGGGCCTGATCGCGGTGGCGCTGGCAATTTCAGGTTGGGTCTACTGGTGGGTCGCGCGCACGCCGCAGCGCCCGCTGGTGCAGGTCTCTGCCGGTCTCTTGATCGGCGGCGCGCTTGGCAATGTCGTCGATCGTGTGGTTTATGGTGCCGTGGCCGATTTTTTGAACATGTCGGTGCCGGGCGTTGTTAACCCTTGGTCGTTCAACATCGCCGATGTGGCGATCTTTGTCGGGGCGTTTGGTCTTGTCGCCTTTTCGGGCGACGGGCAGAAGCCTCGTGACGCGCGCAAGGAGTTGCGCTAATACGATGGGCAAGTTGGACTGGGGGCGCACTATGCGGGCAGGAATCGGCAAGATCGGGCTGGTGCTGGCAGCCGTACTGGCGCTTGGCGCCTGCGGCAACGACGCCGAACCGCAGCTGATGAACGTGCGTGCAGGTACCAGCGGTCCAGACGAGTTCACAATTCTGCCGACCAAGCCGCTACAGATGCCGGCTGATCTGGCCTCTTTGCCTACGCCCACGCCGGGCGGGACAAACCTTACCGATCCTACCCCCTTGGCAGATGCGGTGGTTGCACTGGGTGGCAGCCGCGCTGCGCTGGCATCGCGCGGGGTGCCCGCAGCTGATGCGGGGCTTATGGCGCATGTGGCGCAATTTGGCAGCAGCGCCGATATCCGCAGCGTGCTGGCCGCCGAAGACCTCGAATATCGGCGCAAGAACAACGGCAAGTTGCTGGAGCGGCTGTTCAACGTGAACGTCTACTTCCAAGCCTATTTGCCGATGACGCTGGATCAGGCCGCCGAGATCGAGCGCTGGCGCAAGCTGGGCATTCGCACCGTCGGTGCCCCGCCCGAGCCGGCGCTGCTCAACCCCTGATCAACAGGGCGTCATCTCATCCTTTCATGCCTTGCCCGACCGACGCTATCGGTTAGCGTTGCGCATGTCTTTTCCGGAGCTTGCGCATGCACTTTGCCCATATCTGGCCGATCCTATCACTTGCCGTGTTCGCCGCACCTGCTGCCGCCGAAGGTATAAGCCACTTCACGCTGGCGAACGGCATGGAGGCCGTGGTGATCGAGGATCATCGCGCGCCTGTGGCGGTGCACATGGTCTGGTATCGGGCCGGGTCCGCTGATGAGGCGCGTGGCCATTCGGGTGTTGCGCATTTTCTTGAACACCTGATGTTTCAGGGCACCGACGATCTGGCCCCCGGCGAGCTTTCCGCAACGGTCGAGGCCAATGGCGGGTCTGACAACGCCTTCACCTCATATGACTACACCGCCTATTTTCAGCGCATCGCCGCCGACCGGTTGGATCTTGTGATGCAGATGGAAGCCGACCGGATGCGCGATCTGGTGATTTCGCAAGATGACTGGGCGACCGAGTTGCAGGTGATCATCGAAGAGCGCAACCAGCGTACCGACAGCGACCCCGGCGCGCTATTGCGCGAACAGATGAACGCCGCGCAATACCTCAACCACCCCTACGGCACCCCGGTGATCGGCTGGCGCCACGAGATGGAGGCGTTGACGCGTGACGATGCGCTGGCATGGTATCAGCGCTACTACGCCCCGAATAACGCGATTCTTGTTGTGGCGGGCGATGTGGACCCGGACGAGGTAAAGCGGTTGGCCGAGATTCACTACGGCCCCTTGGCACCGACCGAAGGGCTTGGCCCGCGCCAGCGCGTGTCTGAACCGCCGCAATTGGCCGAACGCCGCCTGTCGCTAACCGACCCGCGCGTACAGCGCCCCTATGTGGTGCGCAGCTACCTTGCGCCAGAGCGCGACGCGGGCGATCAGTCTGCCGCGGCGGCGTTGACGGTGCTGGCGGAACTGTTGGGGGGCAATCCGGCAACCTCGGTTCTGGGTCGCGCGCTGGTGTTCGATAGTGGCAAGGCGATTGGTGCCGGTGCCTCTTATGACGGGCTGAGCCTTGATGACACGACCTTCGGTTTGTCGGTCTTGCCCGCCGCCGGGGTCAGCCTTGCCGAGGCCGAAGCAGCGCTTGATGCGGCGCTAGAGGCGTTTTTGCGCGACGGGCCGGACCCGGCGCAGTTTGCGCGCATCCGCACCCAGATCAGCGCTAACGAGATCTATGCGCGCGATAACGTGCAAGGTCTGGCGCGGCGCTATGGTGCTGCGTTGACCAGCGGCCTGACAATCGCCGATGTCGAGGCATGGCCTGATGCGCTGCGCGCGGTAAGCGAAGCCGATGTGATGGCCGCAGCACATGCGTTGTTCGA
>NZ_JBFHIA010000237.1:0-4610 GCF_041596715.1 Phaeovulum sp.
CAAGGGCGTGGCCAATTTCGCCCCGACCTCCCAGAACCCGACGCTGCCTGCAATCTTTACGCCCGCGCCCGTTCTTGCGCCCTGCAAGGCGCGCAGTCGGGCGCGCCGCTCGGCTGCAACCAGATGCCGCAGCGCGCGGCTGGCCGGGTTTGCCTCTTGATCGTCACGCGCCACTTCGGCAAAGCCCAGCGCCGCCGGGGCGTCCAGCAACAGCGCTGCTTCGACCACGTCAATCGCTGAAGCCGTGGCGGGGCGCAGCACCGCGGGATACTGTGCCAGCCCCTCGCGCGCCGCGGCGATCGCGGCCATGAACGCCGCCGGTTCGCCAAGACCGGCACCATCGCGCCGCCGAGGTGGCCCTGAACCGGCCGCGTTTTGCGCCAGCCCTCGCGCCACCGAAAGCGCCGCAGCATCGACATCTCCGTGTTCCACCACGCCATCGCAAAGCCCAAGCGAGGCGGCCTCGTTCGCACCTATCACGCGGCCCGGTTCTGCCAGCAACAGGGCTGCGCGTGCCCCGGCGCGCCGCGCTGCGCGCACCAGCATACCCGCAGGCGAAAGCCTGCCCTCGGCAGGCTCTGCGGGGGCAATGACCGCATCCGGCGCGGCAATTCGCCAACCCGACGCGATGGCCAGCGCCATCGTCGCACCGCCAAGCTGCCCGGCCAGCGATATCACCACCGGTTTTTCCATCGCCTCTAGCGTTGCGGCGATTTCGGCCAGCGTGGGTGGTTCTGCGGCCTCGGCGCTTTCGGCTTCGGGGTCGCCAGCTTCGGGCCAGCCCGCAGCCCCGGCGCGCAGCAATACCGCGCCCACTTTCCGGTCAGCCGACACCGTTGCGAGTGTCCGCGCCAGTTCTGCGCGCAGCCTTGCGTCAAAGCCCGGATCGGCACCACGTGGCCCCGCCTCGGGAACCGGCGCCAAGCTGATGACTGCCACGCCCTCACGCACATCGACCTTGACCTGACGCCGCATCGCACCCCTGCCTTGGTGCCCGATTGCGGCACCTTGTTAAAGTGTAGCGCCTTGTCCGGGCAAGGAATACTCAGAAAGCGCGCTCTAGGGTCAGTGTCGGCCCGAGGCTTGCGCATGATCGCTGCAAAACGGCGTGCCCGGAAGCAGATCAAGGCGCGATTCCGCGATTTGTTCGCCGCAATAGGCGCAGTAGCCGTATTCGCCCGCCTCAATCCGATCCAGTGCCGCTTTGATCATGCGTATTTCGCTTTGCGCCGACTGACCTAGGTCTTCCAGCACCTGATCATCCTCGCGTTCAATGGCGAGTTCCTCCCAATCGCGCGAGTCATGCGCCAAAAGCTCGTCACCGATCGTCTCGATGCGCGCTTGCAGAATAGCAAGACGAGCTTCCAGTTGGGCTTTACGTTCAACGACCGATTTCATGGCATGCTCCTTGCGCGGTGCCCAATGCTGCGCGGCACCGTGCATTATCGCCTTGATACAAGTCAAACACCGTCACGCGAGCCGGCTACTCGACCGCATGGTTACGGCGCGCTTATGACTATGGCCTTTCCGCCGCTGATTGCGCGCGGCAAGGGGTTTGCGTCGGCCCTGCGCCGCGGTCAGAAGGCCGTGGCGATTTTCAACGGCACCTGTGCGAACGGGTCTGCGTCATCGGCCCCGATAGGTGTGGAAAGCGCCAGTTCGGGCATCGGTTCGGCAATAGCGGGTGCCGCCGCTGGTGCGCTATCGCTTGCCGGGCGCGCGGTATCGGGGCGGCGACGGGGTGCCATCTGTGGGGCGGGTTGTGCTTCGTTCGCGGCATTGGGCGCGTGCTGTGGCGGTTCTGGTGTTGGCGCATCCTCTGCCTCCGCCAGCACCCGCACCGCGCGAAAGCCGCGATTCTGCCCCAGTTTGCCGCGCCCGACCGACTTGCCGCCCAACCCCTCAAGCCGCAATTCCTCAAGCGCCGATAAAGGAATCGGCAGCTCCGCGCCCGGCGCAAGGCCCAGAACCGTCGCCAATGAAAGCCGCAACCGGCAAAGCACCGCTTCTAGCTCGGCGGGGGTTTGCAGCACGGCGCGTTCCATCTTGGCTTCCCAATCCGCGGCCGCGGCCTCGGCGCCACGCGTAATTGGCGCATCGGCTCCATCCACGTTGGCGCGCGCTTTTGGTGCCGGGCCGCGCCCCTGCGCGGGCAGCGCCAGCAGTAATTCGCCCTTGCGCATACCGCCGGGGCCAAGGGCGAGTTCAAGTTGCAAGACCCGAAATCCCGCATCCTCTAGCAACAGGCCCAACGGGCGCGGATCATCGAGATAAGAGGCATAGCGAAAACCGCCCCCCCAGACGACATCAGGCAATTCGGCAATCATTTCTTCGAACTGGGCAAGAAACTTGTCCAGAAATCCCGCGACCAAGGCGGCATCGGTGCGCGTCGGGCGGCGCGCGGGGGGCGCGTTTGGGGCAAGCCTACCGGTCATCTGCATCTCGATCAGCACCGACAAAAGCGAAGGTGCCACAGCGGCAAGGCCCAACCCTTCGCGCGGGCCTTCAAGCACTGCCAGCAGCGCCCGCTCTGCCAATGCTTCGGGTAGTTCGGCCAGCGAAAGTTGCCGATCTTCCAGCTTGGCGACGCGCAGTGGAAGCTCCATCGCCTCTTGAGCGGTCTTGGCCAGTGCGAGCGACAGCGCACGCCCCACGGTCATTGGCGCGGCACCGGGCGTTGCCCGCCCCGCCTCGACCTTGCGCTGAATCACGCTTTGCACCCTGCTGCCTTCTTCTTGCGCCCGTCGGGGCCGATCGCAGCAAAGCTGCCCGATCAGGGTTTACATATGGTTGAAATCGAGCCGGTTCAGACCGGCGCACCGGCCTAAGCCGGTCGCTTCAGTGGCAGGCGCACACGAAAGGCCGCACCGCCCTGCCCCGGCAAATACTCGATACTTCCGCCCAGATTGGCCATGATCTCGCGGCAGATCGCCAGCCCTAGCCCGGCACCGCCTGCGTGGCTCGTATCGGTCAAGCGCGCGAACTTTTCGAAAATCAGCGCTTGCACCTTTTTGGGAATGCCCGAACCGTTGTCGATGAAATCAATCTGCGCCTGCCCGCCGCGTTTCTTGACCTCGATGCGCAGCACTGCGCGCTCGGCATCGCAATATTTGCGCGCGTTCGAGATGACGTTGATAAAAACCTGCAAAAGCCGGTCCGTATCGGTGAACACCGGCATATGTTCCGCGCTCGCATCGCGTTGGACCACGAACACCCGCTCTGGCCTTGTGTTCGAGGCGGCAACGACAGCCTTGCTGAGGATATCGTGCAGGTTGGCCACACCGATGTTCAGCTGCACCTTGCGGTTTTCCAACACGCTGAGATCAAGCAGATCGTCCAGCAATCGGGTCAGACGCCGGGTCTCGTCATGGATGATTCCGGCATATTGGGCGCGCATGTCCTCGGGCAGATCCGGCTCCATCAGAATCTCTGAAAAGGCGCGGATCGAGGTCATGGGGGTGCGCAACTCGTGGCTGATCTGGCTGAGAAAACCGTCCTTTTGCACGCTCAGTTCGGTCAGCTTTTCATTAGCTTCGCGCAGCGCACGCGCGGTGCGCGCCAGTTCTTCGGACTTGGCCTCAAGCTGGGCCGAATATTCCTTGATCTGCTGCGCCTCGCCCGCAACCGCGATCAGGTCTTGCACCGAAACCGTGCTGCCGCCTGAAAGCTGGGCGATCATCGCGTGCGAGGTCGCCGCCCCGACCGAGCCTGCAAGCTGGCGTTCCAACCGCGCGATGAACTCGGGCGTGGGGTCGGGCAAAAAGCCCTTCTTTCCCTGCGCCGTGGCCTGCGCCTGAAAGAACCGCTGCGCCTCTTCAGCGCCA
This sequence comes from Phaeovulum sp., assembly GCF_041596715.1. Taxonomy (GTDB): domain Bacteria; phylum Pseudomonadota; class Alphaproteobacteria; order Rhodobacterales; family Rhodobacteraceae; genus UBA6213. Next base: position 3,825 of record NZ_JBFHIA010000237.1, read on the forward strand.
AGGATGCGCTGCGACATCGACAATAGGTCTTCTGCCTCGGCCGCCGAACGGGTCCAGCCGCCCGGCCCGCTTGACTGATCGAAGATGTTGACGAAGGCCACGCCCTGCAACCGCTCCATCGGGCCGGGAAAACTTGTCAGCGAGCCAACCAGAAAAGCGCCGGTGTTGAGCAGCATCGACCACAACAGCGCATGTAGCAGCGGATCGAGCCCTGAAATGCCAAACAACGCATGAGGGCGCAGCCAACTGATGCCGAATGGCCCCTCGGCAATGAGCCGCGCCGAAAGCAGCCCGTCAGGCCCGAACGAAGGCAGAAACAGACAATAAAGCCAGATCGCAAAGCCGATGATCAGCCCCATCGCCGCGCCAACATGGGTTGCGCCGCGCCAGTAGATGCCGCCCATCATCGCCGGCAACACCTGCGCGACGCCGACGAACGAGATCAACCCGATCGAGGCCAATGCCGCCGAGCCACCCGAAAGATGGTAATAGGTATAGCCCAGCGCCAGCACCGCACCGATCGAGAACCGCCGCGACATCAGCACAAGGCCGCGCACGTCGCCGGGGGCGCGCGCGCTACCCACCCGCAGCGCCAACCACAAGGGCGTCACGATATGGTTCGAAACCATTGTCGAAAGCGCGATAGCCGCGACGATGACCATCGAGGTGGCCGATGAAAAGCCGCCCAGAAAGGCCAAAAGCGCCAGCTTGCCCGCGCCCTGCGACAGCGGAATCGTCAGCACGAAAAGATCGGGATTTGATCCTTCGGGCATGGTGCTTAGGCCC
>NZ_JBFHIA010000238.1:0-4609 GCF_041596715.1 Phaeovulum sp.
CTACGCCCCGACCACACATTCAACATCGAAGAATATAATACCTATGCCTGCCCTTGGCACCATAACCTGACCGCCAGCATCGTCTCGTTCCGGGTTGCCAAGGCGCTCAAGAGCAACGCAGGCTCCACATTCAATATCCCGAGTTTTCTTTGGTATAACTCGGTGCCCTTCGGGTGGAACTCGCAACAAATGATGGACCTCGGGCTGATGGAGCCCGGTCAGTGGTTCTGACGCACAGGTCCGGCTGATCGCCCCCTACTCTGGCTTGCCCCAGCCGCCTCCGCCCGGCGTGCGCATTTCAAACACGGCATCGGCGGGCAACGCGCGTTCATCATTGCCCGCAAGCGCCTCTCGGCGGCCGTCGGGCCAGATCACCAGATTCTCGCCCAACGCGCCGGGGCTGCCCCCTGCCACGCCAAAGGGCGGCACAATCCGCGACTGCGACAGCACGGTGACTGTAACGGGCTCCAGAAACCGCAAGCGCCGCACCGCACCGTTGCCACCGGGCCAGCGCCCCTGCCCGCCCGAACCGCGGCGGATGACAAGGCTTTCCAGCCGCACCGGAAAACGCCGCTCCAGCACTTCGGGGTCAGTCATGCGGGTGTTGGTCATGTGGCTTTGCACCGCGTCGCAACCTGCAAAGCCGGGCCCTGCCCCCGTGCCGCCCGCGATCGTCTCGTAGTTCTGAAACGCGTCATTGCCCCAGGTAAAGTTGTTCATCGTACCCTGCCCTGCCGCCAACACGCCCAGCGCGCCATAAAGCGCGTTGGTTGCGGCCTGACTAACCTCGGTATTGCCAGCAATCACCGCAGCCGGGGCGCGCGGGTTCAACATGCATCCCTCGGGCAGCACGATGTCGATAGGGCGCAGGCAGCCTTCGTTCAGCGGGATGTCCTTGCCCACCAGCGTGCGAAAGACATAAAGCACCACCGCCCGCGCCACTGCCGCAGGGGCGTTGTAGTTGCCCGCCTGCTGTGGCGACGTGCCGGTGAAGTCTACCGTTGCACGGCCCTCTGCGCGGTCCACGCGCACCGCCACGCAAATCTCGGCACCGCTGTCGAGCGGGTAGCGGAAACTTCCGTCCTTGAGCGCGCCAATCACCCCGCGCACCAGCGCCTCGGCATTGTCCTGCACATGGGTCGCATAGGCCGCAAGCGCCTCGATCCCCCAGCTTGCCGCTGCGCGCACCAGTTCTCGCCGCCCGGTTTCGTTGGCGGCAAGCTGTGCCTTCAGGTCCGCCACGTTCTGGTCTGGCGCGCGGCACGGATAGCGCCCCGAAGCCAGAAGCGCGCGCACCTCGGCCTCGCGAAAACTGCCTGCCGAGACCAGCCGAAAGGTGTCGATCAGCACGCCTTCCTCGGTGATGTCGCGGCTGTCGGGCGGGCAAGACCCCGGCGTGCGCCCGCCGATATCGGCGTGATGCCCGCGCGACCCGAGCCAGAACCGCACCCGACCGGCGATGAACACAGGGCTGACCACCGTCACATCGGGCAAATGCGTACCGCCCGCGAAGGGAGAGTTCAGCATGTAGGCATCCCCCTCGGCCACATCCGCGCCCACCACGCGCATCACCGTGCGGATCGAATCGGACATCGAACCCAGATGCACCGGCACATGCGGCGCATTGGCCACGAGGTTGCCGCCCTCATCAAAAATGGCGCAGGAAAAATCCATGCGTTCCTTGATGTTGACCGACCAAGCGGTGTTGGCAAGCGTAGCCCCCATCTGTTCGGCGATCGACATGAACAAGTTTGACGCCACCTCCAGCCGCACCGGGTCTGCCTCGGTGCCCGCCGCGCGCGCATGCACCGCTGCCTTGACTCGCTCTAGGATCAGATTGCCCGTTGCATCGACCCGTGCCGACCAGCCGGGTTCGACCACGGTGGTGCCGGTCGGCTCTAGAATGACCGCGGGCCCTGAAATGGTGGCCCCCGCCCCCAATGCGGTGCGGTCATAGAAAGGTGTCTCGACCCAGCCACCGGCAAACCAGACCGCGTGGCGCGCCGCAACTTTGGCCTCGCCCGCACCCAGCCGCACCTGCGAAAGCACCGCAGCCCCACCTGCCGCTTCAACCGCAAGCATCTCAAAGCGGATGGCGCGGGAGGGGTCGGTATAGCCAAAGCGCGCAAGATGCGCCGCCTCAAACGCCGCCTGCATTGCGGGTGCCGCGTCAAAGGGCACCTCCAACGCCTGATGCGAGCCTTCATAGCGCAGATGCGCGCGCGCCTCGGCCGAAATCTCGGCCTCGTCCACACCTTGCGCCACCAGCTCGGCCCGCGCCTCGGCAATCAGGGCAGCCACACGCATGGCCATCGCGGGCTGCGCCGCAAGCGCATCATCGGCCTGTTCTTCGCGAAGACTGCGCAACTCGGCCAGCCCCATGCCATAGGCCGAAAGCACCCCGGCCAGCGGGTGCAGCAGCACCCGGCGCATCCCCAGTGCATCGGCCACGCCGCACGCGTGCTGCCCACCCGCGCCGCCAAAGCATTGCAGCGTGTAGGCGGTGACATCGTGCCCGCGCTCTACCGATATCTTCTTGATCGCGTTGGCCATATTAGCCACGGCAATAGCCAGAAAGCCTTCGGCCACCGCCTCGGGGCTGGGGCTTTGCCCGCTGGCCGCAGCAATCTCGCCCGCCATATGCACGAAACCGGCGCGCACGGCATCGGCGTCAAGCGGCTGATCGCCCTCGGCTCCGAAAACCGAAGGGAAATGCTCGGGCGCAAGGCGGCCCAGCATGACATTGGCATCGGTCACGGTCAGCGGCCCACCGCGGCGATAGGCGGCCGGGCCGGGGTTGGCCCCTGCGCTTTCCGGTCCAACCTGATAGCGGCCATCGGCAAAACTAAGCACCGATCCGCCCCCGGCGGCGACGGTGTGAATATCCATCATCGGCGCGCGCATCCGCACGCCCGCAACCTCGGTTTCAAAACTGCGTTCATAGGTGCCCGCATAATGGCTGACATCGGTCGAGGTGCCGCCCATGTCGAAGCCGATCAACTGCTCATACCCCGCCGCGAGCCCGGTTTTGACCATGCCGACAATGCCGCCAGCCGGGCCAGACAGAATCGCATCGCGACCCTGAAAGCGGTTCGCGTCGGTCAACCCACCCGATGACTGCATGAAGAACAGCCGCCCGGTGCCCCGCCCAAGATCAAGTGCCCCGGCCACCTGATCGACATAGCGACGCAAGATCGGCGACAGGTAGGCGTCTGCCACGGTCGTATCGCCGCGCCCCACCAGTCGGATCAGCCGCGAACATTCATGGCTGAGTGAAACTTGGCTGAACCCCGCAGCGCGCGCCAAAGCGCCCACCCTCAGCTCGTGCACGGGGTTGAGGTAGCTGTGCATCAAAGCCACCGCCACCGCGCGAATCCCTTCCGCATAGGCTTTGGCAAGCGCCGCGGCCACTGCGGCCTCGTTCAGTGGGGCGATTTCGGCACCGTCGGCGTTCAGCCGCCCCGGCACTTCGGCTACCTGTTCGTGCAGCAATTCCGCGCGGCGGATGTGCAAATCAAACAACCGCGGCCGGGTTTGGTTGCCAATCCGCAAAAGATCCGCGAATCCTTCGGTGATCAGCAGTAGAACCCGCTCGCCCTTGCGTTCAAGCAGCGCGTTTGTAGCGACCGTGGTTCCCATTTTAACCGCGCCGATGGCACCTTGCGGGATCGGTGCGCCCGCGCTCAGCCCAAGGCAATCGCGAATGCCCTGCACCGCCGCGTCTGGGTATCGCTCGGGGTTCTCTGACAGCAGCTTGCGTAGATGCAGCGCCCCATCGGGCGCGCGGCCTACGATGTCGGTAAACGTGCCGCCACGGTCGATCCAGAACTCCCAGCTCATACTGTCCCCCTTGCGGCGTTTCTGCCCCATGTCGGGCAGAGAACGGGGGATTGTCAATGAAAGCGCATCAGCAGCCGACCGCCTTGGAAGGGGGGGCACCGCACCAAGCCCCTTGCACAACACTGCCGAAAGGGCGCCAAATGGCGGTGCGGAAAGGGGGGGTGAGTCTCGCCCCCGCCGCCAGCAATTCAGGAGCATGTCATGGCCAAAGGCCAATTGCGCAGCAACAAGGAAGCGAAGAAGCCGAAGAAGGACAAGAAGGCGGCAGCCTCCGCTACCGCAACCTTCGAAAAGGGGCTTTCGCCCAACGCGGCCAAGCCCGCCAAAAAGGGCTGAGAGACACCAAGGCATAGCCTTGGATACCAAGGCGGCGCGCGGGCATGCCCGCGCGACTGCCGTGATTTCGTGCACAGCTGGGCATGTGCAACGGCCGAGTCTTGGGTGAAGAAAGTCGCTGGAGCGGGTGATGGGAATCGAACCCACGTATTCAGCTTGGAAGGCTGCTGCTCTACCATTGAGCTACACCCGCGCCCGCCCCCTATAAGCCCTCGCCCCCGCTTCGCGCAAGAGCCGGGGGGAGAATGCGTGTCGGTTCTGGCGCCAGCGCCGGGCGGGACGCACGGGTTAGCCTTGTTCCGCCGGTTTCCACATTCGGGCCGAAACCGCGCGGAATTAGCGGCCATCGGGCGGGCCAATTGCGCTGTAGAACCCAAAGCCGCGCACGCCCGTGGGTTTTGCAGCAGTTGCGCCTGCCTGCGCACCCACCTTA
>NZ_JBFHIA010000239.1:0-4598 GCF_041596715.1 Phaeovulum sp.
GGAGCAGCCCGGTAGCTCGTCAGGCTCATAACCTGAAGGTCATAGGTTCAAATCCTATCCCCGCAACCAAATCTAACAAATAAAACAAAGAGATGGAACCCGACCTAAACAGTCGGGCTTTGGCGTTTGCAGTTCTTGTCAACGCCTGGTCAACGTTTCTCGAGGCCCCCTGTGACCCAGGGGGCTATTTGCGTTATGGTCGCAAATGAGCAGCCCGTGTGGTCCTTGACGCTGCCCCCAACTTTTTTCCAGTGTGTGCTAAGCTCCGGACTTGAGTAGTCGGCACCGGTCTGAATCCGTTGTCGATTCTCGCAAAAAAGTGTTAACCTTCTCCGATGGCTCGGGGGCTTCGGGCGCTTGACTGCAATTCAGGCGAAGGGAGTGCGCCACCCGTAAACAAGGGAGTGTGCATGCGTTTTTTTTTAATGTTTCTGGTATTCGGCTTGGCTACTCTGCTCTCCTCGGTGCGCGCGCATGCCTATCTTGATCCTGGTACGGCCAGCATTATCCTGCAAAGCCTGATTGGCGGCACGGTTGCAGCAGGTGCTGCGGTTTCGCTGTTTTGGCAAAGGATCAAGAGTTTCTGGAAGCGCAAGAAACCGGATCCGGACAGCAAGACGGAGGCGAAGTGACACTGTCCGGAGTGCGCCTTGCAGGTTCTTACCGGGACCCAAAGGGGCAGGTCTTGCGCGTCGGAGCACGGGTATTGCGCACGGTGCAGCCGGTGGCGCGTGAACAATATGCGTTCATTCGAACGCTGATGCCCGAGGCGGAGGCGGCGGGATTTCTGGTCGAGACCACGGAACTACCCAAGGATGCCTGGCCCGAGGGCACTGCCGATGCCGCCTTCGTCCTCGAACACGCGGTGGTTCCTTACGTCAGCTACCCCTACGAGTGGGGGTTTGCGCAGTTGCAGGTAGCGGCGCTGCACCATCTCGATTTCCAGATTTGGCTGCTGGAGCGCGGCGCGGCTCTGAGCGACGCGACCGCCTATAATGTTCAGTTCATTGGTGCAAAACCAGTATTCATCGACCTGCTGTCGATCATCGCCTACGAGGAGGGCTCCTTTTGGGTGGGCTACCGGCAGTTTTGCGAACAGTTTCTGAACCCTCTCTTGCTGCGAGCCTGCAAGGGCGTGGCGCACAACTGTTGGTATCGCGGGGCGCTGGAAGGTATCGCTACTGAAGACCTCGCCGCGCTGCTGACGATGCCCGAGAAACTGTCTCCAAACGTGCTTACCCATGTAGTGCTGCACGCGCGCTTGCAAAGGCGGGCGCGGGAAAACCCTGATGCGGCGCTGACCCGTGCCAAGGGCAGCGCGAAGCTGAGCCGAAATGCCTACAAGGGCATGCTGACGGGGCTGCGTGCCTGGATCGCACGGCTACGGCCGCGCGACGGCGGCGCCACCACTTGGGGCGAATACGCGGCGCATAACAGCTACCGTTCTGAAGAGGCAAAGGCCAAGGCCGACGTGATCGCTGAATTCGTGCGCCGCAGGGCGCCGGCGAGCATACTCGATCTGGGTTGCAACGCCGGCGATTATGCGGTGGTGGCGCTGGAAGCCGGTGCCAGCTTTGCACTCGGATTCGATTTCGATCAGGTCGCCGTGGACCGCGCGTTTCATCGTGCGCAAAACCTCGGGCTGGCGTTTCTGCCGCTCTGGCTCGATGCCGCCAATGCTAGCCCCAATCAGGGCTGGCGTCAGGCCGAGCGCGACGGCTTTGCCGAGCGGGCCCGGGCTGATGCCGTGCTGGCGCTGGCGTTTGAGCATCATTTGGCGATCGGTAAGAACATCCCGTTGGCCGAGGTCGTGGCTTGGATCGTGGAGCGCGCGCCGTGCGGGCTGATCGAGTTCGTGCCAAAATCGGATCCGACGGTCCAGATCATGCTGACGCTGCGCGAGGATATCTTCGGCGATTACAGCGAGGAGAGTTTCCGCGCGGCGCTGGAGCAAGTGGCGCAGGTGGTCAAGAAGACCACGGTTTCGGCGACGGGGCGAAGTCTCTATGAGTATGAAAGCTAAAGCCGCAGGGTCGGCCTGTGTCGCGCTGGCGATTTTTTCCGCGGGCCTGCTGGCGACGTTGCTGGTGCTGATGGCGCGTGAAAACCCGGGCGATTTCGTGCTGGCGGCGGCGGGCTACATGCTGGCGGTGCTGCTGGCGGAACTGGCGGTGCTGTTCGCACTGGGCGCGCTAGGCGGCATATGGGTCGCGGGCGGACTTGCGGCGCTCTTTGGTGGTGTCAATGCTTACGCGCTTTATGTGGTGCACATGAATCTCGGCGGGCTGGTGGCGCTTAGCTATTGCGCTGGGGTCGCGGCGATACTGGTGCTGGTGCTGGCCGCCACCGAGGCACGACCCTTGACGCGGATAGCGGGTGCGGTGGCTTTGGCGATAGTGCCGCTGATGTCGCTAACTAACGGGCCTGGAAGTGCGGCTGACGATGCGCGGCTCTCGGACGAGAACAGGGCGTTGCTGGCGCAATACGCGCAGATCCGACTGCGCGAAAAGCCCAATATCTATCTGATTTCATTTGATGCAATGATCGGGCTGCCCTCGGCGGAGAAGTTTCTGGGGCTCGACCGGCTGGCCTATGTCGACAAGCTGAATGCGCTTGGCGCGACAATCGTCCCTGATGTTTTTGCCACCGACACGCCCTCGGTGGAATCTTTCGACGCATTGATGATTCTCGATGACCATTGGCACTTCAAGGGCGCGGGCTATTTTTCTGGGCGCAGGCCAAGCCCGGTTTCAGAACTGTTCCGCGCCAATGGCTACGACGTGGAAACCGGCAGTTCAATCCCGTTCTACTTTGGCGCCGCGGGGCCTTATGTGAACTCGCATCTGTTCATTTCGAAAAACTTCATCACCGACAGTTCGCTGTGCAAATTCGCGACACCCGCGGTGCATGACTATGGCGCCTTCGGGTTCTGCCGGCTGGAGAAATACTTCACTACCGACGTGATCTTCGATCTTGCTGCGGTCAAGGCAAACCCCGCCGCCCCGTATTTCGACAGCAACTGGCATCGGGTGCTGCTGGAGCGGATCGCCCGGCCCGTGCAGCCGCAGCCTCGTCTGGTGATCTATTACTATTATTATCCGATTGGCCACGCGCCAAACGACTTTGTTTCCTACGACGCGGCACAGCTTGCCGCCTACAAGCAACGCTTTCTGACTCAGGCCGACAAGGCTGCCGAGGTGATCGACGAAATCTATGCCGCCATCCACCGAACAGACCCGAATGCGATCATCTTGGTGTTTGGCGACCACGGGCTGAAGATCAGCCGTACTGCCGACTGGAACACCGACACTGAGTTCTGGGTGCAGGATAATCACGCGGTGCTGGCCGCCTATTTGGGCAGCGGCACGACCTGTGCGCGGCCGCAACTTGCGCCGCCATATGAGGCCGAGGGCTACACAACATTGGGCCGGATGCTGGCCGGGGTGATCCGCTGCCTTGCGGAAGACGGAACCAAGCTCGACGACATCGTACGCTTCGTCGACAAGTTCGAATTCGGAAATTACCTGCTGCGTTAGGGTCGGCGGCGTCAGTCTACAACCACATGGAACGGCAGAGCGGGCGCTGTTCGGGGCGTACTTTGGCGAAGGCCCTGACTGGGACAACGCTGGGCGGCGCGAGATGCCCGCGTTCTCATCCTGTGTCTTGCGCCCTCTTGAATGGGCGGGGCTTTTTGCCGAGGCTCGTGAAGACCACGAGGGCAGGCATGCGCACCACGGCTTCAAAACGCCGCTTTGGCGCAGTGCGATGACGTTGGATACCGACGATGGCATGCTGCAGCCGGTGAAGGTGCAGTAGGCCATCGGCGCTTTCGGCCCATGACTGACTGTCGGCATAGTTGGCTTGCTGTGAAGCGGCTTCACTGAACAGACGTTCATGGGTATCGCAGCATTCATAGTCAGGCAGGCAAAAGACCCGCCGCCTCTCTGTATCGCGACGGCCATACGCTCGTAGTTCAGCAACACCGAAAGCGGGAACAACTCTGCGCCTCCCGGGCCGCGCTTGGACAAGTGTGGTCGTTGACTGCCTCTTGCCCTTGGCCTTGCGCCCCCGCATGCATAAATCCCGGAGCGAACCGGAGGCTCACCATGCCGAATTATTCGCTCCTCGATCTCTCCCCCCATCCCCGAGGGCCACACCGCCGCTGACGCCCTGGCCGCCACCGTCGAATTGGCCCGCGCTGCCGAGGGGTTTGGCTATCACCGGTACTGGCTGGCCGAGCACCACAACATGCCTGGTATCGCCAGCGCTGCTGCTGCAGTCGTCATCGGGCGGGTTGCAGCCGCCACGCGCACCATGCGGGTGGGAGCAGGGGGCATCATGTTGCCCAACCATGCCCCCTTGTCATTGCCGAACAGTTCGGCACGCTCGCCACATTCTACCCCGGCGGATTGGTCTTGACGTTGCCCCCAAGTCTTATCCAGTGTGAGCGAGACTCCGGGTTTGAGGAACCGCACCTCCCTTAGACCTTCAGCAGATCAAGCAGCGGATCAAAGGCGTACATCGCCGCGCGTCGTCCCGAAGCCGGTTCAATGGTGCGCAGCAGGCCAGCCTCGACCAGCCGCCGGGATAGCGCGCGA
>NZ_JBFHIA010000240.1:0-4568 GCF_041596715.1 Phaeovulum sp.
GCAGGCGCTGATCGTGCAAAACCCCGAGGAAATGTCGCAAAAGGTGCGCAACTTCCCCGAGATGGAGGCAGCACTTTCGCGGATCGACTGGTTCAACCTGTCTCGCACCCCCAATTTTGAGCCGCGCCGGGGCCCGAACGTTCCGGGCTTTGTTGCCGCAAAGGGTGCGCCGTTGCTGTATCTGCCGCTCAAGACCGGGCCAGAGGCGCGGGTGCGCGCGTGGCTTGAAGGCTTTGGCGATGGGATGATCGAAGATTTCACGCAAAAATCGCTGCGTCAGTGGAAGCGCGGCCACCCGGGGCACCGCAGCTTTACCGTGCTGCGCCACCCTCTCGCACGTGCCTATTCGGCCTTTACAGAGACGATTCTGCCCGGCCGCTATGGCGAAATCCGCGAAGTGCTGCGCACGCTTTACGAGGTGCCGCTGCCGCCGGTCGAAGAGGTGGGCAAGATGTCGGCGCTGGCCCAGCGCAGCGCCTTCATGGCGTTTCTAAAGTTTCTCAAAGCCAACCTGAACGGGCAGACGTCGGTGCGCATTGACCAGCTATGGGCCAGCCAATACGCGGTCATTCAAGGTTTCGGCAATTTCGCGCCGCCAGACCTGCTTTGCCGCGAAGAAACGCTGGCCACCGATCTTGCCTATCTGGCCGCGGCGATCGGCCAGCCCAACCCGCCGCTGCCGCCCGAGCAGAAGCCTGCGGGCATTCCACTATCGAAAATCTACGATGGTGAAATGGAGGCGGCCGTACATTCGGCCTACCCGCGCGATTACATGAGCTTTGGCTTTGCCGACTGGCGCGCTTAGGCGGCTTGTGTGCCCACCGCCTCGGTCAGCACCGCATGGAGCGCCGACGGCGCGGAATTGGCGCGCAGCTTGATGCAGATTTCCGGGTTGCGCATGGTGCGCGATACCAGCGCCAGCGCCTTGAGATGCTCGACCCCCGAATCCTTGGGCGCGAACAGCGCAAACACCAGATCCACCGGCTGACGGTCTACCGCGTCGAAATCGAGCGGTTTTTCAAGCCGGACAAACACGCCCACCACGCGGTTAAGGCCGTGCAGGCGGGCATGGGGCAGCGCCACCCCATGCCCGACGCCGGTTGGCCCGAGGCTTTCACGTTCTTGCAATGCGTCCAACGTATCAGAGGCATTCAGCCCATAGGCCGCCTCCGCGATATCAGCGAGATCCTGAAACAGACGCTTCTTGCTGGTGACATGGGCAAATACCTTCACGGCATCTGCCCCGAGCAAGTCTGAAAGCTGCATTCGCGTTTCTTTCTCGCGCCCTAGGATTGGCGCTTATTTGATGTGCCGCGGGTCGATCCAACCCACATTGCCGTCTTCGCGGCGGTGCACCACATTCACACCGCCATGCTTTTCGTTGCGGAACACCAACATGGGCGCGCCCGCGATTTCCATTTGCATCACCGCTTCACCGACAGAGAGCGTAGGCACCTTTGCCTCCATCTCTGCGACGATGACCGGCGCGAGGGACTCGGGCTCCGATTCCCCGACGCCCGCGTCTGCGGCGAGCACATACATCTCTGCCGCGCCAAATTCAACCGGTTCAAGCCGGTTGCGCTGATGGTCCTTCAACCTGCGCTTATAGCGCCGCAGCTGCTTGTCGAGATGTTCGCGACAATCTTCAAACGCCGCATAAACTTCGGTGGCGGCCCCCTTGGCCGCCGCGGTCAGGCCGGTAGACAGATGCACCGAGATTTCGCACCTGTAGCCGGGGGTGCCGCGAGAAAAGACCACGAAGGCATCGGTCGGACGCTGCGAATACTTTTCCAGCGTTTCGCCCAACTCTGATTTCACATGAGTTTGCAGGGCTTCGCCGATGTCCAGCTGTTTGCCGCTGATCTGATACCGCATGGCTTCTCCTTCGGGTTGGTGAACCGGCCTTAGCCGAACACGGCTTCGGTTGCGGTTCGGTTAATTCTGGGGGGTTGCCCGCCTCGCAATTCGGCACAGCGGCCCTTGCGTCGGGGGCCCGGGATGACGTCGCTCGAATGAAGGGGCGAATGTCAGGCATTTGACTCTATTTGGCGCTAGGCCCCGCCACCTTGTCAACGCCTTCCTGTTTGCGGTACCGCCACACGCCGCAAAATGCCGATCACGTGATCCGAAAGCCCTGCCCGAGGTAGACTCGGCGCACGTTTTCATCGCGCACCACCTCATCGGCGGTGCCGCTCATCAGCACGGCACCGTCATGCAGGATATAAGCGCGATCAACGATTTCAAGGGTTTCGCGCACATTGTGATCGGTTATCAGCACCCCGATACCGCGCGAACGCAAATCGTGCACCAACGAGCGGATCTCGCCCACAGAAATCGGATCGACCCCGGCAAAAGGCTCGTCCAGCAGCAGATAGCGCGGGTTTGCGGCAAGGCAACGGGCAATTTCCACCCGCCGCCTCTCGCCGCCGGAAAGCGCAAGTGCAGGGGCGTGGCGCAGATGCGCGATCGAAAAATCGCCCAGCAGTTCCTCAAGCCTTTCGCGCTGGCGGTGGCGTTCAGGCTCGATGATTTCAAGCACGGCGAGAATGTTGTCTTCCACAGAAAGCCCCCGAAAGATCGAGGCTTCTTGCGGCAGATATCCGATTCCGAGTTGCGCGCGCCGATACATCGGCAATGCGGTTACATCGCGGCCATCCAGCAACACCTGCCCGGCATCGGGCAGCACCAGACCCGCGATCACATAAAAGCTGGTGGTCTTGCCGGAACCGTTGGGCCCAAGCAGCGCCACCACCTCGCCTTGCGTCAGCGTAATCGCCACATCGCGCAGCACGGGGCGGCGGCGGTAAGCCTTGCGCAAACCGCTGACCACAAGGCCCGAAACCTGCGGAGTTGACGCATCAGACGCCCTGCTGCGGTCTTGCAGCATCAGTCGCCACCGGGCCGAAGCGTGGTTTGAACCCGACCTTCTGCCGTGGCCGCGCCAGTGACAAGATCAACCGTCAGACGCTCGGTGGAAAGCGCGTTGCCGCCTTGCAACAGCACCACGTTGCCGATCATCACGATGCTGCCGGTGTTGATCGAATACTCAGCCGAATCCGCTTCGGCCGCATCGACACCGCTTACCAGTGTCACCCCGCCGCTTGCCAAAAGCCGCTCGATCTCGCGTTGCCCGTCACGCCCGTATTCTACCCGCACCTCTGCAGCGGCCAGCCGCATCGCGCCTTGCGTGACGACGACATTCCCAATGAACACCGCGCTTCCGTCTGTCTGATCGACGGTCAAGCTATCGGCGCTGACCTGCACCTCGGCGGTCGTATCGGCGCGGATGCCGCCAAAGGCGATGGTTTGTGCCGTGGCGGGCAGTGCCGCGATACTGGCGGCTGCAAGCATCGCGCCGAACATAAGGGATAGCCGTCGTGCCATGCTGAGGTTCCTCATTTCACGGGCTGGTATATCAGCTTCACGCCATTGTTGAAAACCAGAACATGAGGGGCGCCCTCGCCCTCGGCCTGCAACACCATTGCGCCCGCCTCGATCTCGCCGAAAGGCGCATCGGCAATGATCGCACCGGGTGATTCGATGCGCGTGCGGTCTGTGCGCAGCAGCACTTCTTCTGCCGATATCGTGTAAGCTGCGCTGGTGACAATTTGCACCCCGCCGCTCAACTGTACCGCCCCCGCCAACGGATCCAGCCGCGCAAGGCCCGCCGTGACATCGGCGGAAAAACCCTCTTCGGATTGCAGGCGCGCCACTATGTCGCTGACCCATGCACCTGCGTCTGACAGTTCGGGCCGCGCCTCGGAGGCGGTCAGCGTCAGCGCCGCGCCATCTTCCGTAACGCCCGCAAAATGCGGCAGGGTCAGCCGAGGTTCGCGCGCAAGCTCATCAAGGTCGATATCGGCATAGGGCACTGGCTGCGTCGGGTCGATCCGGTCCGAGACCAGAAACAGCATCGACAAAAGCGTAAGCGCCATCAGCGGCAGCGCGATCTTTGCCCCCGCGACAACCCAAGAATAGGTATCGTCGTAGGTGCGTGCCATGTTCAGACAACCCCCGCGCGCAGGCAATCGTGGATATGCAAGATGCCAAGCGGGCACCCATCGCCAACCGGGTCGAGCACGAAAAGGCAGGTAATCTTGCGCGCGTTCATCAGCGCCACCGCCTGTTCGGCCAGCGCACCGGGGCCGATGGTCTGCGGCGCGCGGGTCATGACCTCGCCCGCGCGGTGGGCAAGAAGCCCCTCCATGTGGCGGCGCAAATCGCCATCGGTGATGATGCCGTCCAGCCTGCCGTTTGCATCCGTTACGCCAACGACGCCAAAGCCCCTTTGCGTCATCACCAACAGCGCATCGGCCATTGGCGCGTTTTCGGCCACCAGCGGCGGCGAGGTGTGCATCAGGCTTGCCACCGTTGCGAGCCGCGCCCCAAGCTTGCCACCGGGGTGAAAGGTGCGAAAGTGTTCGGGAGTAAACGCGCGGTGTTCCATCAGCGCCAGCGCCAGCGCATCGCCCAGCGCCAGCGTCATCGTGGTCGAGGTGGTGGGCACAACACCGGTGCCGCAAGCCTCGGGTGCCGCGGGCAGCAAGATCGCAACATCTGCCTGACGC
>NZ_JBFHIA010000241.1:0-4535 GCF_041596715.1 Phaeovulum sp.
AAATCAGATGCGGAACAGCGGCTGCATGAGCCGCGGGATCAGCGCAGAAAAGCGCAGCGGCGCATCGGTCGCGGCAAGGCAGATGCAATCGGCCCCCGCGTCGGCGATCGGCGTATGTTCCACCGCCTGATCGGCAACCTCGATATCACCCACCGCAAAGCGCCCGGTCTCGTCGCTGAAGCTGCCTTGCAGCACCAGCGTCAGTTCCAGCCCGTTGTGGCTGTGATCTGGCACCGCCTGCCCCGCGGGGATGCTGAGCAGACGCACCGAACCTTCGGGCCCCGCCGACAGGATGCTTTGCCGCACCCCCAGCCCCAATGATTTCCAGCGCGGCGGCATACCCTTTAGCGCAGCCATCACCGGGCCGGGATAAACGCCCGAACGCGCAAAGGTGGGTGCCGGGGCAACGGGCGCGTCGAGCAGGTCAAGAACATTCGCCTTCAGCCCAGCCGAAAGTTCCTGCGCTGACGCCAATTCCAGCACGGCACCGCCTGCGGCGTGATGCGCCTCATAGGCGGCACGGCACTCGAGGCAAAGCGAGACATGCGCAGCCACGACCAGCGCATAGGGTTGCGGCAGGCTGCCTGCCGCATAAGCGGCCAGCAAGGCGTCTGGGGTGTGGTGGGTGATTGCGGGCATTTATCGCATATCCTTCAACTCGTGGCGCAGACGTTCCAGGCCAAGCCGGATACGCGATTTGATCGTGCCGAGCGGCAGCCCGGTCTGGGTACTGATCTCTTGATGTGTCAACTCACCCATATAGGCCTTCTCGATTATCTCGCGCTGATCCGGCTTCAGCCGCGCTAGCGCTTCTTTCAGTTTTCCGGCTTCTTGCTCGACGGCGAGAATGTGGCTCGCATCCGGTTCGGCGTCGTCACTTTCGCCCAATTCGTCGGGCATCGGGCGGCCTTCCTTGCGGATCACGTCGATCTGCCGGTTGCGCGCGATCTGATAGATCCACGCCGATACCGGGGCGCGCTGCGGGTCGTACTGGTCGGCCTTGCGCCAAACTGTCAGCATCACCTCCTGCACGATCTCTTCCGCCTGCCCCGATCCGGTGCCCGAGCGCATGATGAAACCCTTCAAGCGTGGGGCGAAATGGTCGAACAGCGCAGCGAACGCCGCGCGGTCACGGCTGTCACGTACCGCAAGCATGCAAAGCGTCTGCTGCGAGACTTGAGGAGACGGGCTCGTCACTGCTGACCTGTCCTTTTGGGCCGCCATCGAAGGGCGCCAGTCGGCATGTTGGGTATGAGGGCGCAGTTCGATCATAGCCGCACTACGCAGTTAGGCGAAGTATTGGATCAATTTTGATCCGATTTTTCTTTTCAAACGTAGCCCATACGAGAAAAGACCGGAGCAAACATGTCATTTGACCAGCAATCCATTCGTCCACAGCGCATTGCCGTGATCGGTGCGGGTATTTCGGGGCTTGCCGCCGCCTATCTGTTGGCCCCGCACCATGCCGTGACGGTGTTCGAGGCCGCGCCGCGCCTTGGGGGCCACGCGCGCACCGTGATGGCCGGTCTTCGGGGCGATCAGCCAGTCGATACCGGTTTTATCGTCTTCAACTACGCGAACTATCCGCACCTGACGCAGATGTTCCAAAAGCTCGACGTGCCGGTCGCCAAAAGCGATATGAGCTTTGCTGCCTCGATCAATGACGGACAGATCGAATATGGCTTGCGTGACCTGAACGCGCTGACCGCGCAGCGGCGCAACCTGCTGCGCCCCGGATTTGCCCGCATGGTGCGCGACATCCTGCGCTTCAACAATCAGGCCGAGGCGCTGGCCACCGACGACAGCACCACGATTGGCGAGTTGATGCAGGAATTGCGGCTGGGCGATTGGTTCCAGCGGTTTTACCTGATGCCGCTCTGCGGCGCGATCTGGTCTACCCCGCCCGCCGAAATCCGCGCCTTTCCGGCCCGCCCGATGGTGCAGTTTTTCCGCAACCACGCCCTGCTCAGCAATTCGGGGCAGCATCAGTGGTGGACGGTCGATGGCGGCAGTATCGAATACCTGCGCCGTCTGGAAACCCATCTGCGCGCTTGCGGTGTCACGCTTCTGCCCGGCACAGCGGTGCGCAGTGTCACG
Source organism: Phaeovulum sp. (assembly GCF_041596715.1). Lineage (GTDB taxonomy): Bacteria > Pseudomonadota > Alphaproteobacteria > Rhodobacterales > Rhodobacteraceae > UBA6213. The sequence goes on from NZ_JBFHIA010000241.1 coordinate 2,098, forward strand.
CGCACCGGCACTCAAAGCATCGTGGCCACGGGCGACGCGCCGCACGAGCCCTTCGATCAGGTGATTTTTGCCTGCCATTCCGATCAGGCGCTGCGCCTGCTGGTGCAGCCCACGGCGCAAGAACGCGCGGCGCTTTCGGCTATCCGCTTTCAGGACAACGAGGTTATCCTGCACCGCGACACAGCCCAAATGCCGCGCCGCCGCGCGATCTGGTCCGCTTGGGTCTACAAGGCCGACACCACCCAGCACGCGCCCGCGATGGGTGTGACCTATTGGATGAACCGCCTCCAGAACATCCCCGAAAGCGACCCTTTGTTTGTCTCGCTCAACCCCGCGCGGCCGATCCCCGAACATCTGATCTACGATCAAAAGACCTTCCGCCACCCGGTTTTTGATGCCCCGGCACTGGCGGCACAGCGCAAGTTGACCGCGATTCAGGGGCAAAACAACACATGGTTCGCCGGGGCCTACACGCGCCACGGCTTTCATGAAGACGGCTTCGCCAGCGCCGCCCGCATCTTGCGCCTGATGGATCGGCAGTTCGCATGACCCATGCGCCTGAACATATGGCCGGGGTTACCACGCACACGCGGCGCGGCGTGGTTCGGCACGGGTTTCGCTATGGCGTCGATTATGTGCTGATCGACGCCGAGGCGGGCGGGCCCGGCCCGTGGCTTTATGCGCGCAACCGCTTCAACCTTTTCTCCGTGCATGATCGTGACCACGGCGGGCCGCTGAAGGCGGGGCGCGGGCCTGTTTGGGCGCGCGATGTGCTGGCCGCACATGGGCTTGGCGCGCGAAAGGTGCAACTGATGCTGCTGACCCAGCCGCGGTTTCTTGGCTATGCGTTCAACCCGGTCAGCTTCTGGCTGGCGATGGATGGCGCGGCGCTGATCGCGGTGATTGCCGAGGTGTCAACGCCGTTTGGCGACCGCCATTCGTATCTTTGCCACTTGCCGGGCTTTGCGCCGATCACCCGCGAGGCGCGCATCACCGCACCCAAAGCCCTGCATGTATCCCCCTTTCAAGAGGTCAAGGGCAGCTACGAGTTCACCTTTGACATCCGCCCCGACCAGATCGCCATTCGTATTCTGCACACCAATGGTGACGAGGGCGTGCTTGCCACCCTTTCGGGGCCGCTTCGGCCGCTGACCAGCGGCGGCATCCTGCGCGCCTGCCTGCGCCGCCCGCTCGGCGCGTTGCGCACGATCATTCTGATCTATTGGCAGGCACTGCGCCTGCGGCTGAAGGGCGCAAGATACCGCACCCGCCCCACCCCTCCTGAAACCGAGGTAAGCTGATGCTGTTCCTGACCAACCGCGTAAAACACGACTTCCTCGACACCTGCGCCCAAATCCACGTTGGCAGCCTGCGCCTGCGCACGCCCGAGGGCGAGGTGTTCGATTTTGGCCACGGCGCGCCCACAGCCGAAATGCATATCCGCGACTGGTCGGTGGTCACCGCCGTTGCCGCGCGGGGCGATATCGGGCTTGGCGAAACCTATGTCGCCGGGCTTTGGGAAACACCCTCGATCGCGGATCTGTCAGAGGTGGCGCTGCGCAACCTCGACCAGTTTCGCGGCTATGCCTATGCGGGCTTTTGGGGCAACCTGAAGTTTCGCGTGGTAAACCGCATCATGCGCGCCAATTCCCCGCGTGGTGCGGCGCGTAACATCCGCGCGCATTACGATGTCGGCAACGAGTTTTATCAGCTCTGGCTTGACGAGGGCATGACCTATTCGGCGGCGATGTTCACCCCCGGCGATACCGACCTTGGGCGCGCCCAAGCCCGCAAATATGACCGCATCCTTGGCCGTCTCGGGCGCGGCGAACGGGTCTTGGAAATCGGCTGCGGTTGGGGCGGGTTTGCCGAACGCGCCGCCGACAGCGGGCGTTATGTCACTGGCCTGACCATCTCGCCCGCGCAGAAGGGCTATGCCGACGCGCGCCTTGATGGGCGCGCCGAGATCCGCTTGCAAGATTATCGCAAAAGCGCGGGCAAGTTCGACAATATCGTGTCGATCGAGATGATCGAGGCGGTCGGGCAGAATTACTGGCCCACCTATTTCGCCACGATCAAGGCGCGGCTGGCAGAACAAGGGCGCGCCGTCATACAGGCGATCACCGTGCAGGATGGCTATTTCGACATATACCAGCGCACGTCCGACTATATCCGCCATCACATCTTTCCCGGCGGCATGTTGCTATCCAACGAAGTGATCGCCCGTCAGGCACGCCGCGCGGGGCTTTCGGTCACCGACACCCATGCATTTGGTGCCGATTACGCGCGCACCTGCGCGCTTTGGAACGAAAGGTTGGGCGCGCAGGCAGAACGGATCAGGCGGATGGGTCATTCCGAAGGTTTCCTGCGCAGTTGGCGCTATTACCTTGGCGTTTGCGCGGCGTCCTTTGCCGTCGGGCAAACCGATGTCGTGCAGG
>NZ_JBFHIA010000242.1:0-4495 GCF_041596715.1 Phaeovulum sp.
ACCAGAACCAGCACCACCACGATGCCGAGGCCGATCATCGCCAGACGATTCCGGCTAAACGCGATCCATGTGCGATACGCTTGGCCCGCGCGTGCCTGTCGGCGCGAGGCGGGTTGCTCGGTCAAAAGCCATTCACGTGTGTTCATCTGCGGCGCACCCGTGGGTCGAGCAGCGTGTAAAGCAAGTCAGACAAGAGGTTCAGCCCCACGAAAATTGCCCCGATCACGAGGGTGCCACCAAGCACCGCATTCATGTCGGAGTTTTGCAGCGAGTTGGTCAGGTACTGTCCCAGCCCCGGCCAAGCGAAAACGGTCTCGGTCAGAACCGAGCCTTCCAACAGCCCTGCGTAGGAGAGCGCGACCACGGTGACCAGTGGCACCGCCGCGTTGCGCAATGCATGCACCCAGATGATGCGCCATTCGGCAACGCCTTTGACGCGGGCGGTGATGACATATTCCTGCGCCAGTTCCGCCAGCATGAAGCTGCGCGTCATGCGGCTGATATAGGCCAGCGAATAGTATCCCAGCAGCGAAGCGGGCAGGATGATATGCGAGAAGGCGTTGCGGAACGCATCCCACTGGCCCTGCATCGCGGCGTCCAAAAGCATCAGCCCACTGCGCGAGGTGATGGAATATTCATAGGAAATGTCGATCCGCCCGGGCCCTGCGACCCAGTGCAGGCGCGCGTAAAAGACCAGAAGGCCCAGCAAGCCCAGCCAAAAGATCGGCGCCGAATACCCGATCAGCCCGACCACGCGGACGATCTGGTCGGCAAGCCGCCCTTGGCGCACCGCAGCCCAAACCCCCAGCGGAATCCCGAAGATGGTGCCAATGAGAATGGCCACCGTCGCCAGTTCCAGCGTCGCGGGAAAGACGCGCGCGATATCGTCGATGATCGGCTTTTTGGTAAGGAAGCTGATGCCAAGATCACCCGAGGCGATCTTTTGAAGATACATCCAGAATTGTTCATAGAGCGGCTTGTCGAGCCCAAGCTCGATAAACACCCGATCATAAACGGACTGCGAGGCGCGGTCGCCAACGACCGCAAGCACCGGGTCAACCGGCACGACGCGCCCAATCATGAAGGTGACAAGCAGAAGGCCCAGAAAGGTCAGCGCCACGCTGGCAAGGATCTTGACGATCTTCCAGGCGAGGGCGGGAAGGGCGCCGCGGCGCCCTTCTCCAGTTGCGATTGAAGCCATTATTTTGTCACGGCCTTGAAGGAGTTGTCGTTGAACGACGGTCCGACAACGAAGCCCTGCACGTTGGCGCGCCGCGCCATAACCTCGATCTCCTGGAACATGATGATGAAGGGCGAGGTTTGCTGATGCTCGGCTTGCAGGTCCAGATACATCTGGGCGCGCTTGCCGGCGTCCGCTTCAAGCACGGCGGCGTCGGCCATCGCGGTCATTTCCGGAATGTCCCAAGCGTTGCGCCATGCCAGCGGTTTGGAGGCCGCGTCGTCAGAGTTGTCGGGGTTGCGCGCGAAGGTATCGGCGTTGGTATGCGGGTCCTGATAGTCGGGCCCCCAGCGGCCGATGTAGATGTCGTGGTTACGCGCGCGGTATTTGGTGAGCGTTTGCCCGCCGTCGCCCGGGATCAGTTCAAGCTCAATCCCGGCCAAAGCGAAGGTCTGCTGGATCGCGGTGCCGATAGCGGTGATTTCATCGGTGTTGCGCGTATCCATCGTCACTTTGAAGCCGTTCGGGTAGCCCGCTGCCGCGAGCAGTTCCTTGGCTTTTTCAACGTTGAGCGAGAACGGATTGTCTTCCAGCGCGCCGAGGAAGCCGAGCGGCAGGAAGGCTTGGTGCACCACGACGCGACCCTTCATGATCGTGTCGGCGATGGTGGCATAGTCCACCAGATATTTCATCGCCTGACGCACGTCGGGATTCGCGAGGATCGGGTTCTTCTGGTTCAGCCCGAGATAGTAGATCGAGCCTTTCACGCCAGAATCAACCACGAGGTCGGGGTTTGCAGCCAAAGTGTCGATGCTGTCGGCCGAAACGTTGCGGGCGATGTCGATGTCGCCCTGTTCCAGCAGCAACCGCTGCGTCGCAGGCTCGGGGATGTGGCGGTAGATCGCCCGCGCCATCGCCGGAGCGGGGCCCGAGTAATTGTCGTTGCGTTCCAGCACGACAACTTCGTTGGCGCGCCATTCGCGAATCGTATAGGCGCCCGAACCGGCATAGTTGGTTTTCAGCCAGTCATAGCCGAAATCGCCGTTGGCCTCGTGTTCCATCGCCAGCTTTTCATCGACGATGAAGCCCACGGTGGAGGTCAGGCAGTAAAGAACCAGCGTCGGCGCGTAGGGCTTGTCGATCTGGAACTCAAAGGTCATCGGCCCGGTCTGCCGGATCATCTCGTCAGCATTCTCGGCGGTGAAGCCGAACTGGGTGAGGATGAACGCAGGCGATTTGTCGAGCTTGACCGCGCGGCGCAGCGAGAAAACCGCATCGGATGCGGTGATCGGGTTGCCCGAGGCAAACTTCATGCCATCGCGGATGGTGAAGGTATAGGTCATGCCGTCGGCAGAGATGTCCCATTTCTCGGCAATTACGCCGAAGATGTCCGAGACGTCGTTCACGTCGTAGCCGATCAGCCCCTGATACGCGTTGCCGAGCAGTTCGGACGCGGTAAACTCGAACACCTCAGCCGGATCGAGGCTGATAATGTCATCGATTGCCCAGGCTTGTATAAGCGTGTCCGCCGGTGTCGCGGCGCGGGCCGCGGGGGCGAACAGGCCAAGCGACGCGACCAGCGCGACGCCGACCAGTCTTGGCAGATGTTTCATGCGTAACTCCCAATGTTGCTGGACGTTCGTTTTTCACTGGCAGCGCGAGCGCGGTCAGTTGGTCCATGCCACAGGTTAGCGCTGCCAGCAGTCAGAATGTCAAGACGTCCGGGTCGAGTAACCTAACGAAAGCATCCATCGAACGGGATCGTCGCCGAATACATAGGCACTTGTGACCACGCCTCGCCATCCGCCGGAATGCGTGTGATGGGTGCCCACGCACCTGCGCGCGCTGTCTAAAGGCAAGTATTGGTTAGTATTTTCGGATCTCGCCCGTGCTCCCGTTCCGACAAGCCAAGGCGGCACCGTGTCCGATGGCGCGCCCTTGGTGCCGCGCGATCAGGCAGAATGCTGCCAGTGCGGGTGGTGGTCGTCGATCACGTAGCGATGTTTGTGGCGAAGCGGCGCGTGGGTATGGTGCGGGCCTGTGCCCGCGGGGTGATGATCGGCGTCACCCTCTGCGTGTTCATGCGCAAATGCCAGATGTTCGTGCTCTATTTCCTCGGGGTCGAGCGCGGGCCAGAGGTGTCGCGCCGCCGCCGTGGAAAGCGCCGCAACCGCCGCCATGATGGCGAATGTCGCGTCTAGGCCAAGTGCTGCGCCCAAAAGCCCTGCCGCAGGGTAGGCCAGCAGCCAACAGGCATGTGAAAGTGCGAATTGCGCGGCAAAAACCGCCGGGCGGTCGGGCTCTGCGCAAGAGCGGCGCAGAATCAGCCCAGAGGGGGTCTGCACTAGCGCTGCCGCCGCGCCAAGGGCGGACCAGAGCAGCAGCCCGGCATTCAGCGAGGGGCCCAGTGCGGCAAGCGCCATCAGCAGCGCAAGCATCACCCCGCCCGCCAGCATCGCCTGCCGCGCGGCGATCTTTTCCAGCAGTCGTGGCAAGGTCAGCGCCACCACCATCGAGCCAAGCCCGTAGGCCGCGAAGTGCAGCGCCACTGCCGCATCGCCCAGCGCGAGCGTGTCTTTGACCCGCACGACGGTATTGACGATCACCATCGCGCTGCCTGCGGCCACTGCAAGGTAAAGCGCCAACATTCCGCGCAACCGGGGCGTGGCCAGATAGATCCACGCGCCCCGCGTCAGCCGCTTGCGAAACGGTGCCGCCACCGCGCCACCGCGCGGCTGCGGCAAGTGCACAGATCGCACCAGCGCCGCCGAGCATAGAAAGCCAAGCGCGGTGCCCGCGAACAGCCAATGAAATGACATCAGCGAAAGCAGCAGCCCCGCCAGCATGGGGCTAAGCAGCGATTCGAGATCATAAGAAAGACGCGAAAGAGACAAGGCCTGCGTGTATTGCCGCTCATCGGTAAGAATGTCGGGAATCGTTGCCTGAAAGGTTGGGGTAAACGCTGCCGAAAACGCCTGAAAGGCAAATACCAGCACATAGATTTGCCAGATCTCGGTGACGAAGGGCAAAAGCAGCACCAGCGCCGCGCGGCAAAGATCGAGCGTAATCAGAAATGGCCGACGCGGCAGGTTCGCGGCCAGCGCGGTGGCCAGCGGCGCAAGGCCGACATAGGCCACCATCTTGAGTGCCAGCGCGATGCCCAGCACCGCGCCTGCATTCGCCCCCGCCAACTCGAATGCCAAAAGCCCAAGCGCCACCGTGGTCAGGCCGGAGCCGAACACAGAAAGAACCTGCGCGGCCAGCAATTTGCGGTAAACCGGGTGGGAAAGCGCCTCTCGCATGCGACTATACTAC
>NZ_JBFHIA010000243.1:0-4494 GCF_041596715.1 Phaeovulum sp.
CGCTTGGGGCCCGAGATCGCGGGGACGATGGTGCTCATGTCGAGCTCAAGCGTCGAAGTGTAGATTGGTGCATAGTCCGCGCCGCGCCACATGCCGTTTTCCTTGGCATAGGCTTCGACCAGCGCAATACGCGCCTCGTCGCGGCCGGTCTGGCGCAGATAGCGCAGGGTCTCGCCGTCTACCGGGAAGAAGCCGCAGGTTGCGCCGTATTCCGGTGCCATGTTGGCGATGGTTGCGCGGTCGGCCAGCGGCAGATGATCCAGCCCCTCGCCCCAGAACTCGACGAATTTGCCGACCACGCCGTGTTTGCGCAGCATCTGAACGACCTTGAGCACAAGGTCGGTGGCGGTGGTGCCTTCGACCATCGCGCCGGTCAGCTTGAAGCCGACCACTTCGGGGATCAGCATCGACACGGGCTGGCCCAGCATCGCAGCCTCGGCCTCGATGCCGCCTACGCCCCAGCCCAGCACGGCAAGGCCGTTGACCATGGTGGTGTGGCTATCGGTGCCCACCAGCGTATCGGGGTAGGCCACCTCGACACCGTTCTGGTCTTTGTCGGTCCAGACCGTTTGCGCAAGGTATTCGAGGTTCACTTGGTGGCAGATGCCGGTGCCCGGCGGCACCACGCGGAAATTGTCAAACGCGTTCTGGCCCCACTTCAGGAACACGTAGCGTTCCATGTTGCGTTCGTATTCGCGGTCAACGTTCATCTGAAACGCGCGCGGGTTGCCGAACTCGTCGATCATCACCGAGTGGTCGATGACCAGATCGCACGGCACCAGCGGGTTGATCTTCTTGGCATCGCCGCCAAGCGCCTTGATCCCGTCGCGCATCGCTGCAAGGTCAACCACGGCAGGCACGCCGGTGAAATCCTGCATCAGCACACGTGCCGGGCGGTAAGCGATTTCGCGCGGGTTCTTGCCGCCCTTGGCGCCCCATTCGGCGAAGGCTTTGATGTCGTCAACAGAAACGGTAAAGCCGCCATCTTCAAAGCGGAGCATGTTTTCCAGCACCACCTTTAGCGCTGCGGGCAGGCGCGAAAAATCGCCAAGCCCTGCGGCCTCTGCGGCCGGGATCGAATAATAGGCGATGCTCTTGCCGCCTGCTTTTAGGGTGCGGCGGGTCTTGGCGGTATCTTTTCCGGTGACGACGGTCATGCGCGGGCCTCCCGAGGCTTTTGTGGGGATGGCTGCTTTTGCCGCATCCGCTCGTAGCAATCAAGAGGGGTGCGGTGCATTTGTATACCATTGTGCACAAAAACTCGCCTCAAAGTCACTTTGCGCCTTGGTCGCAAATGGTTGATTGGCAAAGATGCATCTGGGCGCTTAGGAAGTAACACGTATCCAGGAGCAGACGAATGAAGCGAGCAGCAATTGGTGCGGGTATCGGGGTCTGGCTGGCATTAAGCATGGCAAGTGCAGTGCAAGCGCAGTCCGCAGCGCCGCCGCAGGTCGTGGTTGAGCTTTTCACTTCGCAAGGCTGCTCTTCGTGCCCGCCCGCCGACACGCTTTTGCGCGAGATTGCGGCGCAGCCCGGTGTTCTGGCGCTATCGCTGCATGTCGATTATTGGGATTATCTTGGTTGGGAAGATACCCTAGCCCAACCCGCCTTCAGCATGCGCCAAAAGGCCTATGCCTATGCCGCCGAGGCGCGCGCTGTCTTTACGCCGCAGGCAGTGGTTGGCGGTGTCGTCTCGATGAACGGCGCCGATGGTCCGGCATTGCGCGGCCAGATCGCCAACAGCGCGACCTTGCCGCAGCAGGTGCAACTGCATGTGCAGCGCGAAGGGACCGGCTGGCTGCTTGAGGCAACGGCTTCGCCTCCGTTACCTTCGGAAGTGGTGGTGCAATTGGTCCGCTACGTGCCAGAAGTGCAGGTGACAATTCTGCGTGGCGAAAATGCTGGGCATCAGGCCAGCTATGTCAACGTGGCGACCGAATGGCTGACGCTGGCCGAATGGGATGGCGCAAGCCCGCTGCATCTGGAGATCCCGGGCGACGGGATGCGGCTTAGCGCGGTGATTGTGCAGGCGGTGAAGCCGGGTGGGCGCTATGCGGCGCTGCCGGGGAAGATTCTGGCCGCGGCGCGGCTCGATTAGCGCGATTTTTTCAAGCGGCCCCAGCGCCGCGATACCCAGAGCCACTGCTCGGGATGCGCGCGCACCTGAACCTCAAGACTATCGTTCAACGCCTGCGTCATGGCCTCTGGGGTCGTATGCGCAATCGGGGCTTCGATCGTCAGTTCAAAGCTCATCCCGTCCGGCATCCGTCGCCCGTAGAAGGGCAGCAGCACTGCGTCGTATTTTAGCGCCATGTCCGCCGCCGAGGTCGCCGTCAACGCGGTGTGGCCCATGAACTTCAAATGTGCGCCGTGCTGCATGTGCTGATCGATCAGCATTCCGATGATGCCGCCATCGCGCACATGCTTGATCATCTCGGACAAGCCGCGCCGTCCGCGCGGAAACAACGGGCCGCTGATGGCGCCAAGCTTGGCGCTGTAGCGCCGGTTAAACCTTCGGTTCGGAAACGGGCGATAAAGCGCGCCAACCGAATGGCCGCGCGCGCGCAGATAGGCGCGCAAAACGTCGTAATTTCCAAAATGCCCCGAAATCAGAATCACCCCGCGCCCCTCGCGTTGCGCTTTTTCGAGTGCTGCAAACCCCTCGCCGCGCAGCGCAGATTTGGCCGCGCGGCGAATGAAGGCATCGCCAGAATATGTCTCGATCAGGCTTCGGCCAAAATTGTCGGGTACAGCATGGATCAGACGCTGTATTTCGGCCTCGGGCATGTCGGGGTAAATCAGCGCAAGGTTTGCACGAATCCGCCGGTCGACTCTGGTAAGCGGCCCGATCACGCGGGACAGAATCCAGCCGAATGTCGGCACCCGCAGACGATAGGGCAGCGCCATCACAATTGTTTCGAGGAACCGAAACGCCAGATATTGAAGAAAGTCCTTCAACGCTCCCCCATTGTGCGAGTTCCACCCCCTACGGCAGAGCTTTGATCGGCATAGTGCATTGGGTGAACGATCTCAAGCGCGCCACGGCGGCTTGCGGCTACGCGTTCGACGCAACCTTCCAGCGCCGATGCGCCCAAAGCCACTGGCCCATATGCGCGCGCACCTGCCGCTCCAGACTGTCATTGAGCGCCTGCATCATCACCTCGGGTGCCGCATGTTCGATCGGTGCTTCGGTTATGATGTCAAAGCCGAACCCGTCGGGTTTGCGCAACGCATAGATCGGGATCACCAGCGCGTTGTATTTCAAGGCCAGTTCGGCAAGCGAAAGCGTCGTCATTGCGGGCCGACCGAAGAAGTTGAGCGCGGCACCCGGAACCACGTGCTGATCTATCAAGATCGCCAGCGTTCCGCCCTTGCGCAAAAAACGCACCATCGCAGAAAGGCCGGGGCGGCCACGCTCAAAAAGCGGCGTGCCAATACGCGACATCGCGGCGATGTAATGGGGGTTGAACCACGGGTTGTTTGTCGGTCGATAAAGCGCGCCCACCTCAAAGCCGTTGGCGCAGAGTATGCCGCGAAAGGCGTCGTAGTTACCGATATGACCAGAGGCAAGCAGAACCGGCTGGCCTTTGGCTTTGGCGGCGCGCAAAGCCTCCATTCCCGGCCCTGTAGGAAGCTGCCCATCGAGCCGACGTACAAATTGGTGCCCCGAATAGATCTCGACAAAGGTGCGGCCCGCGTTATCGGGCACTTCGCGGACGATTTTTTCAACCTCGTCCTTCGGCAGATCGGGCAGCACCAGCTTCAGATTGCGGCGTATCCGGCGGCTATACCCCGCCAGCGGCGATACAACACGCGCCATCAGCCAGCCTGAAAACGGCACCCGCCAGCGATAGGGCAGGGCCAGCAACATCATCAGCAAACCGCGCGTGAAAAGATTGAGCAACCAGTTGCCAAACGTGCGGTCGCGGTCTGCGGCTTTGGTTTTCATTCAGGTGCCTGCTTCTCGGTCCGCGTGGCTTGCGCCTCGCGGTGCCAGACATAAAGCCCCGCCACCACGATCACAACCGCGCCAAGCACCGTCCAGCGATCAGGCAACTGACCGAAGAAGGCAAAGCCCCAAATGCTCGACATCACCAGCCCGAAATAGCCAAAAGGCGCCAGCGCAGAGGCTTCGGAAATCGCAAAGGCGCGGATCAACAAGCCTTGCGCGGCTGTGCCAAGTAGCCCCATGCCCACAAACAGCCAAAGATCGCCCGCCGCGATTGGTTGCCAGATGAAGGGCAGGGCAAGGCTGGTAAAGGCGGTGCCCACGAACGCGGACCAAAGCATCGACGTGGCCACCGTGTCGCCACGCAACGCCCGCGTCAGCAGCGCCCCGGCCGAATAGCTGAAGGCCGCCGCAAGCGCCAACAGCGCCGCAGGGTGCATCACTCCCGCGCCGGGCCGCAAGATGATCATCGCGCCGGCAAAGGCAACCGCAATGCCCGCCAGCCGCCGTGGCCCCAGCCTCTCGCCCAGAAACAGCGCGGCACC
>NZ_JBFHIA010000244.1:0-4479 GCF_041596715.1 Phaeovulum sp.
CGCATGTGAAGCACATCAAACATCACGTAAAACGCGCCGACCAGCACCACGGTCTGCATCATGTTCATCACAAGGCCCAACATCGCGTTGCCGTGGCTTTTGCGGATAGAGCGGACCGTGGCGTGAAAAATTAGCCCCAGAATGCTGAAGCCGGTGCTGACCGTGCCCTTGCGACGCTGAGGTGTGAACATTGCGCCCGTTTCTGCCGCTGGTGCGGCGCTGCCTCGATACTCGCCGGGAAACCTTGCCGATCCCTTTAGCGCGCAGCATAAAGGGATTGTATTGGCGGATCAATGCCGCCGCAAATGCGGAGAATGCCCCAGATGGACCACGTCCGCCTTGCCGAAGTGATGCGCCGCCTTGCCCTTGAAGCAGGTGACCGGATCATGGAAATCTACGCAGACCCCGATTTCGAGGTGCGCGCCAAGTCTGATGCGAGCCCTGTGACAGAGGCAGACGAGGCTGCCGATGCGCTGATCTCGGCAGGGCTGCGCGCGGCGTTCCCCGAACTGCCGCTGGTCACTGAAGAACAAGCGGCAAGCCATGAACAAAGCGCCGAGACATTTCTGATCGTCGATCCGCTGGATGGAACCAAGGAGTTTGTTCAGCGCCGCGGCGATTTCACGGTCAACATCGCTTATGTCGAAGCGGGCGTGCCGGTGCGCGGCATCGTCTATGCGCCGGCCAAGGGGCGGCTTTTCTATACCCTCGCCGATGGGCGCAGCGTTGAAGAGGTGGGCCCATTCGCCAAGGAAGGACCGGGCGAGCAGAAACCTATCTCGGTTTCCATCCCCGATAACCGGGCGCTGATGGTGGTCGCCTCCAAATCGCATCGCGATCAGGCGACCGACGATTACATCGCAAGCTACGCAGTGCGCGACATGACCAGCGCAGGGTCGAGCCTGAAGTTCTGTCTGGTAGCCACCGGCGAGGCCGACCTTTACCCGCGCCTCGGGCGGACCATGGAATGGGATACCGCGGCGGGCGATGCGGTGCTGCGCGGGGCGGGCGGCATGGTCGTGCGCTTTGACGACCACACGCCGCTGGCCTATGGCAAGGCGGGCTTTGCCAACCCGTTCTTCATCGCCTACGCCCCCGGGGTTCTTTTGGTGCAATCATGAGCGTTCTGATCGTCATTCCTGCGCGCTATGCCTCTAGCCGTTATCCGGGCAAGCCATTGGTGGCGCTGCGCGGCGCAAGTGGTGTGGCCAAGACGCTGATCCGGCGCAGTTGGGATGCCGCCATGGCAGTGCAGGGTGCCGACCGCGTGGTGGTGGCGACCGATGCAGGCAGCATCCGTGCCGAAGCTGAAAGCTTTGGCGCAGAGGTGGTGATGACCTCGCCCGATTGCGCCAACGGCACCGAGCGTTGTGCAGAGGCGCTTCAGAACATCGGTGGCGGCTACGACATCGTGGTGAACCTGCAAGGCGATGCGCCACTGACGCCGCCGTGGTTTGTCGAAGAACTGGTGGCGGGCTTGCGCGCCCACCCCGAGGCCGAGCTTGCGACCCCGGTGCTTCGCTGCGAGGGCGCGATGCTCAGCTCGCTGCGCGCCGACCGTGCAGCCGGGCGCGTGGGGGGCACCACCGCTGTTTTCGGCGCAGGCAACCGCGGGCTTTATTTCTCGAAAGAAGTGATTCCCTACACAGGGCGCGACTATGCACCCGAGGCGCCGACCCCAGTATTTCACCATGTCGGCGTTTACGCCTATCGACCCGAAACCCTGTTGGCCTATCCCGGCTGGCCCGTCGGGCCGCTGGAGACGCTGGAAGGGCTTGAACAGCTCCGATTTCTTGAAAACGGGCGAAGCGTGCTTTGCGCCGAGGTCGAGGCGCGTGGGCGGCAGTTTTGGGAGTTGAACAATCCAACCGACGTGCTACGCATCGAAGCGATGATGGCCGCAATGGGGCTCGACTGACCGAGGCTAGCGCCCAATTTCGCGCAAAAATCGTATTGAACGTGCACCATATTGAGACGAATAGCGGGCAGAATCGGTCGCATACTTGCCAATAATCACCCGAGCGGGTTTATTGAGGCAGGGCTAGTAAACCGTTCGGAATGAAGCGGAACGAACAGGTGTAAAATGAAGCGTAAGGTTACCAAGGCGATCTTTCCGGTCGCGGGGCTCGGCACAAGGTTTCTGCCGGCAACGAAGTCTATTCCAAAAGAAATCATGACGTTGGTCGATAGACCACTGATTCAGTATGCGATTGACGAAGCGCGCGCCGCGGGGATTCGAGAGTTTATCTTTGTCACTTCGCGCGGCAAGTCGGCGCTGGAAGACTATTTCGACGACGCGCCCGAATTGGAAAGCAGCCTGCGCAAGGCAGGCAAGACCGCCCTGCTTGACATGTTGAAAGATACCAACATGGACAGCGGCGCGATTGCCTATGTGCGGCAAAATCGCGCGCTGGGGCTGGGCCATGCGGTCTGGTGTGCGCGCCGTCTGGTCGGAAATGAGCCTTTTGCGGTGATTCTGACCGATGACGTCATCGCCGCCGAAAAGCCCTGCTTGCAGCAGATGGTAGAAGCTTACGCCGAAATCGGCGGCAACATGGTTGCGACGATGGAAGTGTCCGCCGACAAGGCCTCGTCTTACGGCATTCTCGATATTGGCGAGGAAATGGGCACGATGGTGCGCGCCAAGGGCATGGTCGAAAAGCCTGCGCTGGGCGATGCCCCTTCGAATCTTGCGGTGATCGGGCGCTATATTCTGACGCCGAACATTCTGCAAAACCTGACGCGACTGAAGGCAGGATCGGGCGGCGAGATTCAGCTGACCGACGCAATTGCCCAAGAAATCGAGCAGGGCGGGCCGGTTTACGGCTACCGCTTCAGCGGGCAACGGTATGACTGCGGTTCCAAGCCCGGCTTCTTGCAGGCGACGGTGGCTTTCGGGCTGGCACGCCCGGATCTGCGCGACGAGTTTGCGCAGTATCTTTCGCATTTGACCGCGGTGCGGCAGGCGGCCGAGTAAATACGCATGGCACGTCATATTCTGGTCACTGGCGGCGCGGGCTACATCGGCTCGCACGCCTGTAAGGTGCTGGCCGCTGCGGGCTATGTGCCTGTCACCTATGACAGCTTGATCACCGGCTGGCGCGATGCGGTAAAGTTTGGGCCATTTGAGCAGGGCGATCTGTCTGATCGGGCGCGGCTTGATGCGGTATTTGCCAAATGGCAGCCGGTCGCGGTGATGCATTTTGCGGCGCTCAGTCAGGTTGGCGAGGCGATGGCCGATCCGGGGCTGTACTGGCGCCACAACGTGGTTTCCTCGCTGACGCTGATCGAGGCTGCGTGCGCGGCGGGCTGCCTCGACTTCGTGTTTTCCTCGACCTGCGCAACTTATGGCGACCATGACGGTGTGTTGCTCAATGAAGATACGCCGCAAACACCGTTGAACGCCTATGGCGGATCAAAGCTGGCGATCGAGGCTATGCTGCGTGACTTTGCAGCTTCGCGTGGGCTGCGCAGCGTGATCTTTCGCTATTTCAACGTGGCGGGCGCCGACCCCGAGGCGGAAGTGGGCGAGTTTCACCGACCCGAGACGCATCTGGTCCCCCTACTTCTGGAAGCGATCGACGGGCGGCGGCCCGAGCTTACGGTATTCGGAAGCGACTATCCCACCCGCGATGGCACCTGTGTGCGCGACTATGTGCATGTGATGGATCTGGCCGAGGCGCACGTTCTGGGGCTGAAATGGCTGGAAGCGGGCAAGGAAAGCCGCGTTTTCTGCCTTGGCACCGGCACTGGCTTCAGCGTGCAGGAAGTGATTGAGGCGGCGCGTGGTGTGACCAACCGCCCGGTGCCCGTGCGGCAGGGCCCGCGCCGGGCGGGCGATGCAGTGGCGCTGGTTTCCGGCTCGGCGCGGGCTGTGGCGGAACTCGGCTGGAAGCCGAGCCGCTCGACCATGCCCGAAATGATCACCGACGCGTGGCGCTGGATGCAAAATGGCCATTACGGTGCCTAGTTCGGGCCGTGGCGCGCTATGGCGATAGCGCCGCGCCAAAGGCTTAGGGCGCTGCGAGAACGGGCGCGGCTGCGGCTAAAGCGGCAGCGGCTGCTGTGGCGTTCGTTTCGCGCGCGCAAGCAGTTGCAATGTGTCATCGACCGCACCGCGCAGATCGGCAAGCATGACATTCTGGCCTTTGCCTGCCTGCGCAACGAGGCGGCGCGCCTGCCGTGGTTTCTGGCGCATCACCGCGCGCTTGGGGTGCAACATTTCCTGATCGTCGATAACGCCAGCGACGATGGCACCCGCGCGTATCTTGCCGCGCAACCCGATTGTTCGGTCTGGACCACGCCCGCCAGTTACAAAGCCACGCGGTTCGGGCTCGACTGGGTCAATTGGCTTTTGATGCATTACGGGCACAAACACTGGTGCCTAACGCTCGATGCCGATGAAACCTTCATTTACCCCGAGCATGACACCAAACCACTCGCCAAGTTGACCGCCGAACTTGACGCGGCGGGGCGCAA
>NZ_JBFHIA010000245.1:0-4474 GCF_041596715.1 Phaeovulum sp.
CTCGGCCTCATCGGCTTCGTCGAGCACCAGATCGTCTTCGCTGTCGATCTCGGCCATCAGCTTCGCGTTGGCCGAAACCACAGAGGGTGCCACTTCGGGCACATTGCGGGTGGCGGTCTTGAACTTTTCAATCGCGTAGTCTGGGCTGATCAGGTCTGGTGCAGCCTCGATGCGCACCGAAAGCCCATAACGCGCCTCGATACCCGCGACGTGTTCGCGCTTGGCGTTCATCAGGTAGTTGGCCACTGCAACTGGCGCACGCACCAGCACCTCGCGCGAACGCTTGCGCGTGCCCTCTTCCTCGATGGCGCGCAGGATTTGCAGCGCCAAGCTGTCGTCCGAGCGGATCAACCCGGTGCCGTGGCAATGCGGGCAAGGCTGCGTGGTCATCTCAATCATGCCGGGGCGCAGCCGCTGACGGCTCATTTCCAACAGGCCAAAGCCCGAGATGCGCCCCACCTGAATACGCGCCCGGTCGGTCTTGAGTTTGTCTTTCAGCCGCTTTTCGACGCTGGCGTTGTTGCGCCGCTCTTCCATGTCGATGAAGTCGATGACGATCAACCCGGCAAGGTCGCGCAGCCGCAACTGCCGCGCAATTTCTTCGGCGGCTTCAAGGTTGGTCTTGAGCGCGGTGTCCTCGATCGAGCCTTCCTTGGTAGAACGGCCCGAGTTCACGTCAATCGCCACCAGCGCCTCGGTGATGCCGATCACGATATAGCCGCCAGATTTGAGCTGCACCGTGGGGTTGAACATCGCGCCGAGGTAGTTTTCGACGCCAAAGCGCGCGAACAGCGGCAGCTGATCGGCGTAGTGCTTCACGTTCTTGGCGTGCGACGGCATGATCATCTTCATGAAGTCTTTGGCCGTCCGATAGCCGCGATCACCCTCGACCAGAACTTCGTCGATCTCTTTGCTGTAAAGATCGCGGATCGAGCGTTTGATAAGATCGCCTTCTTCATAGACCGGCGCAGGCGCGATCGAGTGCAGGGTCAGATCGCGGATCTGTTCCCAAAGACGCATCAGATATTCGTAGTCACGCCGAATCTCAGTGCGGGTGCGCTGGCTTCCGGCGGTGCGGATAATCAGGCCCGCGCCATGCGGAACCTCCATCTCGCCGGCGATTTCCTTCAGCTTCTTGCGGTCGAGCACGTTGGTAATCTTGCGGCTGATGCCGCCACCGCGCGCGGTGTTGGGCATCAAGACGCAATACCGCCCGGCGAGGCTGAGATAGGTCGTCAGCGCAGCGCCCTTGTTGCCGCGCTCTTCCTTGACAACCTGCACCAGCATGATCTGGCGCACCTTGACCACTTCCTGAATCTTGTAGCGGCGTGCCCGCGGCTTGCGGCCCGAATGGATTTCTTCGGAAAGGTCCTCATCGGCCACCGACTCGATCTCGTCATCGGTTTCCGAGGCGTGGTCGGCGGCGACATAGGCACCGGCTTCGTCGCCATTGCCGTTGCCGTTGCCGTTGGCATTGCCGTTACCGTTGCCATTTTCATGGCCGTTGTCATGCGTATCGCTGCCTTGCGCGGGCGCGGCTTCAATGACGGGCGCTTCTAGCGCGACTTCGGGCGCACCCGCCGGCTCGACAGTATCGGCGTCGTGGTCAACCACGGCCATGCCGGGAATATCTTCGCTGCGCGCTACCGCGTCAGTATCCGCGGCGCGTTCCGGCTTTGGCGCCGAATTGCGGGAACCCGAGCCCGACCGGCGGCGCGAACGGCCGTTTTCTTCGGCCTCCTCACGCTCGGCATAGGCGCGTTCTTCCTCGATCAGCGCTTGGCGGTCAGCGACCGGGATCTGGTAGTAATCGGGATGAATCTCGGCAAAAGCGAGGAACCCGTGGCGGTTGCCGCCGTAATCTACGAAGGCCGCCTGCAACGAGGGTTCGACCCTTGTGACCTTTGCCAGATAGATGTTCCCGGCCAGTTGCCGCTTGTTTACGGTTTCAAAATCAAACTCTTCGACCTTGCTTCCGTCCACCACCACGACGCGGGTTTCTTCCGCGTGGGTGGCATCGATCAACATTTTCTTTGTCATGTTTCCAATTCTCGCACGCGCCACGGCGCAATCGGCCCGAAGGCGGAGCGCAAAGCAGAGCGTGTTGATGTGTTGCGGCGCCGATCAGCGCGACAATGGGCAGTTGCGCGGCGGCGCATTGCCCGCCCGCATTCTGTTTTCCAATCGTCGCGCGCATCTCTGCCATTTGCCCAAAGCACCCTGTTGCCAGTGCGCCCATGATAAAACCCGAAGCCGTTCAAGGCGTTGCGGGCGAATTTGCGGCCTTGCGGCCAATCGGATGATGTCTGCGCCGGCTGCCAAATCGGGCAGGACGACGGCGCTTCACCAGCGAATCTCATATGCGTCGACCGGCGCAGTCTGCGCACCGCCGATACTGGGCCGACATTAGCGACCAAGCGTGTCCTAACACAAACGGTTTTTCTTAACCACTAGGTCAAGCAAATGCTGCCGGCACCGCCGGCAACCTTTATCAAGGCATCCGAATGGCTCAGAGATAGTCGCCGCGGCTCAGGCCGTATTTCGCCATTTTCTCGTTCAAGGTGCGGCGCGGCAGGCATAATTCATCCATCACCGCGGTGATCGCGCCCTTGTGGCGGCGCATCGAATTGTCGATCAGCATCCGCTCGAAACTGTCCACATAATCCTTGAGCGGCTTGCCTTCGGTGGTCATCGCAGGGCCCGCCTCTTCGTTCTCTGCCATAAGAAGAGAGGCAATCGAGCCGGTGCCGCGGCGGTTTTGCAGCACCGCGCGCTCTGCCACGTTGATCAGTTGGCGCACGTTGCCGGGCCAAGGCGCCTGCAACAGCTGTGCGGCCTCTTGCGCGGTGATCTCGGGGGCGACGCAACCATATTCCAGCGCGAACTGCTCGGTCATGCGCGCGAAAAGCGTCAGGATGTCTTCGCCGCGCGTGCGCAGTGGCGGCAGCAGGATCTTTAGCGCGGCAAGGCGGAAATAGAGGTCCGGGCGCAGCGCGTCTTCGACCGTGCGGCCCTCGCCGTGGGTGTTGCAAATACCGATCACGCGCGTTTCGGCTGGCGTGCCCTGTTCGTTGATAAAGGTCAAAAGCCGCGCTTGCAGGCCAAGGCTCAGCGCCTCGATATCTTCAAGGCACAGCGTGCCGCCCCGCGCTTCTTCAACCAGCGGCAGACCGCCGCCTTCGTCGGTCGGGCCAAACAACCGCGCCGCCAGCGCGTCTTCGGTAAATGCAGCGCAGGAAACCACCACGAATCGACGCCCGGCGCGTGGCCCCACCGCGTGCAGCGCATGCGCCACCAGCGTTTTGCCAGTGCCGGTTTCGCCGTCGATCAGCACATGGCCGTCCGCCTGCCCAAGGTCTAGGATATCTTCGCGCAGCCGCTCCATCGGTGCCGAAGCACCGATAAGCTTGCCCATCACCTGCTCGCCCTCTGCCAGATCGCGCCGCAAGGCCCGGTTATCGAGCGTCTGCCGCCGCGCCTGTGTTGCGCGCTTGGCAAGTTCGGTCATGCGGTCGGGGTTGAACGGCTTTTCCAGAAAGTCCATCGCGCCAAGCCGCATCGCCTCGACCGCCATCGGCACATCGCCGTGGCCCGTGATCATGATAACCGGCAGCGCCGAATCTAGGCTCATCAGGCGCTTCAGAAACGCCATACCGTCCATTCCGGGCATACGGATATCGGTAATCACGGCACCGGGCCAATCGGCCCCCACCACTTTCAGCGCTTCTTCCGCCGACGCGAATGCCACGGTGTCGAAACCAGACAGCGCCAACCACTGCGATACCGACTGCCGCAGGTCTTCTTCGTCATCGACGATCGCAACCTTCATCATCCTAGCCATCTCGCCCTACTCCGCTGCTCTGGGCGTTTCGCCCTTTTTGGTATCTGCCGCGAGCGGCAAATTCACTTCAAACACGGCACCGCCCCCCTCGCCGTTCCGCGCCGTCAGCCGCCCGCCCAAATCCTTCACGATCCCCGAAGAAATCGCGAGCCCCAGCCCGGTGCCCTCACCGGGTTTCTTGGTGGTCCAGAACGGTTCGAACAGTTTGTCGAGGTCAACAATTCCCGGACCGTTATCTTCTACGGCCAAAAGCGCCGTTTCCGCCGCGCTCAGGCGCAAATCAATGCGTGGTTCGGCCACGGACTTGGTTGCATCAAGCGCGTTGCGTAGCAAGTTGATGATCACCTGCTCCAGCCGAATCCGATCTGCCAGCACCATCACCGGGCGGCGCGGCAAGCTGCGCGATATCTTGACCGTGCGCGCCCGAAGCTGTGGCTCCATCATCGTGAGGGCCGAAGAAAGCGCCGCACGAAGATCAACCTCTTCAAAGGCTTCCCCGCCCTTCCTTGCGTAAGACTTGAGCTGCCGCGTGATCGCGCCCATGCGTTCGATCAGATCGTCGATACGCTGAAATGAGGAAAGCGCCTCTTCGGTGCGACTGCGTTGCAGCAGCAGGCGCGCCCCGGCAAGATA
>NZ_JBFHIA010000246.1:0-4465 GCF_041596715.1 Phaeovulum sp.
CCGCGCGTTTCGTACCGGCCCGTGGCAAGGCAGCGGTGCAGAATGTCGTTCTGGTTGGTGGCAATCACCAACCGCCGGATCGGCAAACCCATTTCGCGCGCGATATAGCCTGCGAAAATGTCACCAAAATTGCCGGTGGGCACGGTGAAATCGACCTCGCGGCGCGGCGCGCCAAGGCTGACGGCGGCTGTGAAGTAATAAACAACCTGCGCCAGCACCCGGCCCCAGTTGATCGAGTTCACGCCCGCGAGCCCCACCTCGTCGCGGAAAGCGTGGTCGTTGAACATGTCCTTCAGCCGCGCCTGTGCATCGTCGAAATCGCCGTCGATGGCCAGCGCGTGCACGTTGGCTTCAACCGGTGTGGTCATCTGGCGGCGCTGCACATCCGAAACGCGGCCATGCGGAAAGAGGATGAACACATCGACGTTTTCAAGCCCGCGAAACGCCTCGATCGCCGCCGAGCCTGTATCGCCCGAGGTGGCACCGACAATGGTGATGCGGCGGCCCTGGCGCGCGAGTTCAAGCTGAAAGAGCTGCCCGATCACCTGCATGGCGAAGTCTTTGAACGCCAGCGTCGGCCCGTGGAACAGCTCTAGCAGATGATGGCCGGGGCCAAGCTGAACCAAGGGCGCGCGCGCGGCGTGGCCAAAACCTGCGTAGGCGCGCGAAAGCGCCCCCTCAAGCTCTGCATCGCTGAAGGTTTCAGCAAGTAAAGGCCGCATTACGCGAAACGCGGTGGCTTCATAGGATAAGCCGGCAAGCGCCTCGATCTCGGCTTCGGACAGCGTCGGGATCGCTTCAGGCACATAAAGCCCGCCGTCGCGCGCAAGCCCGGTCAGCATCGCTTCGCCGAAAGTCAGCGCGGGGCTCTGCCCGCGGGTCGAAACATAGCGCATGAAACCTGCCTTCAGAATTGTTTTTGCCTGATACGCCACAGAAGAAACGCTGTCATCCCCGACCATGCGAGGGCAAGCAGAAACCAAGTGATGGCATAGGTGAGGTGTTCGTTGCGAATACCCTCGATGCCGATTGGCACCGGGGTGATGCCTTGCGCGTCGCCCGTGACGCTGGCGGCCACCACCAAAAGCGGCTCGGTCCCAAGGTGCGCGGCCATCGCGGGCACGTCGCGCGCAAACCAGACCCCGGCGGCAAGGTCTGGGGGTGGGGTATATTTGTCGGTTTCATGCGGCCAGTGCAGATTGCCGGTGACGGTCAAGGTCACGGCGGGCCTTGGCGTGCGCCGCGCGTCTTCGGGCACAAAACCACGGTCGATCAGGACCCGTCGCCCCTCGGCAGTCTCGAATGAGGCGATCACCTCATAGCCGGGGCCCACACCCTGCATTCCGGTCAGCACCAGAATCTCTTGC
This sequence comes from Phaeovulum sp., assembly GCF_041596715.1. GTDB lineage: Bacteria > Pseudomonadota > Alphaproteobacteria > Rhodobacterales > Rhodobacteraceae > UBA6213. Next base: position 1,368 of record NZ_JBFHIA010000246.1, read on the forward strand.
CCGGTGGTCGAGCCATTCACTGCGACGGGGGTGTATTTCAGCGACTCGCCCGCCCCCGTTGCCGGAAGCGGAAGCGGGTCTGCGCCTATCTTTGCGGTAATCTCGGCCAGCAGCGACTCTTTCCATTCCAACCGCCGCAACTGCCAGACGCCGAGCGACAGCAGGATAGCCACACCGACCAGCCCAAGGATCAAGGGAAACACGTAGCGGCGCATGGGGCCCTTTCAATAGCGAAGGCGCGGGGGTTGCCCCCCGCGCCGATGTAAGCTGCGCATTGGTGGGCTTATCGGCCCCAGATATAGATCGAAGCGAACAGGAAGAGCCAGACCACATCGACAAAGTGCCAATACCAGGCAGCGGCTTCAAACCCGACATGCTCCTTGGCGGTAAAATTGCCCGCGCGCACCCGCAACAGGCAAATGAACAGGAAGATCGTGCCGATGATCACATGCGCGCCGTGAAACCCGGTCGCCATGTAGAATACCGCGCCGTAGATGTTGCCCGAAAGCCCGAAGGCGGCGTGGCTGTATTCATAGGCTTGAAGCCCGGTGAACGACAGGCCCAGAAGAACCGTCAGCAACAGCCCCTGCATCACTTCGCGGCGCGGGCCGCCATGCACCAGCGCGTGGTGCGCCCAAGTCAGCGTGATGCCGGACAAAAGCAGGATCAGCGTGTTCATCAACGGCAAATGCCAAGGGTCAAAGGGCATGATCCCCGCAGGCGGCCAGACGCCATCGACGGCGGGGCTTTCAGGACCCATCGGATACATGGCGTGTTTGAAAAAGCTCCAGAACCACGCCGAAAAGAACATCACCTCGGAAATGATGAACAGCAGCATGCCATAGCGCAGACCAATCCGCACGACCGGGGTATGTTCGCCCCCATTGCCCTCGGCCACCATGTCGGACCACCAGCCGAACATCGTATAGGCCACTAGAACCGTGCCACCCGCGAACACCCACGGGGTCATGCCTTTCATCCAGATTGCTGCGCCAAACAGCATCACGAAGGCACCAACCGCGCTTAGAAGCGGCCAGAGCGAGGGCGGAAGAATATGGTAGTCGTGGTTTTTTGCGTGCGCCATCGGGGTCTCCGCTTGGTCAGTTGACGGGGGGCTGGCTCACAGGGGCGGCCTGCGCCTGCACCTGTGGCAAATCGGTTTCATAGAAGGTGTAAGACAGCGTTATAAAGCGGATGCGCCCGGCATCACGGTCATCCACCAACGCCGGATCGACATAGAACGAAACCGGCATTTCCACCCGCTCGCCGGGCTGAAGCACCTGTTCGGTGAAGCAGAAGCAGTCGATCTTGTCGAAGTAATAGCCCGCAAGATCGGGGCTGACATTGTAGCTGGCAGTGCCTGCGATCACCCGATCGGTCGGGTTGTAAGCCTCGTAAAACGCAAGGCCGGTTTCGCCGATGCGCAGCGTCATTTCGTTCTGCATGGGGCGGAACTGCCATTCCATCTCTGGTGCCACATTGGCGTCGAACCGCACAGTGATGGTTTCATCGAGGATGACGTCCGAGCCGCGTTCGGCCACGTTGGTCGTACCGCCATAGCCAGTGGTGCGGCAGAACCAGCTGTAAAACGGCACCGCCACCCAGGCGAGCACGCCCATCACCAGCACAATGCCCACTAGCCGGGCGGCAAGGCGCGTATTGGGGTTCATTTTACAGGTTCCGCCGGTAGCAGATCGACTCGCGGCTGGTGGTCATAAGCCTGAATCGGCTCGCCACGCTCGACCTTGGCGATGGTCAAGCCGAACACCAGCGCCACCAAGGCGGCAAGCGCCAGCCCCAGCCCAAGGTTGCGGCCAAAGCGGCGCGTATGCAATTCGTGGTCACGCGTGATCGCCATTACCAGCCCCCAAGGTTAAATGAATGCAGCGCAGCCTCGGCCAAAAGCGCGGTGAAATGGCCGAAGAGATACGCTAGCGAAAAGCGGAAGAACCGCTTTTCGGCACGGTATCCATCGGCCTCGGCCACCGCCTCATCGCGGCCCAAAAGCCGAAATGCACCGACCACGAAGGCTAGGTTGAACGCGACAGAAACCGCAAGGTAAAGCGGCCCGCCGATCGACGTGAAGGCGGTGGCCAGCGCCACCGGGGCCAGCACCAGCGTATAGGCCAGAATGTGCCGCCGCGTCGCGGGCCGACCATGCGTGACAGTCAGCATCGGCACGCCCGCGTTCGAGTAGTCCTCTTTCATGAACAGCGCCAACGACCAGAAATGCGGGGGCGTCCACAGAAACACCAGCGCGAACATGGCGATTGATTCCGGGGCAATGCCACCGGTCGCCACGGCCCAGCCGATCATCGGCGGAAATGCACCGGCGGCACCCCCGATGACGATGTTCTGCGGCGTGCGCCGCTTCAGCCATACGGTATAGACGACTGCGTAGAAGAAGATGGTGAAGGCAAGGAACAGACCTGCGAACAGGTTGCCCGCCAACGACAACATCATCACCGACAGCCCCGAAAGGCCAAGGCCAAGGCCCAGCGCCTCACCCGCGCCAACCCGCCCCGAGGGAACCGGGCGGCTGCGCGTGCGGCGCATCACCGCGTCGATATCGGCGTCATACCACATGTTGAGTGCGCCCGAAGCACCGCCGCCAAGCGCGATGAACAGGATCGCGGTGAAGGCCACGAACGGGTGCACCGAGACCGGCGCCACCAGCAGACCCACCATTGCGGTGAATACCACCAGCGACATCACGCGCGGCTTCAGCAGCGCAACGTAGTCCCCAAAGCGGGCCTCGTTGCTGTGATCGAATACGCTGATATCAGTCATGGGCGGTTCAGTTCGCTGCCAGCCGCAAGGGCTCTACCGGTGCCGCCGAGGCCAGCTTCTGGCGCGCCAGCCATTCGGCATAGGCCTCTTCGCTGACGACTTTCACGGTGATCGGCATATAGGCATGGGCCTGCCCGCAAAGCTCGGAGCACTGGCCGAAATAGATTCCTTCCTGTTCGGCCTTGAACCACGCCTGCGCAATACGCCCCGGCACGCCATCCTGCTTGATCGCAAAGGCGGGCATCGCCCACGAATGGATCACATCGGCGGCGGTGATTTGCAGCACAACAGTCTTGCCGATCGGCACG
>NZ_JBFHIA010000247.1:0-4459 GCF_041596715.1 Phaeovulum sp.
CACCGAACTTATCAAGGCGCAGCGTGGCTACGAACTGAACGCCAAGGTCATCACCGCCGCCGACCAGATGCTGGCCGCGACAACGCAGGTGCGATGATGATGGACCGCGCATTCTGGGTGATTACGGCAATCCTCTTGCTGTTGGCCAGCAATGGCCGCGCCGATACCGTGGTCGCCACGCGCACCCTGCGCGCCCAGACACTGATTGGCCCCGAGGACGTAGCCTTGATCGGGGGCGAGTTGCCCGGGGGCCTCATCGCACTTTCCGAGGCCATAGGGCAGGAAACCCGCACCGCGATTTTCGCGGGCCGCGCGATCCGGGTTGACGATGTGGGCCCGCCCGCGGTGGTAGAGCGCAACCAGATCGTGCCGCTTCTGTATCGCCGCGGCGCCCTTTCGATTTCTGTCGAGGGTCGCGCGCTCGGGCGCGGCGGCGTGGGCGATGTCTTGCGCGTCATCAACATTGCCTCGCGCAACGTGGTGACAGCGTGGGTCGGCGCTGACGGCACACTGATCGTCAATTCCAATGAATGAGGCTTCCATGCGCCACGTCCTGATGTTCACGTCGCTGATTTCCATCGCGGCTTGCGGCAACCTTGAAGAGGTTGGTCGCGCCCCGCCACTAAGCCCGATCGAATCGAGCGATGAGTTCCGCGCGATGACCACAGCGCCGCTTCCAGCCTATGCCGAACGCAGCGCGCCTAATTCCGAGGCGTCGCTCTGGTCCGGCTCTCGCGGTTCGCTGCTGGGCGACCGCCGTGCAAGCGTGGCGGGTGACATCATGACCGTTGTCATCGAGATCGACGACAAGGCCGAGATTTCCAATTCCACCGGACGCGCGCGCACCGGCGCACAGACCATGGGCATTCCTTCGCTGTTCGGTATTCCCCAACGCTTGAATGAGTTGCTCCCGACGGGCGCTGGGCTCGACACCGCCGTTTCTACCAACTCCTCCACGAACTTCAGCGGCAATGGCTCGGTTTCGCGCAACGAAAAGCTGACCCTGCGCGTCGCGGTCACGGTGATCGAGCGGCTACCGAACGGCGTGCTGCGTATTCAAGGCAGCCAAGAGGTAAGGGTCAATTTCGAGGTGCGAGAGTTGATTGTAACCGGCTTTGTTCGGCCCGAAGACATCAGCCGCCAGAACGAGATCACCTACGACAAAATCGCAGGCGCGCGCATTTCCTACGGCGGCCGTGGGCAGATCACCGATATGCAGCAGCCCACATACGGCCAGCAGATCACCGATATCATTCTGCCGTATTGAGCCGAAACATGGGCAAGATTCTTCCCGCGTTGCTTGCGTTGATCGGGCTCGCCGTAGGCGGCGGCGGCGGATACATGCTTCGCCCCACCGCGCACACCTCTAGCGAAGCGAACCCTTGCGGCGAGGTGTCTGCGGCACCCGACGCGCATTCAGTTGCCGACCCGCACGACGCCTCGGCCTTCAACTATGTCAAGCTGAACAACCAGTTCGTAATCCCGGTGGTAGAGGCTGGGCGAGTTTCGGCTTTGGTCATTCTTTCGCTGAGCCTAGAGGTGGCACCCGGGGGCAGTGAAAAGGTTTATGCGGTAGAACCCCGCCTGCGCGATACGTTGCTGCAAGTTCTGTTCAACCACGCCAACACTGGCGGGTTTCGCGGCGCGTTTACGGAAGCGGGCAATATGGATGCGCTGCGCCGCGCACTTCTAGAGGCGGCAAGAAAAACCCTTGGTGAGACCGTTAGCAACGTATTGATCGCTGATATCGTGCGCCAAGACAGCACGTGAAAGCTGCGCGCAGCTTTGTCATTGCTGTGGCCTAGGCTGTGTGGCGACCCGCTAGTTTCTGCGCGCTTTTAGAGCGGAGTTTTGCGCGGCAAGCCGCTTGGCTAGCCTGACCAAAACCTCGGTCCGACCCAAGGCGCGCTGCGCCTCTGCCCGACATGTTTCGCTATGACCTATGGCGCGCGTCAGATTTGCCTCACCCGTCTTTCTGTGTGCCGCGGCCCAGCAGTGATAAATGGCGAGCTGGCGCGCCGCCGCCACATCGCCGCTACTGGCAGCGGTGGCGGCGCGCTCTGCGGTGTCGAGTGCGGCGAGGTCGGCGCGCGCAGAAGCCTCTGCCGTGCGCGCCAGCTTGTATAGCTGCAATGCCGCGTCGCGGCGCAGGAGGGCAACTCTTTCAAGTGCCGCCAACTTTTCCGCGCGCTTCATATGCCGTTCCTTTCGCGAGCGCGCCTGCGGATACGTTCGGCAAAGCGGATCGCCGCGGCGACCGCCTTGAAGTGCTCGGGCCGGATTTCTTGCCCAAGGCCCACGGTTGCATAGATTGCCCGTGCCGTCGGCGGGTCGGAATGAATGGGAATTGCCGCCTCGACGGCCCGCTCTCGGATTCGCGCGGCCACCTCGTCAACGCCTTTTGCAAGGCAGATTGGCGCATGCAAGCTGCCACGCTTCCACTGCAGTGCCACCGCGAAATGCGTCGGGTTGACGATCACCACATCAGCCTTGGCAACATCGGCAAGCATCTGGTTGGTGGCAATTTCCACGGCGCGTCGCCGCCGCTGACCTTTGAGCTGCGGGTCGCCATCCGACTGTTTCAACTCATCCAGAAGTTCTTGCCGCGTCATGCGGTGGCGGCGCAGGTGTTCGGCCCGCTGCCAGAGATAGTCGATGGCACCGATGCTGCCTGCGATCAGCAGCATCAGGAAAAGAAACTCGACGATCAGGCTGCCAAGCTCGGCAACCGCCATGCCAGGGGAACCCTCTTGCGAAAGAACGATGCGCGGCATTCGACTGGCAAGAAACACGCCCAGCAGCAGCGCAATGATGACCAGCTTGGCGAAGCTTTTGGCAAACTCGAACAGGCCAGAGCGTCCGAATTTCTGCTTGGCATTGGCTAGGGGATTAATGCGGCTTAGCTTTATTTCGAGTTTTTCGGGTGCGAAAACAATGGCCCGCTGCACCATCAAGGTGGCAAGCACAAAGCCCATCGGTGCAAGAAAAAAGGGCATGACGGATAGCAATAGCGTGCCAAGCAGCCCGCCAAGTGGGCCCGTTTCGCCACCAAGCAGCAACGGTGCTAGGCTGTCGGCCTGATCGAGCAGCACCATCGCGCCGGTGCCAAAATCGCGCAGACCTGCAACACCTAACCCAACTGCGGCGATCAGCAGCCCGCCGTATGCTGCTGCAACGTTGACATCGGCTGATCGCACCAACTCGCCACGCTTTCGCGCCTCTGCCAGCTTGCGTTCGGTCGGTTCGTGTTCGCGCTCTGCGTCGGAATCATTCATCGCGCAATCTCAAACGGGTTGGCAAGCATCAGCGCAAGATCCTGATGCCAAAGCGCCAGTCCGGCCGGAACGCTAAGCAGCAGAAGCAAAAGCCCGCCCACGGTTAGCGCCGGGGCACCGACAAAGGCCACCATCAGTTGCGGCATCGCGCGGTTGATGGCGCCGAGCGCCACGTTATAGACCAGCCCCGCCAGCACGAATGGCGCGGCGAGCGTGAAAGCCAAAGAAAAGCCGTGCGCCACCCCGGCCACCCCCCAGCGCCTGATGCTTTCGGCGTCTGGAAACTGACCCGCAGGCAGCGCGACATATGACCCGATCAGCGCCTCGGCGCAGCGAATATGCAGCCCGAGCAGCACCGCCAGTGCCAGCCCGCCCCAAGTGAGCAGATGCCCGATTGCGGGTTGCGGCTCGCCCGCGCCGCCGCCGAATAGCTGCGATAGCGAACTTGCTTGCGCGGCGATCGTGCCTGCGATCTGCAATGCCAGAACCATGAACCGCAAGACCGCGCCCAGCGCCAGACCTGCCAGCACCTCGGTGGCAAAGACCAGACCGGGCAGTGTGCCCGTGGAATGAAGCGGTGCGATATCGGCCTTGACTGCGGGCAGCACAACCAGAGTGAACGCCAGCGCTGCACCTAGCCGCACACGCGCGGGAATCACGGTCTCGCCAAATGCCGGCAGCAAGGCCATAGCAGCGCTGACGCGCAGAAACACTATGAAGCCTGCAAGCAGTGTTTGCGTGCTGATTGCAGCAAGGCTGGCCAGCGCCTCGTTCATACCTGCACCATGCCCACCAGCGCGGGGCGCGCATCGGGCCCGATTTCCTCGAAACTCAACACCGGTGCGGCAACGCCTTTGGCGCCCAGAACCGTCTTTACAAACCGCCGTCGGCGCGCCGAGGTGACCACGCCGGGAAAGACACCGTTTTCCGCAACACGCGCCAGACGCTCCGCGACATTTTGCGCGAGGCGATTGAACTTGTCCGGCGGCAGCGCGATGTCGGCATGCCCCTTTTCCGCCGGAAGCTGATATGCCGAGAACGTCTCTTCCCATTCGGGCGACAGTTGCAGCAGCGGGATCGTGCCATCGCTGCGCCGAAGCTCGGCCACCAGCTGAAACCCGAGCCGCTGGCGCACATGCTCGCAGATCGCCTCGGGGTTCTGCAATCCGCGGGATTCTGCGATG
>NZ_JBFHIA010000248.1:0-4445 GCF_041596715.1 Phaeovulum sp.
CGCGGATGCGGTGATCGTGAACACCTGCGGTTTTCTCGACAGCGCCAAGGCCGAAAGCCTAGAGGCGATCGGCGAAGCCCTGCGCGAAAACGGGCGGGTGATCGTGACCGGATGCCTGGGTGCCGAACCCGATTACATCACTGGCGCGCATCCAAAGGTGCTGGCTGTAACCGGCCCGCATCAATACGAGGCCGTGCTTGATGCCGTGCACGGCGCGGTGCCACCCGCGCCGGACCCGTTCATCGACCTTCTGCCCGCCTCTGCGGTCAGCCTCACCCCGCGCCATTACAGCTATCTGAAGATTTCCGAAGGCTGCAATCACGCCTGCAAGTTCTGCATCATCCCCGATATGCGCGGCCGGCTGGTCAGCCGCCCCGCCCATGCGGTGCTGCGCGAGGCTGAACGGCTGGTGGCAGCCGGGGTGAAAGAGCTTTTGGTCATCAGCCAAGATACCTCGGCCTATGGGCTCGATCTGCGCCACGCCAGCGAGCGCGGCCACCGCGCCCATATCACCGACCTTGCGCGTGACCTTGGCAGCCTTGGCGCTTGGGTGCGGCTGCACTACGTCTACCCCTACCCGCATGTGCGCGACCTGATTCCGCTGATGGCCGATGGGCTGGTTCTGCCCTATCTCGACATCCCGTTTCAGCACGCCCACCCCGAAACCCTGCGCCGCATGGCGCGCCCCGCCGCTGCTGCCAAAACGCTCGACGAGATCGCCGCATGGCGCGCAACCTGCCCCGATCTCACGCTGCGCTCTACCTTCATCGTGGGTTACCCCGGCGAAACCGAGGCAGAGTTCCAGACCCTGCTCGACTGGTTGGACGAAGCGCAGCTCGACCGGGTCGGGTGTTTTCAGTACGAAAACGTCGCGGGTGCACGCTCGAACGCGCTGCCGGACCACGTGCCTGATGAGGTCAAGCAAGAGCGGTTTGATCGCTTTATGGAAAAGGCACAGGCGATTTCAGAGGCAAAACTTGCCGCAAAAGTTGGAAAACTGCTGCAAGTGATCGTCGATGATGTCGATGACGAAGGTGCCACCTGCCGCACCATGGCCGACGCGCCCGAAATTGACGGCAACCTGTTCATCGACGAAGGCTTCGAGGGGCTCGCACCCGGCGATCTGGCCCGCGTCGTGGTGGAAGAGGCAGGCGAATACGACCTCTGGGGTCGGCGAGAATAGGCCAAGGCCCCGCCCGTCGGGTATGCAGCCAGTCCACATTTTCGCCGCGATGTGCCAGTAGCATTGCCAAACCGTTTTGCAAAAGCTCTGGACCCTATTCGCCATGTCAAAACTGATGCTTCTCGCCGCGGCGGCCTTGCTCGCCACCAGTTTTGCCGCAAGCGCCGCGCAATGCCGCCAAACCTCGCCCGCCGCCGCTGCCGAAATGCTGGCCGCGGTCAACGCCGAACGTGCCGCGGGGGGGCGTGCGCCGCTGGCCCAAGACCCGCGCCTTGACGCCGCCGCACAGGCCCATGCCTGCGATATGGCCGCCAACGGGTTTTTCGACCACCGTGGTTCCTCGGGCAGCGATGTCAGCGCACGGGTGCGCGCCGTCGGGGTTTCTAGCTGCACGACGGCCGAAAACATCGCCTACGGCTGGCGCACGACGGCGCAGGTTATGACGGGATGGATGGAATCTTCTGGCCACCGCGCCAACATCCTGCGCGGCAATGTTGCGGCCATCGGATTTGGCTATGTGCCCGCCTCAGGTGGTGCCGGGCCGTGGTGGGTGCAGGTTTTCGCACGCCCTTGCTGACCGCGCCCCTTCCCCTGCCGCGTCATCTGCTTTAGATAGCGCCCGACACCCAACCCGGCAGGAGCGAGACCATGGCCTCATATCAGTATGTCTACCACATGCAAGGCGTCTCGAAGACCTACCCTGGTGGGAAAAAATGCTTTGAAAACATCAATCTGAACTTCCTTCCCGGGGTCAAGATCGGGGTCGTGGGCGTTAACGGCTCGGGTAAATCGACGCTGCTGCGCATCATGGCGGGCATGGATACCGATTTTCAGGGCGAGGCGTGGTCGGCCAAAGGCGCGCGCGTTGGCTATCTGCCGCAGGAACCGCGGCTGGATGAAACGCTGGATGTGCGCGGCAATGTGATGCTGGGCGTTGCCGACAAACAGGCGATCCTTGATCGCTACAATGCCCTTGCGATGAATTATTCTGACGAAACCGCCGATGAGATGTCGGCGCTGCAAGACCTGATTGACGCGAAGAACCTTTGGGATCTCGACAGTCAGGTGGACGTGGCGATGGAAGCGCTGCGCTGCCCGCCCGATGATGCCGAAGTGGCCAGCCTTTCGGGCGGTGAACGCCGCCGGGTGGCGCTTTGCAAGCTTTTGCTCGAAGCGCCCGATATGCTGCTGCTTGACGAACCGACCAACCACCTTGACGCGGAATCGATTGCTTGGCTGCAACAGCATCTTGTCGATTACACCGGCACCATCCTGATCGTCACCCACGACCGCTATTTCCTTGATGACATCACTGGCTGGATTCTGGAACTCGACCGTGGCCGCGGTATTCCCTACGAGGGCAACTATTCGGCATGGCTTGAACAAAAGGCCAAGCGGCTGTTGCAAGAAGCGCGCGAAGACAAGGCCAAGTCCAAGATCCTCGAACGCGAACTCAACTGGATCCGCTCTGGCGCCAAGGCGCGGCAGGCCAAGCAGAAGGCGCGTATTCAGAAATACAACGAACTGGCCGACCAGTCGGTGCGCGAACGTATCTCGAACGCGCAGATCATCATTCCCAACGGCGAGCGCCTTGGCGGCAAGGTGATCGACGTGCAGGGGCTGAAAAAGCACATGGGCGACAAGCTCTTGATCGAAAACCTCTCGTTCACCGTACCGCCCGGCGCGATTGTGGGCGTGATCGGGCCGAACGGTGCGGGTAAATCGACGCTGTTCAAGATGATCACCGGGCAAGAAGAACCCGACGAAGGCACGATCACGCTGGGCGACACGGTGCAACTCAGCTACGTCGATCAGTCGCGCGATACGCTCGACCCGGCGAAAACCGTCTGGGAAGAGATTTCCGACGGGCTAGAGGTGATTCACCTTGGCGACTTTGAAATGAACAGCCGCGCCTATTGCGGCGCCTTCAACTTCAAAGGCACCGACCAGCAGAAAAAGGTGGGCGTGCTTTCGGGCGGTGAACGCAACCGCGTGCATCTGGCCAAGCTCTTGCGCTCCAACGGCAACGTGCTGCTGCTGGACGAACCGACCAACGACCTTGACGTAGAAACCCTGCAAGCGCTCGAATCCGCTATCGACGATTTCGCCGGCTGCGCGGTCATCATTTCGCACGACCGCTTCTTCCTCGACCGTCTCTGCACGCATATCCTTGCGTTCGAGGGTGACGCCCATGTCGAATGGTTCGAAGGCAACTTCGAAGCCTATGAAGAAGACAAGGTGCGCCGCCTCGGCCCCGACAGCATCGAACCGACGCGCGTGAAGTATAAGAAGTTTACGAGGTAAGGGGAAAACTACTCCTTATTGTGAAGTCGTGGCGAAATATGGGCGGGCTCCTGTTTTTAAGGTGCCGCCCATTATTTCTTTGCGCAGTCGGACATGCAGCGCAGAAAGAAGACAGTTGCCGGGTTTAATTAGTAACGCAACTCATTCCACCGGGAACTTGGCGACAGGTTGTCACTACACCGCCTTGTTGATGCGCCAGCTCTTCATAGTAAGCCGCAATACAAGACTGAGTGTAAGCTTGCATTATCTCACTCACGTATACTGGACAGCCTTCCTTTGTTACCGCAGGCTCACATCCAGAAAGTAAGATTAGAAACGCAACAACTATTCGTTTTGGCAAATTGTTTCTCCTCTAAACTCCAGCGTCTAAGTCCAACTGCCCTCAGTTTTAGCGCATACTCTCTGGGAGGCTAGCGGCAGAATATACCAAACTGCAAATCCGGAGTTACGCCAAAAAATAGAAGTGCGGTCATTTAAGATTAGCGTTTCTTAGGTTCAAGTTTCAAGTAGCTTCGTCGAAGGCGTGACTCGTACGGCAATTATCGGCTGGAGGGCAACCGGCGCCCCTCCCCCGCCCGATTTGCGTCCTGCGCAGATCGGGCCGCGCCTGCCACCCGGTCCGCCCACGGGGCGGGCCTCGTCGGTAAAACCGTCCACTGGACGGTTTCTGATCCCGGCTCACCCCCCGGCAGGCGCAGGCCGAATATCCAACGTCTAGGCGAACGGATACCACCTTGCCCTACGCCTTATGGCACCGGGCAATCGGGCCGGGCGAAGGTCCACCGGACCTTCACCCTCCCGGCCCTCGGGCAGCGCTTCGCGGCGTGGCGCTGGCGGCACTGGCGCCCCGCGCCCGCCCTCTCCAAACACCTTTCCAAATCCTTAACGGCTCACAAATATGCTTTGTGAATCAATAGCCTGCCAACCTTATCACGCGTGTTACACCCGGAATGCAAAA
>NZ_JBFHIA010000249.1:0-4422 GCF_041596715.1 Phaeovulum sp.
CTTGCCGCGGAACATCTCGCGCGTGCCTTCGCGTGCATCGGTGCCCGCGAGCGCGTCGATCACCCGCTCTTCGGCCGCCTTGTGCGCGCGGCCCCGAACCTCATCACGCATCCGCGCGCGGGTTTCGGCCACACCGACATCGACCAGATCGCGGATGATCTGTTCGACATCGCGGCCGACATAACCCACCTCGGTGAACTTCGTTGCCTCTACCTTGATGAACGGTGCGCGGGCAAGCCGCGCAAGGCGGCGGCTGATTTCAGTTTTACCCACACCGGTCGGCCCGATCATTAGAATGTTCTTGGGATAAACCTCTTCGCGCAGGTCATCGGCCAATTGCTTGCGCCGCCAGCGGTTGCGCAATGCCACGGCCACCGCCCGTTTGGCGGCGTTCTGGCCAATGATAAAGCGGTCAAGCTCGGATACGATCTCGCGCGGCGTCAGGTCAGTCATCGGTTACTCCGCATAGGGGGGCAAGCGACGCTTGCCGGGAAAGTCGGGCAGCATACGCATCAGATGCGCGCGAAGGTCGGTCCAATAGGCACCAAGTGCTGTGAGGAACAGGCCCAGCACCACCATCACCCAAGGCCAACTCAGATCGCCACCTTGCCGTGCAACAAGGCTGACCAGAAAGGCCAGATACCCGATGCCCGCCGTCAGAAAGCTGCGCCGGTCTATGACCAGCGCCAGCGCGGTAATGCCCAGCAGCGCCAAGGTCAGCAACCAGTAACCCACGCCCGGCCCCATGTTGTAAAACGTCAGAGCCACGGTATTGACCAGCGCGGGGGCCGCCAGCAGATGCAACCAAAAGCCGCTTGCTGAATTGCGCCCCAGCCGATGCGGGTCGCGCATGTCAAAAAACAGGCCCGCGACAAAGGCCAGCACCCCAAAGACAAGCGTGCCCATCGCCAGCCCAGAGCCGTTGCGCAAATCGAAAGCGTCGGTGAAGTCATCCCATCTGGCGCTGGGGTTGAATGATTGCGTCAGCACCAACACCGCAGCCAGCCCGACCAGCCCAACCAGAAACATCGTGAAGGGCAGCTTGAATACGCGATACCACGCGAGTAGCCCAACACCGACGATTGCCAAGATGCCAAGCGCTGATCCGGCAAAGCTGCTTTCTAGATCAAGGCCTTTGCCCACAATCGCAATGCCAACCCCTGCAAGTGCGGCGGCAAAGCCCGTGACCAGCACGATTGATGGCAGCACCATGCGCCGACGTCGCGTGAAATAAAGCGCGAAAATCCAGCAAAACGCTGCCCAGAGCACCATAACCACACCCGGATCGCCCAGTAGCGCCGAAACGCCGACGATGCCCGCGATCAATATCCCCAAGCCGACCGAAACGAAGATTTCAGCAAAACCCTTGAAAAGCTCGAACGGCTCGTCCTCGGCACCCATTGCCCCGCGCTGCCCGGCGCGCGTATCGGCCAGAACGATCAATCGGCTTGCCTGCACCTCGTTCAGGTGTCCTGCGGCCACGGCGGCGCGCAAATCGTCACGCGTGATATCAGCCACCGATGCTCTCCACCGTCAGATTGCCGTTTGTGAATACGCAAATATCGGCGGCAATCGCCATCGCCTTGCGCGCCACCGCCTCGGCGTCGAGATCGGTTTCCAACAGTCCCCGCGCCGCAGCGAGCGCAAAGTTGCCGCCAGAGCCGATCGCGGCCACGTCGTGTTCTGGTTCCAGCACATCGCCCGCGCCGGTCAGCACGAACATCAATGTGCCGTCGGTCACAATCAGCATCGCTTCGAGGTTGCGCAGATACTTGTCCATCCGCCAATCCTTGGCGAGGTCAACACATGCCCGCGCCAATTGTCCGGGCGCCGCCTCTAGCTTTTTCTCAAGCCGTTCGAGCAGGGTGAAAGCGTCGGCAGTAGAGCCTGCAAAACCGCAAACCACGTCATGCCCGCCGGGTGAAAGCCTGCGCACCTTGCGTGCGGCACCCTTGATGACGGTGTTGCCAAGGCTCACCTGCCCGTCGCCCGCCACCACCACGCGCCCGCCACGCCGCACCGCCAAAATCGTCGTGCCGTGCCAGCCCGGAAATGTATCGTCCGCCATAAAACTTCCCCCATTTCGGTCAGATATGCTTATCCGCGTCGTTGGCCGCAAGGCGTGGCTTGCCGCTGGCACCGCTTCGGCGCTAGTTTCGCGCATGGCCGCCGCACCTGTTCTAACCCTTTATCTGCCCGAAGGCATTCTCGATCAGGCTCGAGAAGGCCAGCACAACTTTTTCAACCGCGTGTCATCGGCCGTGCAAAGCCGCGGCTGGTCGGTGCGACACCGCCCCGACAGCCTTGCCGAAAGGCTGCTGGCAGCCGCAAATCCGGGCTACGGGCTTAGCTTGATGGAGGAACCACCGCCGGGGCGCGGCCTTGTTTGCCGCTATACCTATGTCGGCGCGTTCTGGCATATCGAGCAAAGCCCGCGCCGGTGGGAATGGCCGGTGGCGCTGGCCGAGTTCGACCCCGCAAGCATCGACCCGGTAGAGGCGCGCGCCTTTGCCGATCGCTGGCGGCGCAGGCTTTTCAAGAACGCGGCCGATGCGCCCCGCCGCAAAGGGTTCGTCTTCGTGCCCTTGCAAGGTATGCTGCTGGAACATCGCAGCTTTCAGTCAACAAGCCCGATTGAAATGCTTGAATACGTGCTTGACGAAATGCCTGACCGCCCGGTGTTGGCCACGCTGCACCCCAAGGAAGTCTATACCCCGACAGAGCTTCAGGCGCTGGATGGCCTTGTCGCGCGCTACCCAAGGCTGAAGGTGGCCACAGGTGGTGCGATCGAGGCGCTTGCGAATTGCGATCTGGTGGTCACTCAGAACTCTGCGGTGGCCTTTAACGGCTATTTCTTCGGCAAACCCGCAGTGTTGTTTGCGCGCGTCGATTTTCACCACATCGCTGCATCGGTGCCGCATATGGGCGTCGCCGCGGCGTTTCGCGCAGCGCGAAATGCCGCGCCAGATTATGACCGCTATCTCAAGTGGTTTCTGGCCGACAACGCGATTGCCGCAGGCAGCCCGCAGGCCGAAGAGCAAATACGTGCAGCCCTTGCCCGAGGCGGCTGGCAGATATGAAAAGGGCGCCCGAAGGCGCCCCAAACACAAAGTTCGCGCCGATCAGAGCGCCGATTCGATCCAAGATTTCAGCGCCGCCTTGGGTGCCGCGCCGACCTTGTTCGAATGGACCTGACCGTTTTTGAACATGAACAGCGTCGGAATGCCGCGTACGCCCAGTGCCGCAGGGCTGTCGGGGTTTTCGTCAACGTTGACCTTGACGATTTTCACCTTGCCAGCGAATTCGGTCGAAAGCTCTTCCAGCGACGGGCCGATCATCCGGCAGGGGCCGCACCATTCTGCCCAGAAATCGACGATAACGGGAATATCGGACTTGCGCACTTCGGCATCGAAGGTGGCGTCGGTGACGTGAGTGGTGGACATATCTAGACTCCTGAATGGGTGCTTACAGCGAAACTAGGTTTGCCGGTGTGCCACGTCAAGGTGCGGCACCCGACGAAGTGCGTCGGCAAGCAACCCTGCGGGCATTGGCATCAGCAGCCCCGTCGTGGTCCAGAGTATAGCGGATTCGACAGCGCGGTCGGGATAGATTTTCTGCAACGCCGCCATATAAGCGCCCAACTGTCGCAAAATCCCCTCGGGCACCGCATCGGGCGTGGCCGGAACGGTTGCGTTGGATTTGTAGTCGATCAGGCGCAGTCGGTCGGGCTCTATCACCAAACGGTCGATGCTGCCCTGCACCCGCGCGCCGCCAAGTTCGTCAAGGCTGGCCGAAAACTCCACCTCGGCAAGCGAGCCTGCGCCAAGAAAGGGTGCCATCTCGGGGCTTTGTAAAATCCGCGCGGCGGTTGCGAAAAGTGGCTCTATCTCGGCCAAATCCGGTGCATCGTCAAATGTAGCCAAAAGGTTTTCCGCAACCTCCGGCCAGTCTGCCGCGGGCCAGTCTGGCAGGTGTTGCAGCAGCAGGTGTAACGCGCTGCCGCGCCGCTTTGCGGCCTCTTCCTCGCCACCCGCCTCGCCCGCAAGCGCCTTTGCACCGCCAAGATCCGAGGGCGAAAGCGGGCCAGGGGGCAGGGTCTGCCGTGCGGCGAAGGTGCCTGCCCAAGCCGGAAGCGGCTCTGGCGCAAGCGTGGCCTTGGCTTCGGCACCAACCTCGGCGGGCCAGTCGCCATAGGCAAGGCGCTTTATCTGCGCGAAGGGCGCAGACACCTCCGGATCCAGCGAAACAGTCTCTGCGCCAGCCTTCTCCATTGCATCGGCGACCATCGAATACCAGCTGTCGCCGCCCGATCCCACCTCGCCCGCGGCGCAGACGATCAGCCATTTTTCGGCGCGCGTCATAGCCACGTAAAGCAGCCGCAGGCGTTCATCGAGCCGCTTTTCAACCTCGGCAGCCCGCGCC
>NZ_JBFHIA010000250.1:0-4385 GCF_041596715.1 Phaeovulum sp.
ATCTTGATGATGGCGCGCGGCGTTTTTACCGATGGCGAAAGCCGCCGCTTGCTGCCCTTTGCGCTTGGCTCGGCGGCGGCAACGGCATCTTACACGCTGATCGACGGGCTGGGCGCGCGTGTCTCGGGCGATGCCATTGCCTATGTCGGCTGGATCTTCGTGCTCGACGGCATCTTGTTCGCTTCGGGCATGGTGCTCTGGCGCGGGCGGGCGGTGCTGGCCGGGGGGATGCGCGGCTGGGCCTTGGGTGGCTTGGCCTCGGCGGCCTCATATGGTGCCTATGCGGTGTCGATCTGGGCAATGACCGTGGCACCGATTGCGGTGGTGGCGGCGCTGCGCGAAACCTCGATCCTGTTTGCGGTGCTGATCGGCTGGCTCTGGTTTGGCGAGCGGATGCGGCCAATGAAGGCGTTAGCAGGGGTGATGATCGTCGCCGGGGTGGTTCTGACGCGGCTTTAGGCGGCTTTCTCCGCCGGCGACAACGCCTGCTGCACTAGGCCTACAACAAGCAGATACGCCGAGGTCGCAACCAGCCCCCACCGCGCCCAGCTTGTCGGGTCGAAATCGACCCACGCCGACCAGACGGCAAACCCGGTCCAGCCGATGGCGACGGGCAGCGACACGGCGCGCCAACGTGCGGTGCGCACCGGGTGGATAAAGCGCAAGTTGGTGAACATCGCCCCCGAAAGCACGCCCACCACGGCAAGCGTTACCCAGAAACTTGGCTGCACCGCGAACAGCACCAGCACCACCATGTTCCAGCAGGCCGGAAAGCCCGCGAAAGAACAATCCTTGGTTTTCATACGGGTATCGGCGAAATAGATGACCGAAGCATAGGTGATCACGATAATCGCCATCCAGCCTGTCCAACCCGGCAGAAGGCCGGAATGAAACAGCGCGAAGGCCGGGATGAAAACATAGGTCAGATAGTCGATGATCAGATCAAGCAGCACACCGTCATAGGTGGGCCAGTTTTTCTTCACGTCGTAGCGGCGCGCCAGCGGCCCGTCGATGCCATCGACGATCAGCGCGCCAAGCAGCCACAAAAACATCAGGCTCAATTCGCCGCGCACTGCGGCAAGCATGGCCAACATCGCTAAAACCGCACCTGTGGCGGTCAGCAGATGAACAAAAAGGGCTTTGGAACGCAACGTCATGTCCCAGTCATGACGCATATTCTGGCCAGTGACAATCGCACGCCGCGCTTAGGCGCGGGGGTGTGCTGCGGAATAGATCTGCATCAGGCGGGCGCTATCGACAGCGGTGTAGATCTGCGTCGTGGCAAGGCTGGCGTGGCCCAGCAACTCTTGTATGGCGCGCAAATCGCCCCCCGCGGCCAAAAGATGCGTCGCGAACGAATGGCGCAACGCATGCGGCGTGGCCGTTGCAGGCAGCCCCAAGGCCATGCGCGCGCGCTCCATCACGCGCGCCACCTGCCGCTGGTTCAGCGCGCCACCGCGCACCCCGCGAAACAGCGCCTCAGTGGGCGTCATGCGATAGGGGCAAAGCCGCAGGTATTCCGCGACCGCATCTTGCGCTGCGGGCAAGACCGGAACCATCCGTTCGCGCCCGCCCTTGCCACGAATCCGCAGTGCGCTGGGCAGTGGCAGATCGGCGCCGGTCAGACCAAGCGCCTCTGAAACGCGCAAGCCCGAACCATAAAGCAACGTCAGCACCGCGCCGTCACGTGCCGCTACCCAAGGCTCGGCGGCCTCGGCCTCGACGCTTTCGATGACATCGCGCGCGCCGTCCTCGGACAAGGGGCGCGGCAGCGAGCGGGCATATTTGGGCGCGCGGGCGGCCAGCACATGCGTTGCATCAAACCCCTCGCGGTCGGCCAGCCAGCGGATGAAACCCTTGATCGCTGAAAGCCGCCGCGCCAGTGACCGCGCGCCCAAACCCCGGCCCCGCTCGGCCGCAAGAAACGCGCGCATGTCCGATTGGCTGACCGTTGCCAGCCCGCCAAGGCCCAGCCCTTCGCCGCGATGGGCGGACAGAAAGGTCAAAAAGTCAGCCACGTCTGCCTGATAGGCGGTGATCGTGTGCTCTGCTGCACCATCAAGCGCGCGCAACTGTCCCAGCCATTTTGCCAGTGCATCGGCCGCTGCGGCTGAAAACCCCGGCGTCATCTCAGCCAAGCCAGCGGCGCATCGCCCGTTCAAACACGCCCGCGAAGAATGCCAGAAGATCGGTCCCGTGCGAGGGCTTGAACTGATGCGGGTCTTCGGCCCCCATCACCAGCATCCCCGGCAAGCGGCCTTCGCCGAAATCGAGCCGCATCAGCGCCTCAGAGCGGATCCATTCGGCTTTCGCGCCGTGGATCGCATCGGAATTGGTCTGCGTTTGGCGCAGCACCACGGCGCGCGGCTGGCCGTTACGCTCGCCACGCATGTATTCCTGCACGAAACCCGGCTCGGCCACGCAAAGTACGTCGCCCAGATTGCGTAGCGCGGGATCGTTCTCAGAGTGCACGCTTTCCAGCACCAGACGCACGGAATCGACATGCAGCGTTTCGGCCACGTCGCTGCCGAGGTTGTGCAAGAAATCCTCGAAGGTCAGCGGGTCGAGCATACTCAGCACGGCGCGGTGAATGAGGTTGGTGCCCGCGAGGTTTTCATAAGCCGCCGCGATGACGGAACGGTGGGTATCTTCCAGCCGTTCCAGCCGCGCCTCCAGCCGCTCCATCGCCACGCCGCGCAGATCGACGATATTGCCACCCATCGCGCGGTCATTGGCCGCCACCAGCGCGCGCATCACATCCCGATCATCGAGCACAACCTCGGGATCGCGGATGATCTTGTCGCGCAGCTGATTTGCCAATGCCTGTTCGCTCATGCCCGTATCCCCGACTGCACCGGTGGTCATTTTTGCGCCAGCTTACACTACTCGAACAAAAAATCAGGAGTTATTTCAGCCGATCTTCTGCCCGGTTTTTGCCCAGTCTTTCAAGAACTGCTCCAGCCCCTTGTCGGTCAGAACATGGTTCGCCATCGCCTTGATGACGGCGGGCGGGGCGGTGATGACATCGGCACCGATGCGCGCGCAATCGGTGATGTGGTTGACCGAGCGGATCGAGGCGGCAAGGATTTCGGTCTTGAAGCCGTAATTGTCGTAGATGGTGCGGATGTCTTCGATCAGCTGAATGCCGTCGTAGTTGTTATCGTCCAACCGCCCGATGAAGGGGCTGATGAAACTTGCGCCCGCCTTGGCCGCAAGAATCGCTTGCGCTGCCGAGAAACAGAGCGTGACGTTGACCATGTGGCCTTCGGATGCGAAAGCCTTGCAGGCGGTCAGCCCGTCCCACGTCAGGGGCACCTTGATCGCGATATTGGGGGCGATCTTGGCCAGCGTCAGACCTTCGGAGATCATCGTTTTCGCGTCGGTCGCGACCACTTCGGCCGAAACCGGGCCCGATACGATGCTGCAGATTTCCTTGGTCACTTCGACAATGTCGCGCCCCGATTTCAGGATCAGCGAAGGGTTGGTGGTAACACCATCGACCATGCCAAGCTCATTGAGCTCTCGGATGGCGGCGACATCGGCAGTATCAACAAAGAACTTCATGGGGCGGCTCCTGCACGGGGTTTGCCCGCGTGATAGCGCAAAGCGTGGCCTGCCGGAACCCCAAACACGCCCGAGCACGCTTGCCTGCGCGGCTTCGGCACCTTCGCGCCCCGTCCTGCGGGCGGTATGCGCCGCCATGAAAATACCGCCGCGTCTCATCCGCGAAAATACCCCCGCCGAGGGCAAGAAAATGCTTTGGTGCCCGCATGGATGAAGCAAGCCATTTCAAAGCGGGTGCGCTGGTGGCGGTGCTGACGGCCGAGCCGGTGGGCAGACCGCTTGATTACCGCGCCCCCGAAGGCGGGTGTTTTGTCGGCGCGCTGGTCGAGGTGCCGCTGGGCCCGCGCCGGGTGCTGGGCGTTGTCTGGGGCGCGGGCGAAGGCGGGTATGACCCGGCCAAGGTGCGCACGGTTCTGCGCGTGCTGGATGCCGCGCCGCTGACAGCTTCGATGCTGACCTTCTTGCAGCGGATGGCAGACTACACGCTGACGCCGCTTTCGGTGATGTTGCGGTTGGCCACACGGGCACCGGGCTTGGGCGACCCTCCGGGGATGCGCAAGGTTTACCGCCAGGGCACGGGCGAGCCCGAGCGCATGACCGAGGCGCGCGCGCGGGTGCTGCGGGTGCTTGAAGATCATGGCGGCGCGGGCTTTGCGCTGGCAGAACTCGCGGCACTGGCGGGGGTCGGGGCTGCGGTGGTCAAGGGGCTGGTAGCGACCGGCGCGGTGCAAGAGGCTGAAAGCCCGCGCGATGCGCCCTTTGCGCGGCTTGATCCTTCGCTGCCCGGTCTGGTGCTGGCCGACGATCAGGCGGCAGCGGCG
>NZ_JBFHIA010000251.1:0-4379 GCF_041596715.1 Phaeovulum sp.
GAGAGTGGGGCCTCTGGGGCCAACGCCTGACCGGGTTCAGTGGGTTTGAGGAAAAGCGCGTTGTCACAGACCACGCCTACAAACTTGCCATCGGCATAAAGCCCGTATTCGCCAAACATCGGGCGCGCCGAAAGCCCGGCCTCTGCGGCCTGTTCGAGAAGATAGGCGATAGAGGCGGCATCGGTTGCCATGATCAGAACTGGTGTCGCGCGCGAAGTGCCGCGAGGATCGTGCCATCGTCGAGATAATCAAGCTCGCCGCCAATCGGCACGCCTTGCGCCAGCCCGGTAACGCTGACGCCAGATCCTGCCAATGCATCGGCGATATAATGCGCGGTGGTCTGCCCTTCGACGGTGGCGTTGAGCGCCAAGATCACTTCGCGCACCCCTTCGGCGGGGATGCGCGCCAGCAGGCGCGGGATGCCCAAATCTTCTGGGCCGACCGCTTCGAGCGCCGAAAGCGTGCCGCCAAGCACATGGTAGCGGCCCTTAAAGGCGCGGCCGCGTTCAATCGCCCAAAGGTCGGCCACGTCCTCAACAACGCAGATTTCGCCGGACGCGCGCGCCGGGTTGGCGCAGATGTCGCAAAGATCGGAAGTGGCAAAGTTGCCGCAAGTGGCACATTCGCGCACCGTTTCCGCGACATGCGCCATCAGCGTGGCCAAGGGCGTCATCAGCGGGCCGCGCTTGCGGATCAGGTAAAGTGCTGCGCGGCGCGCCGAACGGGGGCCAAGCCCGGGCAGACGCGCCAGAAGCGCGATCATGGCCTCGATCTCGTCGGTGGCGCTGTTCACGCGTTCCTCACAGCGGCAGGTCCATGTCAGGCGGCAGGCCCATTTCAGTGGCGATCTTGCGCATTTCCTGCTGGCTGCGTTCGGCGGCGCGTTTTTGCACATCCTTGATCGCGGCAAGGATCAGGTCTTCGACCACCTCGCGGTCTTCGGCCTTAAAGATCGACGGGTCGATATGCAGTGCGGTCAACACGCCCTTGGCGTTCGCCTCGGCGCGCACAAGGCCCGCGCCGCTTTCGCCCTGCACGGTGATGCGCGTCAATTCTTCTTGCAGCGCGGCCATGCGCGCCTGCGCGTCTTTCGCGGCCTTCATCATCTTGGCCATGTCGCCCATGCCGCCCAAGCCCTTGAACATGCGAATCTCCTTAGTCGTTTTCGAAGGGGTCCCAATCGTCGCCCGCAGCCATCGCCGGGTCAGCCTCGGCGGCGTCAGGCGCGGCATCTGGGTTTGTGATACCGACAAAGCGTGCGTCGGGGAAGGCTGCGAAAAGCGCCTGCACCACCGGATTTTGCAGTGCCTGTTCTTCGATGGCGCGCTGGCCTTCGTCGCGCTCTTCGGCAATGGTCTTGCCACCGCCGCTGGAGGTGACCGAGACGCCCCAACGCGCACCAGTCCAGCCTTGCAGCCGCGATGCAAGCGTGGCGGCAAGATCGGGCGGGGCGTCATGGGCCGGTTCAAACTCGATCCGGCCATGGCTGTAGCGCACAAGGCGCAGATGGGTTTCAACGTCGATCAGCAGGCGCACATCGCGCATCCGGCGGATCAGCGCCAGCACATCTTCAAAACGTTCATAGCGCGCCAACGCGGTTTCTGGCGCTGCGGCAAGTGCCGTGGCTCCGCCGCCCGCCATTGGCGCAGGCGCACGCGGTGCCGGGGCGTAAACCGCGCGCTCTCCCCCGCCCTGTGACGGGGAAGGGGCGGCTGGTGCGGGCGCGGCGCTGCGCGGTGCGCCCTGTTGCAGCCGTTTCACCAGCGCGCCGGGGTCGGGCAGATCGGCCACATGCGTCAGCCGGATCAGCGCCATTTCGGCGGCCATCATGGCGTTGGGTGCCAAAGACACCTCATCAAGCGCTTTCAGCAGCATCTGCCAAAGCCGGGTCAGCACGCGCATTGGCACCGCATCCGCCATTGCCTGACCGCGCACGCGTTCGGCGGGGGCGATGGTCGGGTCTTCGGCAGCCTCGGGCGTGATCTTGATGACCGAGACCCAATGCGTGATTTCCGCCAGATCGCGCAGCACCGCAATCGGGTCCGCGCCATCGGCATATTGCGCGCCCAGTTCGGCCAGCGCCTCGGCGGCCTGCCCCTTCAGCACCATGTCGAACAGATCGAGCACCCTGCCGCGGTCGGCCAGCCCAAGCATCGCGCGCACCTGATCGGTGCCAGTGACGCCGGCACCATGCGCAATCGCCTGATCCATCAGGCTCATCGCGTCGCGCACGCTGCCTTCGGCGGCGCGGGTGATAAGCGCGAGCGCATCGGGGGCAATCTCGGCGCCTTCCTTGGCGGCGATGGCAGTGAGGTGGGCGATCATCACCTCAGGCTCGATGCGGCGCAGATCAAAGCGCTGGCAGCGCGACAGCACGGTTACCGGAACCTTGCGGATTTCGGTGGTGGCGAAGATGAACTTTACATGCGGAGGTGGCTCTTCCAAGGTTTTCAGCAACGCGTTGAAGGCGTTGTTGGACAGCATGTGCACTTCGTCGATGATGTAGACCTTGTAGCGCGCCGAGGCGGATCGGTATTGCACGCTTTCGATGATGTCGCGAATGTCGGCCACGCCGGTGCGGCTGGCCGCGTCCATTTCCAGCACATCGACATGGCGGCCTTCGGCAATGCTGCGGCAATGTTCGCAAACGCCGCAAGGTTCGGTGGTGGGGGTGCCGTTGCCATCGGCACCGATGCAGTTGAGGCCTTTGGCGATAATGCGGGCGGTGGTGGTTTTGCCCACCCCGCGCACCCCGGTCAGGATGAAGGCATGTGCGATGCGGTCGGTCGCGAAGGCGTTGCGCAGGGTGCGCACCATCGCCTCTTGGCCGATCAGATCGGCAAAGCTGGCGGGGCGGTATTTGCGGGCGAGGACCTGATAGCCTTGCGCGGTGGGTTCGGACATGGAGCCTCGCGGGATTCGGTGCAGCCGTCAGGTTAGGCCGGGGGGGGCGCGGCGTCCAGCCTGCGGGGGCCGCGCTTGGGCGATCACTCGCGCAACCGTGCCTTATCTTGCTTGGCCGACTTGATCATGCGACCAACAACGCGCCCCTTGCGCCGCGCCTCGGATTTGCTGAGCGCGATGGCTTCATCTTCGCGGCGCAGCTTTTGCCAACGGCCAAGACGCGCGGCATCCAATGTGCCTGCGGCGACTGCGGCCCTGATGGCGCAGCCCGGCTCGTGCTCGTGCGCGCAATCGCGAAACCGGCAGGTCGCGGCCAGCGCCTCTATATCGTCGAACAGTTCGGCAATGCCCTCGGTCGCGTCGATCAGCGCCAGTTCGCGCATACCCGGCATGTCGATGACCATGCCACCACCGGGCACAAGGTGCAGGGCGCGCGCGGTGGTGGTGTGGCGGCCCTTGGCGTCGTCTTCACGGATGCCTTGGGTTGCAATGGCAAGGCCGGTCATCGCGTTCACAAGCGTGGATTTGCCCACGCCGGAGGAGCCTGCAAAGGCCACCGTCTTTCCCGGCCCGCACCAGCCGCCAAGCGCCGCCACCGCATCGGGCGATTTGGCGTTGACCGTAACCGCCGCCTCGACATGGGGCGAAATCGCGCGGGCGCGGGCAAGATAGTCCGCAGCATCGGCGGCCAGATCGGCCTTGGTCAGCACGATCACGGGGCTGACGCCTGCATCGAGTGCGAGTGCGACATAGCGTTCCAGCCGGGCCGGGTTGAAATCGGCGTTGCACGAAGAAACGATGAACAAGGTATCGACATTCGCGGCAATCAGTTGCGTGCGGGTATCGGTTCCTGCTGCCTTGCGTGTCAAAAGCGAACGGCGATCAAGCACGCGGCTAATACGCGCCGATGCCGGTTCGGCCAGCACCCAGTCCCCCACGGCGACTTCGCCGGCGCTGAGCCCGGGGGGAAATTGCAGCGTTATCGCCCCTGCCTCGCCCAGACCGGTGGCGCGGCTGCGCTCGACCCCGCTTAGCCTGAGTGGCACCAGATCGCCCTCGTCCGCGCCTATTTGCGCTGCGAGATCGCTGGACCAGCCGAGTGTTTCAAGGGCAATGGGTGTTGGCGTCATGGCGGCCAAAATGGCATAGCCGCAGCAGTTCCGCATCCAAAATGCGCACGGCCAGATCGCGGGGCGCGCAAGCAAGGATCAGCGCGACAAAGCGGCCACACCCAAAGGGGGGATGCGCCGATCGCCGCTACTTGGCGCATTCCCGGCAGCGCATGATCGTCGGATCAAAGTCGAGCCGCTTTTCTCCGATGAACGCACAGCAGGCGTCGCACCAGCCAAAGTCGTCGCAATCAATGCGCCGGATGGCGGCTTCAAGCGCGTGGATGCGCGCATAGCGGCGGGTGTCTTGGGCGGCCGCCATGGCCTGTTGCTGCATGGCGTCCATGCGCGACAGGCGCCCGACAC
>NZ_JBFHIA010000252.1:0-4373 GCF_041596715.1 Phaeovulum sp.
CGAGAGTGTCACCACATATTGTGGAAGGCATTTCGTCGGTAGCAAAATGCAGTTACATTTCGTAAGTTCATGTATTTGAATAATCAAATGGCATTACTAGTCCTTTAGACTAGGTGAATATTTGCTCAGATTATGTATACTGTCAGAGGGGAAATACACATTCTCGCGTGTTACGCCAAGTTAGACGCGACACCGTTGTGGGTTATGCTGGGGGGACGGACATGCAAGCGCATTTCGCTAGCAGGCCGGGGTATGTGCATTCGACCGCGAATGATGAAATGCCCAAGGCACTTGTGCTAAGTTCACGTCACTACTTTCCGAATAGTTTGCTTCGTTCTGTCAACGGGGAAATAGGCACCCTACAGGTTGAGCGTCTCGACACGCTCGACGCCTACTTCTCCCTCAGCGAGGACGAGCGCGCGAAAATCGCACTAGTAATAATTGGCGAAGAGTTCGCATTTGAACTCGCGCGACTCGACGCAAGCAAGAAGCGTGCGCTTCAGTCAACTCCGGTTGCGCTTGCATATCAAGACGCAAGATTGCCAAATGCCGTTTTAGCCACAAAAGATATTTCACCACTCATCCGAAGCTACATTCCCATGAATGTGCGGTTTGACATATTTATTTCCATAATTCACCTTTTGGTAGATGGCGGCGTTTACATCCCGCAAGAAGTCGGCGGGTTCGGGGTGCAGGCCAATTCCTACGGCACACCCGCGAAAAGCGAAACTGACGAGGCGCTATCCAAAAGCGCGCGGCTAAACGCGCTTTCGGCGCGCGAGCACGAGGTGCTAGAGTTGATCGCAAGAGGCAAGCAAAACAAGAGCATAGCTGCCGAGTTAGATTTGTCAGAACACACAGTGAAGCTGCACACCCACAACATCATCCGCAAACTGAGGGTAAATAACAGAACAGGCGCCGCGGCGCTTTTTCTTTCCGGTGACTGATATGACTTCAGAACAGGAAACGGAGTCCACGGCAGGCAAGCCAGAAGGCGGCGAGTTCGCGCTGCAAGATATATTGCTGCGCCTTGGTCAATTGAATTACTCTTGGACAAACACCGAGAGTCTTCTGATTCACCTCATTGCGGGACTGGCACCTGTCAATATGCAGGTTGCTACGGTTATATTTCTGACCTTGAATACAACAAGAGCACGGCTAGATCTTGTCGAGAGACTGGCGAAACTTGGCGCGACGCCGAAGCCGGTCGCATCGGAAATCCTTTCCATCACGCGTGAACTTTCTAAATACTCCGCGTTGCGCAATAGGTACAATCACTGCATATATTCATTTGACAAGGACGGCACGTCGATAAGCTCCATTCAGATGCGCATTTCTGATCGCAAGGAAGATATACGGTTTGGCCGGTCGCAGCTTATGAATGCGCAAGAACTTTTCATGATAGATACATCCATTTCCGAAATACAAAATCTTAACCGCCAGATTTGGGCGCTGATTACCAAGCACCACTTTCCGGGTTAACCGCCCGCGCTTCGCGCAATGCGATGCTCATTCACGGCGAAACTTGAATGTGAGCGCTAACTGGTTTAGCGCCGCATCAAATGGACAGATCTTATTTTCTGCTGATTATTTTATACGATGGAGAAGGTAGATTTCTCTAATATTGCCTTCCAACCCGGCTTCTTTCAGAGAGCCCACGTCAAAGCCGCAGATCAAAACTGCGGATCATTGGTCATAGCCCGTCATTTCCAGATACCCCACTCCGCCGTGGCTGCCAGAAATCATCACGGGGCCTTCCCAATAAGGCACCGAAGTGTCCATCCATGCATCGACGTTCAATGCCTTTACTGCCACTTCAATGCCCTGTGCGGGCAGGCGGACGCGCCATTCGACGGGCACCTCGCGCCCGGCAACCTTGTGCCGGGCAAGGGGCGTGGCCTCGAATGCGCCGTCGGGAAATGCCCGTGCGCTGCCATCTGCGTCGATCCATGTGGCTGAGGTATAGTCGGTGTCGCCGCGCAGCACGAAACCCATCAACTTGTCGCCGGTGTCGAATGACAGCGAAAACCAGTCCCACCCAAGTTGATCTTGCGCCAGCGGCTGCGATGACCATTCCCGGTCCAGCCACGCCGTGCCGACGACCGGGATTTCGCCTTCGGGCAAAGTAATGGTGCCCTGCACCTGAAAGAACGGTTGCGAATAATAATAGCTCGCCTGCCCTGCTGCGGATTTTACCGAATACCCGTTTTGGCCATGCAGCACCAAGGGGCCAGTCGCGCTGAGATTTACGTCATACGCAAACTCTGTGCCCGAGGCATTCAAGCGCAGATGGTCAAAATCCGCACCCTCCATCGCCCATTCGTCGATCCATGCGGAAAACGGGGCTGCCTCTACACCGGCCTGCCCAATGCCGCCACGGGCCAGTCGCTCTGCCACATAGTGCGCATCGGGCGTCGTGACCGCGGCGTGGCCCATCCAAAGTTGCGGCGTTGCCCAGCCCTGCCCGTCGCGGGGGGCAAGGGCCGAGCGGAACAGCGTCCATTGAAGCCCGTAGGCTGTGCCGTCCGGGCCGGTCAAGTTGGCAGTCAGATACCACCACTCGATACGATAGGCCGGGTGTGCGCCGTGGTCGGCTGGAAACTGCAACTGGGTGTCGGGCACTGGTTGGGCAAAATCTTGCGCCGTTGTGCCAAGCCCGGCAAAACCCTGCGCAATCGCCTGCGTCGGCAACCACATCAGCAGGACCAGCGCCCTAACGTTCATTGCGAAACACCCCCAGCAATTGCGCGGGTGGCGTGCGCGAAAGCCGCCACGCAGGCCATATCGCCGCAAGCGCAGCCGCCAGCAAGGCAAGCCCACCCAAGCGCACATAATCAAACGGAAACAGATACATCGGCAGGCGCCAGCCAAACGCCTCGACATTCACCACCGCCAGCAATGCCCAGGCCAACGCCAACCCAAGCGGCAAGGCCAGCGCCGCTGTCAGCGAAGCCAGAACCACCGCGCGCAACAGTTCCAGCGCCGCCAGCCTGCGCCGGGGCAGCCCCAGCGCCCAGACAGGGGCCAGTTGCGGCAGCCGCATGGCAGCAAGCGTCAGAAGGCTGAGCATCATCGCGAAACCGGCAACCGACAGCGTCAGGATATTCAGCGCCGTGGTGACCGTGAACGTCCGCTCGAACACGGAAAGCGAAAACGCCTTGATCGACGCCTGATCGACCATCGCGCTGTCCGCAACGCCCAACTGATCGTGCAAGGTGGCGCGCACGGCATCTATTTGCGCGGGATCGACACGCAGCCCAAAGCGCAAGGCAGTCACCGCCGGAAATTGCTGGCCGAACAAGGGCTCGGTCACGATCAGCTGGCCGACCGGGTTGCCATAGTCGCCGTAGACCCCCAGCACCGGCAAAGATACGCCCGGCGCGATTGCGACGACATCCCCAAGATCAAGCGCCGCCCGCCGGAAAAGCTGTTCGTTGACCAGCACTCCCTCGCCGCGCGCCAATGCGTCCCAAGCGTTCGGGACTGCGCGCAGAAAGCGCCAGTTGTCGCGATAGGTTGCATGGTCTCTTACGCCGTAGACCTTGGCCGGAAGGCCCGCGATCTGCTGCTCGATGAACAGAACGGGCAAGATCGCCTCGGTCCGGTCGGTCAGCAAGGTGGTGATCGCCTCGGCCTGCGCCGGGTCTTGGGCATTGACATAAAGCTCTGAGGCCAATCGCTGATCAAGAAAGTCCGCAAAAGTCAGCCGAAACGATGAAACCATGGTCGAGACGCCGACATTGGCTGTCATCGCAAGCAACAGCGCCATCAGCGCCAGCGATAGGCCGGGCAGTTGCTGATGCGTATCGGCCCAGAACCACTGCGCAACGGGCGCTCGCGCGCGCGCCTCGCCCAGCCGCAGCACCAGCGCCAACAGCGGCGGCAGGGCAAGCGCCCCACCGATCAGCAGCGCCCCCAGCATCACGAAACCGGCCATCAGCCCGTTGCCCCAAAGCGTAATCGCCCCAGACAGCGCCAGCAGCGTCAACGAAAGCGCCACCTGCCCCGGCCCCTGGCGCGCCATGACCCATGCACGCGGCTGCGCGCCAGCCAATAGCGGCATTCGTGCCAGCGACCAAAGCGCGCCGCCCGCCGCCAAGGCCGTGCCCCCTATCGCCATCGCCAAACCTGAAAGCCACCACGAAGGGCGCAAGGAAAGCGCGCCCGAAACATCGGCCCCGTAAAGCCCGCGCAGGGTTGCAGCAACATCCGGCAATAGCGCCGCCGCGACGAGATAGCCCAGCGCCACGCCGATCGCCCCCGCCAGCAGCGCCAGAACGGCAAGCTCAACCGCCATCAATGCGATCAGCCGCCGCAGCGGCGCGCCCAATGCCCGCAAAGTGCGCACCACCGGGCGGCGCTGCTCGAACGCC
>NZ_JBFHIA010000253.1:0-4328 GCF_041596715.1 Phaeovulum sp.
ATGATCCGCGCAGCCTTGGTTGCGCCAAAACG
Source organism: Phaeovulum sp. (assembly GCF_041596715.1). Classification (GTDB taxonomy): domain Bacteria; phylum Pseudomonadota; class Alphaproteobacteria; order Rhodobacterales; family Rhodobacteraceae; genus UBA6213. The sequence continues at coordinate 33 of NZ_JBFHIA010000253.1, forward strand.
ACGTGTGCCGACCAAACCCACCGCTGGCAGCAAGCGGCGGCGCCTCGCGCATAAGGCCGAGCGCGGCGAGGTCAAGGCGCTGCGCGGCAAGGTTGACGACGATGAATAGCGCGCTGCTGAAGGCACTAGCCGCGATGCGCCATTGGCTGCGCCGCCTCTTCAGCCGGACGCAACCGTCAACTCAGGTGGCCGCGCTTTGCCTGCGCGGGCGACCAGGGCGGCGCGAGGTGCTTTTGGTATCCTCGCTCGGCACCGGGCGCTGGATCATTCCCAAGGGCTGGCCGATGCGCGGCCGCACGCTTGCCGAAGCGGCGTTGCGCGAGGCTTGGGAGGAAGCCGGGGTGAAGGGCGAAGTCGGCGCGCTGCCCTTTGGCGCTTTCGACTACCTCAAGCAGCGCGAAAAGACCGCACCAACGCCATGCGAGGTGCAGGTATTCATCGTGCGCGTAACTGGCATGGAACAAGAGTTCCCCGAAGCCGGGCGGCGGATACTGCGCTGGGTGCGCCCCGTCGAGGCCGTGGCCATGGTGGAAGAGCCGCGCTTGAAGGTGCTGCTCGGCGGGCTGTGACCCTATTGACGGTTGTTATGTCGCTGGGTTCGGGATAACCCGCAGGCCGATTGTACCAGCCACGCAACGGAAATGTGACATGGCCCTGCGACCGCAGAACCAATGGAAGACGCTCGACAAAGACCTTGGGCGGATCGATAGGCTTGAAGAAGCGACACATTTCGTCTCGCGCCCACTGGTGGCACCGGGCATAGCGCTGGCATTTGTGGTGCTGGCGGGCGTTGGTGCTGCATTGTTCTTTGGTGCCCAGCCCAACGCGCTGGTGGTCATCGCGGCGGCGACGATTGGCGCGTATATGGCGCTGAACATCGGTGCCAATGATGTGGCCAACAATATGGGCCCGGCGGTCGGTGCCAACGCGCTGACACTCGGCGGCGCGCTGCTGATTGCTGCGGTGTTCGAATCCGCCGGGGCGCTGATCGCTGGTGGAGACGTGGTCAAGACCATCTCCAGCGGCATCGTTTCGCCCGATGCTTTTGCACAGGACATCACCTTCATTTGGGCGATGATGGCGGCACTGCTGGCTGCGGCACTTTGGCTCAACCTTGCGACATGGCTTGGTGCGCCGGTTTCCACCACCCATTCGATTGTCGGCGGCGTGGTCGGGGCAGGCATAGCGGCTGCCGGGATAGACACCGTCAACTGGCTGGTGGTGGGACGCATCGCGCTAAGCTGGATCATTTCGCCGGTTCTGGGTGGGGTGATCGCGGCGCTGTTTCTGGCCTTCATCAAGGCCCGCATCATGTATGTGGACGACAAGATCGCCGCAGCCCGTCGATGGGTGCCGGTGCTGATCGGCATCATGGCGGGGGCGTTTGCCGCCTATCTGGCGCTGAAGGGGCTCAGCAAGGTTGTCAAAATCGACTTTGCCTCCGCGCTCACAATCGGGGCATCGCTTGGGCTGGTCTTCTGGATGATCTCGGTGCCGCTGATCCGGCGACAGTCGGAAGGCATGGAGAATCGCAAGAAATCTCTGCGCAAGCTGTTTTCGGTGCCGCTGGTCATCTCGGCCGCGCTGCTTTCGTTTGCGCATGGTGCCAATGACGTAGCCAATGCCGTTGGCCCGCTTGCCGCGATCGTGCATGCGGTGCGCGAGGGCGATGCGGGTGCCGCCAACGTGGCCTTGCCGCTTTGGGTGATGCTGATCGGCGCGGGCGGTATTTCGTTCGGGCTGGTGCTGTTCGGGCCAAAGCTCATCCGCATGGTGGGCAGCGAGATCACCAAGCTTAATCCGATGCGCGCCTATTGCGTGGCGCTTTCGGCGGCGCTGACGGTGATCGTGGCCTCGTGGCTGGGCTTGCCGGTTTCCTCAACGCATATCGCGGTGGGGGCGGTGTTTGGCGTTGGTTTTTTCCGCGAATGGCATGCAGAGCGGCGGGCAAAGGCGCTTGGCCTGATCAAGGGCAAGGTCGTGCCACCCGAAGAACGCAAGCGGCGCAAACTGGTGCGCCGGTCGCATCTGCTTGCGGTCGCTGCGGCTTGGGTGATTACGGTGCCTGCATCGGCCCTGCTGTCGGCGCTGGTGTTCAGCGTACTCAGGGCCGCCAGCTAAGCAGGCCCGTTCAGACCAGCACCGGGCGTTCTGACTGCGCGCCGACGCCGAACACCTTTTTGTAGCGCTCAATCTCGGCGGCAGGGCCCGTGGCCTTGCGCGGGTTGTCCGATAGCTTCACGGTTGGCCTGCCATTGGCCGAAACTGCCTTGCACACAAGGCTGAAGGGCGCCAACCCGTCGCCCGCAACAAGGCCACGAAAATCGTTGGTCAAAAGCGTGCCCCAACCGAACGACGCCTTCACACGGCCAGCGAAGCGCGCCTGCAACGACAAAATCGTGTCAACGTCGAGCCCGTCAGAAAAGATCACGAGCTTTTCGCGCGGGTCTTCGCCGCGCGATTTCCACCACGCGATGGCGGTTTCGGCACCCACCACCGGGTCGCCGGAATCGATACGCACACCTGTCCACGCCGCCAACCAGTCGGGCGCGTGTTCTAGAAAACCTGCGGTGCCAAAAGTGTCGGGCAGGATGACGCGCAGGTTGCCTTCGTGCTCTTCCTGCCAATCGGCCAGCACCCGGTAGGGTGCTTCGCGCAAGTCTTGGTCATTCTCCACAAGTGCGGCATACACCATCGGCAACTCATGCGCGTTGGTGCCGATCGCCTCGATGTCGCGGCGCATGGCGATCAGGCAGTTAGATGTGCCGATGAAGGCGCTGCCAAGCCCCTCCATCATCGCCTGCACGCACCAGTCTTGCCACAGAAACGAATGCCTGCGGCGCGTGCCAAAATCGGCGATCCGCGGGGCCTGACCCACGCGCAGTTTCTCGACCTTTTCCCAAAGCCGGGTCATGGCGCGGGCATAAAGCACCTGTAGCTCAAACCGCCCCATGTCTTTCAGCACCGCACGCGAGCGCAGTTCCATCAGAATCGCCAGCGCCGGGATTTCCCACATCATCACATCGGGCCACTTGCCCTCGAAGGTCAGTTCATACTGGCCATCGCGCTTTTCCAGATGATAGGGGGGCAGTCGGAATGCCTCGAACCACTCCATGAAATCGGGGCGGAACATCTGCCGCTTGCCGTAGAACATGTTGCCGCGCAGCCAAGTGCTTTCCCCCCGGCTAAGCGAAAGCGAGCGCACATGGTCAAGCTGCTCGCGCAACTCGCCCTCGTCCACCAGATCGGCCAGACGGATCGACTTGTTGCGATTGATCAGGCTAAAGGTGACCTGCGTATCCGCCCGGTTGCGAAAAACCGATTGGCACATCAGCAGCTTGTAGAAATCGGTGTCGATCAGGCTGCGCACGATCGGGTCGATCTTCCACTTGTGGTCGTAAACGCGGGTGGCGATGTCGGCCATGTCAGGGCTCCAGATTCACGCCAGCGGCGCGCATTTTTTCCAGCGCATCGGCCAGCGATCCGTCAAGGTCGATGGCGCGGCAGGCGCGGGTCAGCACGGTTGCCCCAAACCCCAACCGCACCGCATCAAGTGCCGACCATGCCACACAGAAATCGGTGGCAAGCCCCGCAAAGGTCAGATGCGTGGCACCGCGCTCGCGCAGATAGCCCGCAAGGCCGGTAGCGGTTTCCCGGTCATTCTCGTAAAATGCCGAGTAGCTGTCGATCCCCGCGCGAAAGCCCTTGCGCAAGATCAGGTCTGCGCGATCGGAATGTAGATCAGCGTGCAGCGCCGCGCCGTGGCTGCCTTGCACACAATGCGCGGGCCAAAGCACCTGCTGCCCGTAAGGCATTTCTATAACTGAAAAAGGCGCGGCCTCGGCATGGTTTTCGGCAAAACTCGCGTGATCCGCCGGGTGCCAGTCTTGCGTCAGCACGCGGATCGGGAAAGCGTCGAGCAGCGCGTTGACGCGCGGCACGATCTCGTTTCCACCCGCCACAGCTAGCGCGCCGCCGGGGCAGAAGTCGTTTTGCAGATCGATCACGATCAGCGCTTGCGTTTCTCCCGGCATCGGTTCCTCCCGGTAGCGGCATTTACCTGCCTTAAGTGTCGGCCTCTGCCCCGTCAATGGTTCTGCGGCAGGCGTTTTGCCCTTGCTGCGCCCGCTTACGCCGCTAGCATGCGCCAAAACAGATGAGGTTCCTTATGATCCCCGGCCTAGCCTCGCGCCGCCGCTTTTCCGACCTGACAGAGCAAGAGATCCTTGCGCTGGCCATTTCCTCAGAAGAGGACGACGCCTCGATCTATCGCACTTATGCGCAGCGCCTTCGCGC
>NZ_JBFHIA010000254.1:0-4326 GCF_041596715.1 Phaeovulum sp.
CCCGATCGCGGCCTTGGCAGCGGCATTCATGCCCCGGCGCGCCTCGTAGCCGATATTGGCCATGCCCGAGCGCACCACGGCACCGCCGTGCACCCGCTCCAATTGCCCTGTCTCGGCCAAATCGGCCAGATCGCGGCGGATAGTTTGCAAGGTCACGCCAAAGCGCGCGGCAAGGTCTTCTACCACCACCCGCCGTTCGGCGCGCGCCAGTGCCAGAATCTCTTGCTGCCTGAAGTTCAATGCCACGGCGGCCCCCTTTCGCGCAAATTAGAACATAAACGCGCAAAAGCGAAGATTTGTTTTGACCTTGCCGCGCGTCGGCGCGAGCATGGTGCAGAACAGCCAACAGGTGAGTCCATGCCCGCGCAACCATTTGATCTTTTCATCATCGGCGGCGGCGTAAACGGCTGCGGTATTGCGCGCGACGCGGCGGGGCGCGGGCTTCGGGTGGCGCTGGCGGAAATGGGCGATCTGGCGCAAGGCACCTCGTCCGCCTCGACCAAGCTTTTCCACGGCGGGCTGCGCTATCTTGAATACCTCGAGTTGCGCTTGGTGCACGAGGCACTGGCCGAACGCGAGACTTTGCTGGTGGCGATGCCGCATATCAGCTGGCCAATGCGCTTTGTGCTGCCAACGCATCCCTCGATGCGCTTTGTGGGCGGCACTCCGGTTTCGAGGATTCTCGGGCTGACGATGCCTTGGCTGCGCGGCCACCGCCCGGCTTGGGTGATACGCGCGGGGCTTTTTCTTTACGACCATATGGGCGGGCGCAAGATTCTGCCCGCCACGCGCAAACTCGACCTGCGCCAAGATCCGGCGGGGGCACCGCTGAACCCCAAGTTCACCGATGCTTTCGAATACTCCGATTGCTGGGTGGACGATTCGCGCCTTGTGGTGCTGAACGCCCGCGATGCGGAGGCGCGCGGGGCCAAGGTGATGGTGCGCACGCGCGTCACCCATGCGGAGCGCGAGGGCGCGCTTTGGCGGATTGTGACCGAGGGCGAGGCCGGGTGGCAAGAGCATCTGGCCCGCGCGGTCGTCAACGCGGCTGGCCCTTGGGTGGCCGAGGTGATGGGCGGCGCGTTGGATGTGCGCTCGGGCGAAGGGGTGCGGCTGGTGCGCGGCAGCCACATCGTAACGCGCAGGCTTTTCGCGCATGACCGCGCCTATTTCTTTCAGGGCGAAGATGGGCGGATCGTCTTTGCCCTGCCCTACGAGCAGGATTTCACCCTGATCGGCACCACCGACCTCGACCACGAGGGCGACCCCGCCACGGCGGCCTGCACCGAGGCGGAACAAGAGTATCTGTGCACCTTCGTCTCAAAATACCTCGCCAAGCCGGTCACGCGGGCCGATATCGTATGGACCTATTCCGGCGTGCGCCCGCTTTATGACGATGGCGCGAAGTCGGCCACCGAAGCCACGCGCGACTATGTGCTTTCGCTTGACCGTACCGAGGGCGCGCCGCTTTTGAACGTGTTTGGCGGCAAGATCACCACCTACCGCAAACTGGCCGAGGCGGCGCTGGCCAAACTCGCCCCCGGTCTGGGCGGCATCGCGCCAAACTGGACCGCGCGGGTGGCATTGCCCGGCGGCGATTTTGGCCATGACCAAGTTGCTGCGCTGACCGATGCGCTTTGCGCCGATTACCCCTTCCTCAGCCCCGCATGGGCCGCGCGCCTGATCCGCGCCTATGGCACAGAAGCGCGCGCGGTGCTGGGCGAGGCCGCGTCACCCGCAGATCTTGGCCGCGATTTTGGCGCGACCTTGACCGAGGCCGAGGTTCGCTGGCTAATGTCGCATGAATACGCACGCACGGCGGCAGATGTGCTTTGGCGGCGCTCGAAACTCGGGCTGCGGCTGACGGCAGAGCAGACAGATGCACTGGCGGCGTTCATGGGGGGGGCATGAGCGACTACATTCTCGCAATCGATCAGGGAACCACGTCCAGCCGCGCAATTCTGTTTGACGCCGCATTGCATCCGCGCGGCGTGGCGCAGCAAGAGTTTGCGCAGCACTACCCCTCGCCCGGCTGGGTGGAACATGACCCCGAGGAAATCTGGTCCACCGTGCTGGCCGCCGTACGCCGCGTGCTGGAAGAGGCTGCGCTAAGTGCGCGCGATGTGGCCGCCATCGGCATCACCAACCAGCGCGAAACCACCGTGGTCTGGGACCGCGCTACTGGCGCGCCGATCCACAACGCCATCGTCTGGCAAGACCGCCGCACCGCCCCGCTTTGCGCGCAACTGCGCACCGAGGGCCTAGAGGACGAGGTGCGCCACAAGACCGGGCTACTGCTTGACCCCTATTTCTCGGCCACCAAAATCGCATGGCTGCTGGAAACCGTGCCCGGTGCGCGGGCGCGCGCCGCGGCGGGCGAGCTTGCCTTCGGCACCATCGACAGCTTCCTGATCTGGCGGCTGACAGGTGGAAAAGTTCATGCAACCGACGCCACTAACGCCTCGCGCACCATGCTTTACGACATTCGCAAGGGCCAATGGGATGAAAGCCTTTGCGCGCGTCTCGGTGTGCCCATGTCGATGCTGCCCGAGGTGCGCGACAGCGCGGCCGATTTCGGCACGACCGAACCCTCGCTTTTCGGTGGCCCGATTGCCATTCTCGGTGTTGCGGGCGATCAGCAGGCGGCAACGCTGGGGCAGGCCTGCTTTCAGCCGGGTATGCTCAAGGCCACCTACGGCACGGGCTGCTTTGCGCTGCTGAACACCGGCGACGAACTTGTCGAAAGCCGCAACCGCTTGCTTGGCACCATCGCCTATCAACTTGCGGGCAAGCCGACCTATGCGCTTGAAGGTTCGATCTTCGTGGCGGGTGCTGCGGTCCAATGGCTGCGCGACGGGCTGCGCGTGATCGCCTCGGCACCCGAAACCCAAGCCCTTGCCGAGGCCGCCGACCCAGAGCAAGAGGTGGTTCTGGTTCCCGCCTTCACCGGGCTTGGCGCACCGCATTGGGCAGCCGAGGCGCGTGGTGCCACCTTCGGGCTGACGCGCAATTCCGGCCCGGCAGAGCTTGCCCGGGCAGCGCTTGAAAGCGTCGGCTTTCAAACCCGCGATCTGCTAGATGCGATGCGCGCCGACTGGCCCGATTTCGGGCAGGCGGTGCTGCGGGTCGATGGCGGCATGGCGGCTTCGGATTGGACCATGCAGTTCTTGGCCGACATCCTTGGCGCACCGGTTGACCGCCCGAAGGTGCTCGAAACCACCGCACTTGGTGCCGCGTGGCTTGCTGGCATGAAGTCCGGCATCTGTGCGAACCAAGATGACTTCGCCCGCGCATGGTCGGCCGAGCGCCGTTTTACCCCCGCACTTGCAGAACCGGAGCGCGCGCGCAAATACGCCCGCTGGCAGCGCGCGGTGGCCGCAACGCTGGCTTTCTGACCAGCGCGCATCACGTTCTGCGCCGCAAAATACCTCTGGGTGGCCCCACGGCATGAAAATCTGCAATGCAGCAGGGGTTTCGGGCGCGCGCCGCATGTGGCAGGGTCGCGCCGACATGCGAACTGACGGAAATGAGGCAAATGATGCAGCGCAAAAGACTGGGTAGTAGCGGGCCGGAGGTATCGGCCTTCTGTCTTGGCTCTATGACATGGGGCTCGCAGACCAGCGAGGCTGAAGGGCACGAGCAGATCGACCGCGCGCTGGCGGCCGGGATCGATTTCATCGACACCGCCGAAATGTACCCGGTCAACCCGGTGCGTGCCGAAACCGTGGGGCGCACCGAAGAAATCATCGGCAGCTGGATCGCGCGCCGCGGGCGGCGCAATGACGTGGTGCTGGCGACGAAGATTACCGGCGAAGGGTCTGCGGCCGTGCGCGATGGTGCGCCGATCACCCCGGCGGCGATCCGCGCGGCAGTTGAATCGTCGCTGCGCAGGCTCAACACAGACCATATCGACCTTTACCAGCTTCACTGGCCCAACCGCGGCACCTACGGCTTTCGCAGCAACTGGGGCTATGACCCATCGAAGCAGAACCGCGAGGCCAACCTTGCCGATATGCGCGCCTGCCTTGCCACGGTTTGCGAAATGCAGGCCGAGGGCAAGATCGGGCACTTCGGGCTTTCCAACGAAACGACATGGGGCATGGCGCAGTGGCTGGCACTGGCCGAAGAAGGCGTCGGGCCGCGGGCGATCAGCATTCAGAACGAATATTCCCTGCTCTCCCGCCTCTACGATACCGATCTGGCGGAACTGGGCGTGAACGAGGACGTTATGCTGCTGGCCTATTCGCCGCTTGCCGCGGGCCTTCTGACTGGCAAATACGCCCCCGACGCGCCGCCTCCGCCGGGCTCGCGCCGCGCGGTGAATGC
>NZ_JBFHIA010000255.1:0-4271 GCF_041596715.1 Phaeovulum sp.
CCCGTCGCCGTCAGAAAGGCGGCTGCTTGGTTTTCAGGCATCGCTGCCGAGATGGCCCAGGGTTTGTTCGGGAAACGGCCCAACAAAGCCTTCATGAAGCGGCGACCAACAGCTTTTCGCCGCTCTGTGGGTGTGACGGCGAAGGCCAGAAGGCGCGCTGTGGCGCCTGTGCCATCCACCAGTGCCGCCGCGCTGTTGTCCTCTGTCCGAAACGCGTCGTAACTGGCGCTGGTGCCTGCAAAACAGACCGGTGAGAATTGCCAACTCGGATCGGATGGATAGGCTGACATCAGCAACGCCAAGGCGTGATCTATCGAGCAGGCCACCGCGCCATCTTCGGCCTGCACAGGGTCATGCGTGTACCCCACCAACCTGCGGCGCGAAACGAAACCCGCCCTCGAATAGGTCGAAATCGCAACGGTGTTCGTTTCGATCACTTCAAGGATCATATGTGTATCGGCGCGCGCGCGGGCTTCGGCTATGGCGAGTGCCACGGCCCGCGAACCCATCCCCGCCCCGCGCCGTTCCGGGATGATGCCAAGCCCGGCCAACCGGCTTATGCGGCCACGGCGGGCGATCAGCATGATTCCGGCAGGCGCGCCAGCATCGTCTTGCAACAAGCGGCTCGAAATAAGATCGATGTCTTCGGCCTGTATCCGGCGGGTCAGCATCGGCAGATCGAAGGTGATCGGCACGATGTAGTGCTGATAACTCTGGTTAAACATATCGCATGCCTCGCGCAAAGACATGTCGGCAAGTGAAACTGTGCGAATGTTTTGGCTCATTTCTACCTTCTTATAATCATAAGCAGGGCAAAGACCGTCGGCAGATCGGTTGCAGCCCCGTGGCTTCACATTCCACGCAAACTGGCAAAACTTGGAAATGCCGTCTAGGGATTCTTGACGCTGAATCTATCGCGGGCACCACATTCAGAATGACGCGGCCCGGTTTGCTTAAATCCATGGGCAGCAACCAGAATAGCAGCGCGGAGAGGCCGTGCACGACCACTTGCATCCGCTTTCCCCGCGCCGCGGCAAAGCCGCGAAAACTGCGCTTTCGCGGCCCACCCTGCCCTCATGCTTCCTTTTGCCCTTCAAACGCTTCCGCGTTTTTCGATAACCAGAATCCGGGCTACGCCATTTGGCACGGCAAGATGTTCATCGCCGTTTTCGGCGTGGAATATATCGCCGGGCATCAGCGGCACTTCATGCTCGCCCGAGGCATCGCGGAACTTCATCGCGACCGATCCGTCCAGCACCACGAAAACCTCTTCGCCCTCATTGACGTGCCAGACGTAGGGCTGGTCTGTCCAATGCAGCCGAACGGTTGCGCCCTCGATATCTGCGATATCCATGGCTGCCCAAGCCGTCTTGGCCGTAAAATCACGCGCTTCGATCTTCTGCATGTTGTTTTCCTTTCGTTTGACGAAAAGAGATTTAAAGTATTCCGGTCCTTGCGGCGATTTGCGGAACGTCGGAAGATGCCTACTATTCGCAGAAAGATTGAAATCATGGCCGACCCCGGAGAACTTGACAGGACCGACCGTCGGCTCCTCGAACTTCTTGCCGGGGATGGGCGGATGTCGATGACAGAGCTTTCTGAAAGGGTTCATCTGTCACGGCCCGCGACCCAAGCACGTGTGCGGCGGCTGGAAGAACAGGGCACGATCCGCGGCTATCACGCAGACATCCACTTGCCATTCTCAACAAGGCCGCATCGCGCGCTGCTGATGACGCGCCTTGGTGTGCGGCCCTGCGCGCCAGCCTTGGCGTATCTGCGTAGCCTGCCAGAGGTTCGTGGCTATTGGTCTGTCGCCGGGCCGATTGATGCAGTTGTCGAAGTAGAGGTCCACGACGCCGAGGCCCTTTCTGCCTTCATCGACAAGCTCAGCGCCGCGCCCTTTGGCATCGAAGTAGACACCATGACCGTTCTGAGCGACTTCACCCGAGGCGCGTGATTGCATGAAACTTGGCAACCGGCCCATGCCCCGCTTCGATCGTGAAAGCGGCGCATGGCTGACGTCGGGCTTAAGGCGAACCAGCCCCCGTTTCGGCTAGGGAAACGATCCGATCAGCCCGCAGCCCGATCTTCCAGTTCGGACAAGGCAGACGCGCTGAACCCTTTCACGAGCAGCCAGATACCCAACGAAAGCTCCCAGAAGAACTCTGGCACGGTGGCAATGGCCTGCACGGCAGAGCCCGCCTCTATCCAGCCAAAAAGAACGGCTATGCCAGCGACAAGCAGGCAAGGGCCGCCGATCAGCCCAAGAATCGACATGGCCCGCGGCACCAGCCGCGTTCTCCACATTATATAGCCGAGGATCAGGCCGTTCCCGATGCCCACGACGACGCCCGGCCCGATGCGGAAGGTCCAGTCATGAATGGCCACAAGCGCTTGGCCAATCCCGAGCAGCACGCCATCGTCCGCCCCACTTGCGTGCAAACGCAGCGTATTCAACGCCATCATCGCAATGATGCCAACCGCGATGAAACCGGATTCGGTAAGCCGAGCTACGACAAAACCCAGTGAAAGAACTTCAAACCGCGCTTTGAGAACCGGATAGAGAGCAAGGGCCGTGCCGACATTGGCCAAGATCAGGACAAGTTCGAGAAGCGCGCCCACTGAAATGCGGGGGTCAAGCCCTTCGCCCAAGATAAAGGCCGGGTCTTTGAGGGCTGGCGCGTAGAACCAGAACAGCGCCGGGATCGAGGTTGCGAAAGTGACGAGGAAAAGAAAGCCCGTCATCCTTGCCAGGAACTGCGCCTTCGCATGAGAACCGCGAGACGCCGCAGCACTTCTGTTCGTTGCGCCTAAAACCGATAGATGCTCGCTTTCCGGAGCAGATGTCGAAAGCGCGGTCATGCGAAGCCCCCTTCCCTCGATGGAAACAAGTGACAAACACCATAGCCTAGCCACGAACATGGCAGAACGCGCGCCGTATGCACTTCATCCGTGCACGGAACGCCATGTCTGCGCGATTTATTCTTTCGGCTTTGCGCCCCGCCGCAGCGCGCAGACACTCCGGACAGAGCTACGCAGCCAACGGTGCGCCAGATCGCCATCCATTCGTGGATGCCAAAGCATGGAAACCGTGAACGGTGCCACATCGACCGGCAGCGAAAAGCTGCACATGCCCTTGCGCAGCCCCTCGGTATGGCGCTCTGGCACAGTTGCGACCAGTTGCGTCTCGCGCGCCAATGCAAGAGCCGTAGAAAAGCCGTTTACCACCGCGCTGATGCGCCGTTCGAGGCCAGCCACGCGGATCGCCTCATCGATTTCTGCGCCGTGCAGGCCGTCGCGCAACACAAGGATATGACCACTGGCAGCAAAATCGCTGACCGTCAGCTTGCCCTGCGCCAGAGGATGATCTTCTCGCGTTACCCCCACCCACCGATCTTCGAAAAGGGGCAGGTTGCGCAGCTCCGGCGCAGTTTGCGCGTCGATCACCCCGGTCTCGATATCGACATCGCCTTCGCGCAGGGGCGCGCTTCGTTTATCGGGTTTGGTAAGAAAATGCAGTGTCACACCGGGTGCCTGCTCTGCCACAAGCGCAAGAAGCTTGGGGCCGAAAGTTTCCGCAAAGCCCTCGCTGGTTCGCAAAGTGAAGCGACGTTTCAGCTTGCCAAGATCAAGTTTTTCGGTCGGCCGCAGCACCGCATTCGCACCGTCAACAAGTGCGCCGACCTGCGCGCGAAGCTCTATCGCACGGGGCGTGGGCACAAGGCCCCTTCCAGCCCGCACCAGCAACGGGTCGCCAGTAACCTCGCGCAACCGCGCAAGGGCCCGGCTCATCGCAGAGGGGCTGAGGTGCAGGCGGCGCGCGGCCCCGGCCACGCTGCCTTCGGATAGCAGAACATCAAGCGTCACCAGAAGGTTCAAATCAGGCATAGGCACCCCATTGATACATGGCGTCAGATGCATGGATAAAGTGCGAACAGTGCGCGTTCCGCAATACCTTTTGGGCGGCTATCTGACAAGCATCTCGAAAAATGGAGTTCCAGATGCCTGCTCGCTTTGCCCCCTATCTCTTCGGTTTCGTGCTCTCTGGCCTGATGTCCGCTGTCGTCTCTGCAATCGCCACGCTGCGCAATGCGGGCTTGGCCGATGGGTTTATCGGCATGTGGATGAATGCTTGGCTGCTGTCGTGGTTCATTGCCTTTCCGGTTGTTCTGGTGGTCGCGCCAATCACCCGCCGGCTTGTTGCGCTGATCGTCAAGAAGCAGGAGGCACGCGCGTGATGATGGCCTCGCTGTCAGATCAGCCGATTTACA
>NZ_JBFHIA010000256.1:0-4185 GCF_041596715.1 Phaeovulum sp.
CATCACGGCGTCGGGCAGCCCGGTGCCGTAATCACCGCTTTGCGTGCCAAACATCCGGGTCAACGCGTAATTATCCGCGATACCGCCCTCGATACCTGCGGCGCGCAATGCGTCGGCGATCCGCGCGGTATTGGCGCGCAGCGGGTTTTCCTCGGGTGTTTCGTCCAGCGCGTTGACCATGACGATCGCCTCGTTGAAACGCTCCATCACATTGGGGAACTGGTCGCGGTAAAGCCCGGTCAGCGAGATTACCGGGTCGATCCGCGGTCGGCCCAGTTCGGCCAGTGGGATCACCTCCATCCCGGTCACTTGCCCCCCTTCGTCCCAGATCGGGCGCACACCCATTGCGTAGAGGATCTGCGCCTCCAGCATTCCCAGATGGCGCATCGTTTCCGTGCTCCACATAGTGAAGGCCAGCTTTTGGGGTGCTTCCCCGTGCTCGGCTGTATGGGTTGCGATCAGTTCTTCTATCGCCACCTGCCCTGCCGCATAGGCATTGCGGGTGGGAATGCGCGAAGGGTCGAACCCGTAGATGTTCCGCCCCGTCGGCAGCGCATCGGGGTTGCGGATCGGATCGCCGCCGTAGGACGGGTCGATCCAGCCTGCCGAGAGCCCGGTCAGAACCGCGCTGATCTCGCCCGAGCCATCGAGCATGTCGCGATACTCTCGCCCCTTTTCGACCCATTCGGCCAACGCCGGATCGGCAGGCACATCACCCAGAACATGCTGGATCACGAATTGCATCGGCAGGGTGTCTTCCAACGTCTCGAACCCGGCCTTGAAGATTTCGCCAGGATCGACGCCCAATGCCTCGTAGAATGGCGCACCCATCATCTGCATGACGTTCGCCGCCATCGACACCTGCGTGTCGGGGCCAGTCCCGAAAGTGTGCAACCCCAACGGCTGCATCTGCGCGCCCAAATCTTCAAGCAGCGTTTCCAGATCACGGGAATGGGCGTCGAAATCGGCGGCCAATGCGCCTTCCTCCAGCCCCAGATCCTTGTCGAAACCAACCTCGACCGCCTTGGCGATGATCTGCTGGCGCAGGTTTTCGCGCGCGGGGCCTTCGACCACGGTGTGATACTCGCGGAAATAGTCGTTGATCGCCGTCAGATCGGGTGAAAGCCCTGCGGGCGCGAAAGCCGGGGTCTGATAGCTGACCACCACGCCCCGCCCGCGTCGTTTGACGTGGATCGCCTCGGCAATGTTGTCAACGATGTAGGGATAGACGATCGGAATATCGCCAGCCAGAAGCTGCGGATCGTCAAAGGCCCAAAGGCCCCGTTCCTTGCCCGGGGTCCATTCCTGTGAGCCGTGCGTTCCGAAATGGATCAGCGCATCCTGTGTCTGCCGCAACCAGAGATAGGTGGCAAGATAAGGGTGGTTCACCGGCACCTTGTCGTCATGGAACAGATCACGTTCCATGTCGTCCATCGCATCCGACGCGATCGCGCCGCGCGGGGGTTGGGGCAGAATGGTCAGATTGCCAAGTTGCAGGCGCGGAATGGCAAAACCCAGAACGTCATCGCGCGTGACCAGCCACTGGCTGTCTTCAGGCGCGCCCCAATATTGGTTGATCCGGTCCTGCACCTCGGCAGGCAAAGACGAAAACCACGCCTGATAATCTCTCATCGGCAGGAACGCCCAGTCCTCGCCAGCGACCAGCCTGTCCAGCCCATCGGCCCGGTAGCGGGGTGCATGCATACCTGCTGCGCGGTCAGTCACATCAGTGTCGGAAAACGCGTCGATCAGGTAGCCTTCGCCCCGCATGGCCTCTGCCATATCGACCATCGAGCGCGGCAGGTTCAGGTTCGACCCACCCATGTTGGTTTCGCCCTCTGGGGTGTTCCAGTAGACCATCGCCACCCGCTTTTTGCTGTTTGGAAGCTCGCGCAGCGCCGCAAGACGCATGGCCTTGGACAAAAGAAGCTCGAGCTGCTCGGGCATGGGGGTGATCTGACCATCCTCGACGGTGGACAGCATGATCGGGTCCTGCATCCCGATGTATTCGGAATTGGTCAGCGTGAAGGGCAGCGAAAACGCATCTACGCCCGCAGGGTCGGCAAGGTAGGCGGCCCGGTCCCCGTCGCGGTAGCTCATCAGGTGGATTACCGGAACGTTCAGCGTTTGCAGCCATGCTTTGCGCCCATCCGGATCCCCCCCGATGAAGGTGTTGACGAACAGCACATCGAGCACCGTTTGCCCGTCCTGTGTGATCAGCGGCTCGCTGGAAACCCTGCGCGTGAAATCGACGGGATTGGGAAAGACCAACCCGCTCGGCTCCGTTTCGACCGGCTCTGTGTTCGCGGCCGCATTTGCTTCCTCCCAGCTCTGCGTCGCTTCGCGCGCCAGTCGCGATGCCCGGTAAAATGCCAGCGGAACCGCGCCTTTCGCCTGAATACCCGAGACGATTTCATCCAGCATCAGCGTCTGGCCATCCGAAATGTAGGATGAGGAAAACTCCATCCCGATCACGGCTTTTCCGTCGCGCGCGCCATTCTGCGCCTCCCACCACTCCAGATAGCTGGAAAGGTCAGCAAAGATCCTGTCCGCCTTGGGGTGATAGATGCCACCGTTGGGCAGATCCTCGGGTGGCGGAACCGCCGCAAGGTCTTGCCCACGCACCAGAGCGGCGACGAAGCCCCCCCAGTTGACATGGTTTTCATGCATGCCCGCCACCCAGTAGCTGTAAAGCTGCTGCCCGACGTCGGCGTTCAGGCCACCGAATGCCTCTACGCGCGATGTATTCATCACCGAAACGCGCAGCCCCGGCAGGCCCGAAGCGCGCACCGCATCGCCTGCCCCTGCCTCGACTGCCGCGATGTCGGTGTCGCGCGGGGCATCGATCATCACCAAATCGGCCCCGTCCAGTGCTGCGGCGATTTCGTCTGGCGACGAGGTATCAACGTGGCGCCATTCGACGATGACGTCGCTTTGCTTGGCTGCCTCGGCGATCATCCTAAACTTTGCGGGCAGCACGAAAGCGGTCGAAAGGACCGCCACCTTCGGTGCCACAACGTCGGCGCTTGCGGCGCCAACACCGCAAGCGGCCGTGAGTATTCCAAACGTGCAGGCCCGGATAAGGGCCCGCAGGCGGGGGAAGCCCCCCGCCATGCGAACTGTCATCATGTTCCCTCTCCTCAAAGCGCGATGTTCACGCCGAACCGGATGGTTCGACCGGAATAGCCTTCGTTGTAGCTGCGGACCGGAACAGCAGCCTCGGTGGACGAAACGCGCTTGGAGTATTTTTCGTTCAGCACGTTTTCGACGGCGAGCGAGAGGCTCACCCGATCATTCAGGCTATGCTGGGCGCGCAGATTGAACAGGACCGGGCGTTCGTAGCTGTCCGTATTGCTTTCGTTTGTGTAGTAGGAGGAAATCCAATCTGCCTCCGCCTCGAAGGACCATTGCTCTGTCGGCATGTAGCTGACGCGCAGGTTGACGTGGTGATCCGGGCTGGCCGAGGCCGTGTTGCCGGTAAAGTCCCCAGACGTGGAAACGAAATCGACATAGGTGTTGTGCGCGTAGGTATAGCTCGCATCCAGCCGGACCTTATCGCTTGCACGCCACCGCAGCTCTGCTTCCAGACCTTGATAGCGCACTTCCCCGGCGGCGGCGCTATAGGTGCCAGTGGGATCACCGGGGCAGATCACGGCATCACCGCCACAGGCCAGCGACACAGCCATTCCGCGGATTTCGGTGTGGAATATCCCGACATCATAGCCCAAGCGCCCGCCCGCCATTTCACCGCGAATCCCGGCAGACCATGTCAGCGATTCTTCCGCAGGCAGGTCCGTCGCGTTTGCCGTGGTCACGGTCGCCGAGGTCGAAGGCACGTAGAACCCCTCCGAGACCGATGCCCAGAGAATCTGGTTCGGCTCGTATTCCCACGTCACGCCAGCTTTCTTGACCAGATCAGAGTAGCTTTTCGATCCATCGAGATCGTAGGTTGAACGATCATCCACATCGATTTCGTAGTTTTCCCAACGCGCGCCCAAGGAAACCCGGAAATCCTCGGCGGGCGAGAACTCGTATTGGGCAAAAGGCGCGATCGAGGTTTCGTCGATCAGGCTGTCGTTGTCGGCGTCATTTCTGTAGGTGGAAAACCCATTGATCGAACGCCTGTAGGTTACAGAATCCGACAGACCCTTGAACGCATCGACGCCAAGGCTCAGCCGCCCATCC
>NZ_JBFHIA010000257.1:0-4168 GCF_041596715.1 Phaeovulum sp.
GCCGGATCTGCCTTGAACGAGGGCGCGTCGATGATGGTGAACTCGGGCACAAAGCCATCAAGTTCATGGCGGGCGGGGCGGCGCAGCATGTGGCGGATGAAAAGGCCCTGCCACGCGAGTTCGGTCACGATGCGTACATCCAGCCGATGCTCAAGGTCGGCACCGCCGTAAAGGTCTTGTACAAAAACTTCGCGGCCCTTGAGGTGCGCCAGCATGTCGGCGTGCAGCCTGTCAAAGGCATCAGGCGCCATCGGCGCGTTGTTTTCCCACCAGATGGATTCTTCCACCTCGGGGGTGCGAACGACGAACTTGTCTTTCGGTGAACGGCCGGTGTGCTTGCCGGTCGTGCAATAGAACGCACCGCCCTTTCCGAGCGTTCCTTCGCCGCGCTTGAGTGCGGCCTCAACGAGCTGCGGCTCGATCAGGTTGTAGTGAACAGTGCCAAGGCCGGTGATACCTTGATCTTCCAGTCGGTTCGCCGGGTTGACGCGTCCGATGCTCATCTTTTCTGCTCCCGATGCCGTCGTGCGGCGGTTCAAAGGGTGTGACCCGGCAGTCCTCTCCCGGGGGCTGCCGATCCGCCGACGCATGAGTTTGGCCGCGAATGCCGCTCCTATACCACGCAGCGAAAAGGAAGGAACAGAAGGGTTTGTTCGGGTTAGCGCAACCAAATGCGCTTTGTGCGACAAGTCCTTAAAGGTGCGACAAATTAGTCAAAGATTCGGTTTTTTCGGGCCTGCTGATTCGCCGGAAGGGGGTGATTCGTACTTGAGAGTTGATTCCCGCCCGTGGAAAGCGGAGTATGCCTTAAAACTAGAACAAACGAAGCACCCAGAGCAGTTAAGGGACCCCAGCATGTCGAGGATCGCACTCGTTGACGACGACAGGAATATTCTGACTTCCGTTTCGATGACGCTCGAAGCAGAGGGCTTCGAAGTCGAAACCTATAATGACGGTCAATCTGCCTATGATGCATTCAACAAGCGCCTTCCGGATATGGCGGTGCTGGACATCAAGATGCCGCGCATGGACGGGATGGATCTTTTGCAGCGGCTGCGCCAGCGCACCACGATGCCGGTGATCTTTCTGACTTCCAAGGATGATGAGATCGATGAGGTTCTTGGCCTGCGCATGGGCGCTGATGATTATGTGAAAAAGCCGTTCAGCCAGCGCCTGCTGGTCGAGCGTATTCGCGCGCTTTTGCGCCGCCAAGACGCGATTGCAACGGGCGAGGTCGCAACGACCGAGGAAACCAAGGTGATGGTGCGTGGCGCACTCACCATGGACCCGCTGCGCCACTCGGTTACCTGGAAGGGTAACGATGTCACCCTGACGGTGACCGAGTTCCTGCTGCTACAGGCGCTTGCAACCCGCCCCGGATTTGTGAAAAGCCGCGACCAGTTGATGGACGTGGCCTATGACGACCAAGTCTATGTGGACGACCGCACCATCGACAGCCACATCAAGCGTCTGCGCAAGAAGATGCGCATGGCTGATGATGACTTCACGGCGATCGAAACGCTTTACGGGATCGGTTATCGTTACAACGAAGAATGAGCATGGCGGCGGGGATAGGATTGACGACGTCAAAACGCAGGTCCGACACCGATGTGGTGCTGGGCGAAGACTGGGTTGCCCCCGACGATCTGGTCGATGGCGAACTGCGCCAGAACCGCGAGCGGCGCAGTTGGGTCTTGCTCAATTCATCGCCGCTGGCGCGCAAGATCATCACCTTCAACCTGCTGGCCATGGTCGTGCTGGTGGCGGGGGTGCTGTATCTCAACCCGTTCCGTAGCAGCCTGCTGTTGCAGCGCGAAAGCGGGCTGGTTGCCGAGGCACGTCTGGTTGCCAATGTGTTCGAAGCCGGCCTGCCCGCAGACGGCGCGGCCGACGCAGGCTTGGGCGCGCAGAGCGACGTTGCGGCAACACTTGCGGCGCTGGAACGCGCCGAGGGGGTCGAGGTTCGGGTTTACGATGCCTCGCAAACCTTGCTTGGCAGCACTCTTGGCCTGCCGCGGGGCAATTCTACGGTGGTCGAAGGGCTTGGTGCAGACGACCGCCCAACGGTCATCACCGATTTTCTGAACCGGATCTGGGAAGGCATGGCGGCGCTGTTTTCATCGCCGCCCGAGGCGGAAGTCGCACCCGATGAGTCGCAAGCCTCGGTGCGGGCGCTTTTGCCAACGGCCCTGTCTGGCACCACCCGGATCAGCACCGGGCGCAGCGCCACGGGTGAAACCACCTTTTCGGTAGCGACCCCGATTTTGCAGGATGGACGCGTGGTTGGCGTGGTGGCGCTGACCTCGGTCGAAGGCGTGATCGACGATCTGGTGCGCGTCGAACGCGAGCAGGTGCTGCAAGTCTTCGTGATCGCCATCATCGTGTCGATTGGCTTGAGCTTGGTGCTGGCCTCAACCATTGCCAACCCGCTTTCCGACCTTGCCGCCGCCGCAGAAATTGGCCGCGACAAGCACGCCCGCAAGATGAGCCCCGGCCGCGTGCGGATTCCGGACCTGACTGCGCGCCCCGATGAGATCGGGCGGCTTTCAGGGGCAATGCGCGGTATGGTGGCCGCGCTTTATGATCGGATCGACGCCAACGAACAGTTTGCCGCCGATGTCGCGCATGAAATCAAGAACCCGCTTGCCAGCTTGCGCTCGGCGGTTGCCAGCCTGCACGTCACCAAACGCGATGACCATCGCACCAAATTGTTGAACGTGATCGATCACGATGTGCGCCGCCTCGATCGACTGGTCAGCGACATTTCCAACGCCTCGCGGCTTGATGCCGAATTGGTGAAGGAAGAAGAGGAATCCTTCGATCTTCTGAAGATGCTCGCCAATCTGACCGAATATCACGGGGCGGAGGCCGCCAAGAACGGTGTGGATTTCATCACCGACCTGCCATCGCAATCGGTGATGATTCACGGGCTTGAGGCGCGGCTGGCGCAGGTGTTCGTGAACCTCATCACCAACGCGCTTTCGTTCTGCGAAGAGGGCGACGCGGTGCGTGTCTGGGCGCGTAAGCGCGAAAACCGCGTGCTGATCGTAGTCGAAGATACTGGCCCCGGTATTCCGGAACAGGCTTTGACCAAGATCTTCAAGCGGTTCTATTCAGAGCGTCCGGCAGGGCAGTTCGGTGAACATTCGGGCCTTGGCCTTGCGATTTCCAAACAGATTGTCGAGGCGCATGGCGGCGTTATCTGGGCCGAGAACATCCGCCCGACCTATGCCGATGTGACCTCGGAGCCTTTGGGGGCCCGCTTTGTTGTGGGCCTTCCGGTTTGAGCAAAGCCCCACTCTGCCTGCACGCAAGCACGGTGGCGCATCTGGGGCGCGCGGTGGCAATTACGGGCAGTTCGGGTAGCGGTAAATCGGGCCTTGCGCTGCAACTCATGGCGTTCGGGGCAGTGCTGGTGGCAGATGATCGCACCAATCTGACGCTACGCGACGGCAAACTTATCGCTACGGTCCCCGCACCGATCCGCGGCCGGATCGAGGCGCGCGGGCTTGGCCTGCTGGGCGCTGAAACCTGCCCTGAAGCCGAATTGGTGTTGGCTGTCGATCTTGACCGCGAGGAATCAGAGCGGCTGCCGCCAGCGCGGGAAGTTGAATGGTGCGGCATCTCGGTCCCTCTTGTGCTGCGCGTGCAAAGCGTCCATTTTGCCGCAGCAATATGGCAATATCTCAAGGCGGGAAGGGTGGCGTGACGCAAGCGCGGGGCACCACAGGCGGGCAGGGCGAGGCGACGCAGCGCGTAGTGCTCGTTACCGGCGCTTCGGGGGCGGGGCGCACCACAGCGATCACCGCGCTTGAAGATCTTGGATACGAACCAATCGACAATCTGCCGCTCAGCTTCGTGCCGCGGCTGCTTTTCGGGCCGCCGATCGTGCGCCCTGTCGCGCTTGGCATCGACGTGCGCAATCGCGATTTCTCCGCCTCGAACCTGATCGAGTTGATAGACCGGCTGACTCGTGACCCGACATTGGCGCTAGAGGTTCTCTATCTTGACTGCCAGCCCGATGAGCTGGTGCGCCGCTACCGCGAAACCCGCCGTCGCCACCCGCTTTCGCCCACCACCGAACCCGCAGAAGGTGTCGCGCTGGAAATCGACATGCTGGCCCCGATCCGGGCGCGGGCGGACGTGCTGATCGACAGCACCGGGATGA
>NZ_JBFHIA010000258.1:0-4135 GCF_041596715.1 Phaeovulum sp.
CCATTGCGAAACATCCCTCGCGGCATCGGGCGGCCCGATCCGTTCAGCCATTGCACCTGATCCCAAAGATCGGGGATCAGCCCCTTGGGGCGGTGCACACCGAGTTTCTTGTAGATGTCGATATTGCGAAACAGCGTCTTGAAGCCCCATGCCTGATGCGGCTTGCGCACCACTTCAGGGGCGGCGCGAGTGAACTGCTCCAGCAAAAAGCGGTCCTCGTATCCATGCACGTCAGAGTTGCCAAACAGCCGCCATGTCAGCGAAATCATGTTGGCCTCGCCCATCGCAGCATAAAGCGCGGTCAACGTGCCATCGCCGATCTTGACGTTGATGAACTCGTCCACATCCATGCATATCGCCCAGCCGCAATTCTGAATCAGCGGCTCGTCTTCGGCGGCTTGCAATGCCGCGTGCTGCGGCGGCAGGTTCATTGCCCGAAACGGGTTTTCGCGCTGCTGCACCAACCCCTTGGCCTGCAACGTCTTTAGCATCGTGTCGGTGCCGTCGGTGCAATCGTTGGTGTAAATCAGAAAATCATCAACCCCGATGGCGCGGTGATAGGCAAGCCATTCCAGAATGAAGGGACCTTCGTTCTTCATCGTGGTCACGATGCAGGTGCGTCCCGCCGCTAGCGCCGCAGCCGGTGCGCGCCGCGTGGCCGAGACCGGTGGGCGCACGGGCTTGTGCCCGAATGCGCCTTTCGCCAGTGCCAGAAGGTCGGGGTCCTCGATCAACGAGGTTTTGGGTGCCAGTTCCGATGCGGCGCGGCCGGGCACCCGCAGCGCCATCGCGCGCCAGAATGGGATGACCTTCCCGGGTTCGGGGCGCGCATAGGCCACGCGAATGGCGCGCCAGGTGTTTTGCAGCCCCGCAAGCTCGGGTGCAACGCCCCAGCGCGCGATGCCGCGGCGGGAATCGAACTGGCGGCATATATGGTCGCCAAAGCGTTCTGGCTGACCTTTGCGCACCCGCCAAGGATAGATGCGCCGCCCGACCATCAGCACCACGCCGCTTTTTGATGCGGCGCAGATGTCAAAAGCGGTCGGCGCCCCCGCGTCGCGTGCCGCGAGAATGTCGGTCACATCCAGCGTCAGCACCGCGCGGGCGCGCGCCAGATACCGCCACTTGGCAATCTCATAGACCAAGCCTTGCCCAAGCGGCGCGCGCCAGATGTCGTCGGGCGGCACCTCCATCCGGTCCTTGCCGGGCGCGTCGGGGGCAAGCCAGAGGTGGTTTTCGCCCGCAGAGCCGGGTTTGCCCAAAGGCACCACGCTATCGATCACCGCCACCACCAGCGCCAGCCCGCGCGCCTCGCAGCCCTGTTCGATTGCGTGGGCAAACTGGGCTGGGCTGCCCGCTGGGCTGTCAGGTGGCGCGCGGTTCACGATCACCGCGGCCTCGGCCCCGTGCTGGCCTGCGTGATAGGCAAGCCAATCCACCACCGCCTCGGCAGGTTCTTCCAGACGCAGCGCCAAAAGCGCGTTCTTGCCTGCAAAACGCTCTTGCTCGGGCGCGTCGGGATAAATCTCGATCTCGCCCTCAGCCAGCGCCAGTCGCAGCGGCAGCGCGGCGCAGACCCCGGCCACCAACATGCCGCCCGAAACCTCGCGCAGTTCGCGCACATCGGCGCAGCCTGTGCGCGGTGCATCGGTAAACCGTTCGACCGGGGCAGGGGCGGCGAAAAAAATGCGGAAGGCATAGCCCTCGCCCTCGGGCCAAGCGAGCGCGTCGAGCACCTCGGGCATGGCCCCCAACGTGCTCTGCATCACCACCGCCTTCGCCATTGCCTGCCCCGTTCACCCCACATTGCCACTTTCCTAGCACAGTCGGCCCGGCGCGCAAACGCGCCACCCGCAAAGCCATTGGCAGGGCTTGCAGTTTGACGCATCATGGCGGGCAAAACGAAGGGCAGGTACAAAGGTATGGGACGGGTGCGCGAGGTTGGAACGCTGTGGATCGGCGGGCGCTTGAGCTGGCTTGAAATCCTCTGCCTCAAGTCCTTCGTGGATCAGGGCCAGAAGATCACGCTCTACTCTTATGACGATATCCCCAACGTGCCCGAAGGCGTGATCTGCCGCGACGGGCGCGAGGTGCTCGATACCGACGATTTCATCAAATACGAAAAGAAAGACAGTTTCGCGCTGTTTGCCGATTTCTTTCGTATTCACATGATCGCCCAGAACCCGGGGATGATCTGGGTTGATACGGATGTCTACTGCTACCGCCCGATGGAGTATGCGAGCGATTATGTGATGGGGTTCGAACTGCCCGGCGAAACCCGCGTCAATAACGCGGTTCTGGGCCTGCCCGCCGATAGCGCGATTCTGGCCGACATCATCGCCTTCATGGAAGACCGCTTTGCGATCCCCGAGTTCATCAAGCCAAGCCTGCGCGCCGAATATCTGGCGGCAAAGTCCGCAGGCACGCCCGTGCACGTCAGCCAACAGCCCTGGGGGGTCTGGGGGCCGATGATGATCACCTATTTCGTCGCCAAACATGGGCTAGAGCATCAGGTGCAGCCGCTAGAAGCGTTTTATCCGATTCCGTTTCCCGAACGGACTCGGATGATACGCAAAGCATCAAAGGTCGAGGCGCGCTTGACCGAGGCGACAACGGCGCTGCACCTTTGGGCATCGAACAAGCGCGAAATGGGGCGGCGTTTCGCGGGCTTGCCGCCACCGGGTTCGTATCTGGAATCATTGGTTGAAAAGCACGGCATTCGCCCCGAGGACGCGCCGATTGGCGAACGTGGCAGGCATGTCTTTGACACCGCCTTGATCGACGCTGTCGATTTGCCCGAGGTGGCGACATTTGCCGATCTTGGCGGCGGCGCACAGGCGCTGGCCTTGGCTGCGCATAGCAAATGGGATTGCGACATCGCCCTGATTGATCTGACCCATAGCGGCGAATGGGCTACGCAGCCGTCTGACTGGGTAGCGCCCTACCGCGCCTTTCTGCAAGCAAATGGCGTAGAGGATAATCGGGTGCGGGTTGTCAGCCGCGCCAAAGACCTGCGCCCGACTGACCTGATCGCCAATCTGACGGGCTTCGGGGATGCGCATAAGATCAAATACATAGCGCCTGTTCTTGAAGCGTGCCTACATTCCGACAGCCGCATGTTGCTGGATATTCGCAAAGGCTCTGGCAGTGTGCCCTTCCTGAAGGATTACGGCACACTCGACTACCTCAGCAAGCGCGACGATGCCGGGACCGAGGTCAACCGCGCCCGCTTTACCCCCAAACCGCCCACCGAGGTCGCCACCGACCCCGAATGGGCCAAGATGGCGCGCACGCTGGCCGGGCGCGACGGTTTTTATACCGATAATGGCAGCCACTCGTTTCTTTACATGCCGCGCGGGCGCACGCTGGTGGTCACCTTCGACAACCTCGACATCGCCATGAACAAGCGCGAAGAGCGGCGTCCGTGGGGCTTTCACTTCATCGAGAAGCAGGGCTGGTCGATGCTGGGCGTTCTGGCAGGTGGCTGGACATGGTATCGCGATCAATGGGTTGCGGACGAGTTTGATCGCCTTGCCGCAACAGGCTTTTTTGCGCAGTTCGAGCGGGTGGTGTTTTACGGCGCATCGATGGGCGGCTATGCGGCGGCGGCGTTTTCTGCGGCCTGTCCGGGGGCAGACGTGGTGGCGATCAGCCCGCAATCAACGCTCGACCGCGCGCAGGTGCCTTGGGAAACTCGCTATAGCGTGGCTTGGGATCGTGACTGGTCAGGTAAATACGGCGATGCGGCCGAAGCGTCGAAATTGGCGCGCAGGGTTTCGATTCTGTTCGACCCTTACGAGCCGCTCGATGCCGGGCACGTCGCGCGGTTTAGCGCCCCCAACGTGGTCAAGCTGCGCACGCCCTTGCTGGGCCACCGGCTTGGATCATCGCTGCACCAGATGGGGATTTTGAACCCGATCATCCTCGCCGCGCTCGACGGTAGCTTGACCGAGGCGGGTTTCTACCGCCGTTTGCGCGCGCGGCGCGAGTTTCCGCGCTATCAGCGAGAGCTATTCAAGCGCGCGCTGGCAAGCGGGCACCCAGAACTGGCCAAGCAACTTGGCAAATGGGTTCTGGCGCGCGGTGACAACCGGGTGATCCGGCAGGAAATGGCCGCGCTTTAGCCCTGCTTTGC
>NZ_JBFHIA010000259.1:0-4085 GCF_041596715.1 Phaeovulum sp.
CGGCTAGGAATGAAAATCAACGCTTTCGGGGCGGCGCGTATCACGCGTGATACGCGAGCCAAGGGTTTGAATTGGTTGCGGTTCGAGTTTTTCGTTAAGCATTTGGCAAGGAATTGGCGGCAGGTTTGCGCGGCGCGAGGCGGTGAGGTTGGGTGTCAAGCGTTGGGCGAAGGCGCGGAGCGTTGGCGCGGAGTACGGCATCGGTGGGGCGAACAGGAACAAAGGGCAGCGCCCCGTGCGGGCGGGCCGGGCGCTGCCCGGTGCAATGGGGGCCGGGTGGGGATACTAGTGGCTGCGGCTATTTTTCGGCCATGCCATTTCTGAAGCGGCGCATGAGGCTTAATCGTCGCTCAACCAATTGGATTTTCCGTCACCTCGCCCTTCCGCCCCTTTTCCCACCCCTTTGCCCGGGCCGCCCACCTGTTGAGCGTCCGCCCCCCTTCACCGCATTTTCTGCTGCGGCCTCTATTTCTGACTGCCGGGCAAGCGGGTCATCAGAGATTGCGAGTTCTACCGCCTCCAAGCGTCGCACCTCGTCGCGCAGTCTTGCGGCCTCTTCGAACTCGAGGTTCTCGGCGGCCTTGCGCATGGCAAGGCGCATTGCTTCCAGATGCGCGGCGAGGTTGGCACCTACCAGCGGGCGTTCGACGCGGGCGGTAACGCGGGCCATGTCGGTATCGCCCTTGAACTGGCCTGCCATCACGTCGTCGATATTGCGGCGGATGGTTTGCGGGGTGATGCCGTGCGCTTCGTTATAGGCCACCTGCCGGGTCCGGCGGCGGTCGGTTTCGTTGATCGCGCGTTCCATGCTGCCGGTGATGCGGTCGGCATACATGATGACGCGGCCCTCGACGTTGCGCGAGGCGCGCCCGATGGTCTGGATCAGCGAAGTTTCCGAGCGCAGGAAGCCTTCTTTATCGGCATCGAGAATGGCTACTAGGCCACATTCTGGAATATCGAGGCCCTCGCGCAAAAGGTTGATGCCCACCAGCACGTCAAACGCCCCAAGCCGCAGATCGCGCAGAATCTCGATCCGCTCGATCGTGTCGATGTCAGAGTGCATGTAGCGCACGCGGATACCCTGTTCGTGCAGGTATTCGGTCAGGTCTTCCGCCATGCGCTTGGTCAGCGTGGTGACCAGCACCCGCAACCCACGCGCCGCGACCCGGCGGATTTCATCGAGCAGGTCATCGACTTGGGTTTCGACCGGGCGGATTTCGATCTGCGGATCGATAAGCCCGGTCGGGCGGATTACCTGTTCGGTGAACACGCCGCCCGCCTGTTCCAACTCCCACGCGGCGGGGGTGGCGGACACAAACACCGATTGCGGGCGCATCGCATCCCATTCCTCGAACTTTAGTGGCCGGTTATCTGTGCAGGAGGGCAGGCGGAAGCCGTGTTCGGCTAGGGTCATCTTGCGGCGGAAGTCGCCTTTGTACATGCCGCCGATTTGCGGCACCGAAACGTGGGATTCATCGGCAAAGACGATCGCGTTATCGGGGATGAACTCGAACAGGGTTGGCGGTGGTTCGCCCGGCGCGCGACCTGTGAGGTAGCGGCTATAGTTTTCGATGCCGTTACAGACGCCTGTCGCCTCGAGCATTTCCAGATCGAAGTTGCAGCGCTGTTCCAGACGCTGCGCCTCTAGCAGCTTGCCCTCGCCGGTCAGTTGCGCAAGGCGCAGCACCAGTTCGGCCTTGATGCCCTTGATCGCTTGGCGCAGCGTCGGGCGCGGGGTGACGTAGTGGCTGTTGGCATAGATGCGGATTTTGTCGAAAGTGTCGGTCTTGGTGCCGGTAAGCGGGTCAAACTCTGTAATGCTTTCAAGCTCTTCGCCAAAGAAGGAAAATCGCCAAGCGCGGTCTTCAAGGTGCGCGGGCCAGAGATCGACGGTATCGCCCTTGACCCGAAACGAGCCGCGCGCGAAGGCAGCGTCGAGCCGTTTGTAGGCCTGCGCCACAAGCTCGGCCAGAAACTTGCGCTGCTCGTAGGCTTGGCCCACCACCAGATCTTGCGTCATCGCCGAATAGGTTTCGACCGACCCGATACCGTAGATGCACGAGACCGAGGCGACGATGATCACGTCATCGCGTTCTAAAAGCGCGCGCGTGGCCGAGTGGCGCATACGGTCGATCTGTTCGTTGATCTGGCTTTCTTTTTCTATGTAGGTATCGGTGCGCGCGACATAGGCTTCGGGCTGGTAATAGTCGTAGTAGGAAACGAAATACTCGACCGAGTTTTCGGGAAAGAAACTTTTGAACTCGCCATAAAGCTGAGCTGCGAGGGTCTTGTTGGGGGCAAGGATGATTGCCGGGCGCTGGGTTTCTTCGATGACCTTGGCCATGGTGAATGTCTTGCCTGTGCCGGTGGCACCCAAAAGCACCTGATTGCGTTCGCCCGCAACGATGTTGGCCGAAAGCTCTGCAATCGCCGAGGGCTGGTCGCCTGCGGCGGTGTAATCGGTGTGCATCACGAACCGCCGCCCGCCTTCAAGTTTCGGCCGGGTCAGAACCTCGGGGCGGGGGCGGGGCGTGTTGTCGTTATTGTGGGGCATGGCATCCTCTTGGTGCCCCCAAGATTTGATCTGTTTTTGTTCACATGCAAGGGGTTATGGGAAAGGTTATCGTGCGGTTAAGATATGATCGCAATTTTATGAATTATTCCAAGCCTATAGGGGGGAATATGCTTGCCGGAGTATGCGTCCGCGCCGTATGGTTTGCGGGCAAGCAGCAATGGGCTGCCGACCGTTGCACCACCCCCACCCCTCGCTCCCCGCACGGTCGGCAGCTATCTTACCCGTGATCGACACAAAGCGTCGCACCGCCGCCTGCGCGCGCAGCAGGGCTTGCACTTTGGTTCGCCCTTCACGATAACGGGGCAACTGATTTGACGGGAGTATCGCAATGCGCGCGCGTATCTATCAGCCTGCCCGGAACGCCATGCAATCAGGCGCGGCAAAGACCAAGATTTGGGTGCTGGACTATGCCCCCTCTGAGGCGCGCGCGATTGACCCGCTGATGGGCTGGACCGGATCAGGCGACACGCAGACGCAAGTGCGGCTGACCTTTGACAGCCGCGAAGCCGCCGAAGCCTATGCGCGCGCCAACGGCATCGACGCCGTGGTGCACGCACCGCACAAGCGCGCGGCAAACATCCGCCCCGGTGGCTATGGCGACAACTTTGCCACCAACCGCCGCACCGTCTGGACCCACTGACGCCAGCCGAAGCCGGATTGAACTGACGCGGCTTTGGCGTTTTACTCGGCATGAGCCCGCGATGACGCGCGGCGTGGGCATGGGGTTTCGCATGGGTTTCAGATTTGTGCCGGGCGCGGTTTCGGCATTGGGTATGCCGGTCGCTGGCGCAATCGCAGAACCGGCTACACCCGAGATGGCGGCGGGTGCCGTGCCTGTGCTCAAAGGGCTTGGAAGATCCGAAGCGGATGGAAGCCCGAGTTGGAACATAGGCACAAAGGAGCCGGGGCAGGGCATGGTCAACGGGCTCGACGTAACAGCGATGTTTGCGCAATGACCGCGCTGGACGGCCTGACAATTGCGCAGGAAAGCCCGTTGGGGGCCGATCTTGCGTTGCTGCACGCGCGCCACACCGAAGCGATGCACGCCGACACGCCGCCCGAAAGCATCCACATGCTGCCCGCAAGCGCCTTGGCCACGCCGGGGATCAGCTTTTTCGTGCTGCGCGAGGCGGGCGCGGCGCTGGGCATGGGTGCCTTCAAGCGGATCGATGCGCAACATGCGGAAATCAAGTCGATGCATATTCTGCACGAGGCGCGCGGGCGCGGGTTGGCGCGGCTGATGCTGGATCATCTGGTGGCCGAGGCGCGCGCGGCAGGATTTTCGCGGCTGAGCCTTGAAACCGGCGCGCAACCAAGCTTTGCCGCGGCGCGTATGCTGTATGCCAAGGCGGGCTTTGTGGAATGTGGGCCCTTCGAGGGCTATGGGCCCGACCCGATGAGCACCTTCATGACCCGCATGCTTTGAAGGGCTTGCGCGCCGATGCCTGCCATAGGAAAAGGGCGCAATCGGTCCCGTAGCTCAACTGGATAGAGCACCTGACTTCTAATC
>NZ_JBFHIA010000260.1:0-3989 GCF_041596715.1 Phaeovulum sp.
CGCCCCGGCCAGCGCCGTGCAGACCGGCAACCTGATCCTCGAAGCGGCGCAGGGCAGCATCGGGTCGCCCACGACCCCGTTGACCCTGATGCCGCGCGCTGGCGCCACGACCACGGCGCGGGCGCAAAACGGTGTCAACATTGCCTTTACCGGCACCGGTCTGATCGACACCGTCTATTCGCAGCAAGACGTGAAGCTGACGGCGCAAAACTCGCTGCTCAACGCCTATGATGATGAGTTGATCAACGTTCTCGGGGCGAAAGTCACGCTGACCGCGACCACAGGTTCGATCGGCACGGTTGCGCGCAGTCTTAACGTCGGCGTCAGCGTCGGTGGCAAGATCATCGCGTCAGCGGCGAACGAGATCAATATGTTCGGCCCGACGGGTTCGTTGTTCATCGTCGGCTCGGCGCTGGCTAACGGCACAATCCGTCTGGCGGCTGCGGGGCAGAGCGTTATCGACGGGCTGGTGCAAACCGCAGGCGACATCAATCTTGCGGCTGGCGGTCGGCAACTGTTCACAAGCCTGGGCGATGTGCATTCGGTTGCGGGTCTGGTTGATATCAACTCGGCCTCGCTCAAGATGCTCAATGGTGCCACGCTTCGGGCAGATGCCGGGCGGGTGCAGATTGCAACCGATGGCGATGCGCTGGTCACCGGGATCATCTCGGGCAGCGGCGATGCGGATGCGGTTTCAATCACCGCAGGCGGCCGGATCTTTGCCGGCACGCTCGATCCGCGCACCGACATCACCGCCATGGCTCCGGGGGCAGGGGTTCTGTTGACCGCGGGCCTTGGCATCGGCGACAAGACGCAGGCCAACGCGACAGCGCTTGATAACACGGTCACGGACGCCGCGAACCCGCTGCGGATCCGCACCAATACGCTTGCAGCTACCGCTTCCAACGGCGGCATCCAGCTTGGTGCCTTGACCGATATGGTGCTGACCAACTTGCAGGCACCGAATGGCGCGATCAACGTCGAGGGCGATGGCACGCTTGACATCACGCTCGCGCAAAGCGGCGGTAGCCAACGCTTTATCGCCGAGAACGATCTGACCTTTGTCGATCTGCAAACCACGGGCATCCCCGCAGTTCCGGGGCCGGAAGATGCGGGCGACATCACGCTGACCTCGGTTAATGGCAGCGTGCTGGGCGGTACGCTCAACGCGCATGGCTCGGCCTGGCTCAGCGGTATCGGGGTCGGCTTCGATACCGCCACGACCGGGCTCGATGCCACCATCACCGCCGGTTCGGGGCAGGTGAACATCGTGACCAGCCTGAACGCCGGGCGCGACTCCTACATCACCGGCAACGGGGTTTTCTTCCACGACATCATCGCAGGGCGCAACAGCACGATCTATTCGACCGGCGATATCATCGGCGATCTGGAAGAAGCGGGCGATACGCTGATCAACTTCGCAGGCTTCGGCGATGGCAACACGGGCAAGCTTGATGTCAAGGTCATGCGCGCCAAGAACATCGAACTTCAGGCCACCGAAACGCTGGATGTCGGCATTATCGAGGTCGGTGAAAATCTGATCCTGCGCGCCGATGTCATTCGCGCGCTTGATGTCACGCAGGTGCCAAGCGGGCCTGACCCGCTTAACATCACCCTCACCGGGGCAAATGGCCTTGCTGCGACACTCGCAGAGCTGGTCGTTGATGCGCCTGCGGGCATCGTGATGCCGCTGTTGTTCGTGTCGGAAACCCTGCTGACTACCACCGCAGAGTTCGTAAATGTTCTCAACGGCATAGTGCCGATACAGGGCAGCTCTCCGATGGCGGGCACGTTCCTGCTCAAGACGCCGCTGCAAACGGTCTTTGTCGATGACCGCTCGCAGACGCCGAAGGCGAACCCGCCGAGCAATTCGCAGATGTTCCTCAACGGTAAGCCCTTCACGCTTCGCCTTGATGGGACGACGACGGCGACCAACTCTTTCGTCGTTGTCTACGATGCCACGGTGCAGGTGACCGACCTTCTGGGTGTGCCGTTCCCGGGTATCAGTCTGGTGCGCGATACGGTGCGTAACATGCGTCAGGCGGGCGACCCGATCCTGCTGCCGGGCGCATTCGGCTCTACGCTGCTCGAGGAAGATGAGAGCGACCTCGAAATCGCGGATCTGAATGGAACGGTAGTTATAATCGACGGTGTATCGTATAGTGTTTTCGTGCGCGGCAATGGCCCTGCAGTTCTCTTGCGGCAATGATGACTTCAGCGGAATACCGCGAGTTGTCCAATATGGCGGGGCAGTACGATGGCAATGAATGACAAGACGCCTATGCGGCGGAATGCGGCCGGGTTTGCGGTGCTTGCAGTTGGCGCGCTGGGGTTTTTCGGGGCATCGTCCGCGTTGGCGCAGGTAGATCTTTCGGCGCGCATAGCGGCAGAAAACCAACGGACGCTAGATGCCGCAGACGCCGAGGCCGATACGCGCCAACAAGGACCGGGCGTTGTGGTAGAGCCACTCAACCGGCGCGATTTGCCGCCCCCCGGCGGGCCGACTGTGCTGCTTAAAACCGTGACCTTTGCACCGGCTTCGGCATTTCTTTCGGATGCCGAGCTTGCTGCAATTCGCGATAAATACATCGGGCGCCGGGTAGATTTCTCGGGCCTGTCGGAACTTGTCCGCGATGTGAACGATCTTTATGCCGAAAAGGGCGTGGTCACGGCGACCGCCATCCTTGGCCCGCAAGACGTTGAAGGCGGCGATCTGGTCGTTACCTTGGTCGAAGGGCAGGTCGGCGTTGTTGCCGTGGTCGGCGAGCACAAGACCCGCAACAGCTTCATCACCAACCGCGTTCGTTTTGCCAAGGGCACCACGGTTGATGTGCCCACCGCGGCAAGTGACATTGCCTTTTTCAACCAGACCAACCGGGCGCAATTGCGCCTGATCTTGCAACCGGGTGCGGCTTTCGGGCTGACCGATCTGGTGTTCGGCATCACAGAACCTGCACCGCAGCAGTTTCAGTTTTTCATCGACAATAACGGCGTGGCCTCGACCGGGGATTTGCGCGCCTCAGTCATGTACCGCAATTACGGCCTGCTGGGAATCGACGACACTTTCCTGTTTTTCCTAGAAGGAACAGAGGGCAGCCGCTCCGCGACCGCGCGATACGACTTTTCGTTCACTCCGATCGGCACGCGGCTTAGCTTCAGCGCCTCTGCGTCGGATTACACCGTGGTTGATGGCCCTTCGGTCGGGCTGGATCTGACGGGCAATGCACATTCGACCTCGTTCACCCTGACGCAGCCGATCTATGCGACTGATCGCGTTGCATTTCAGGCGACGGCATCGTTTTTCCGCGGCGCGTCGGAATCTTATTCGGCGGGCGTGCCGGTGGTGAATGCCGACACCAGAAAGTTCGCGCCCGGTTTCACGCTTGCCGGGTTTGGTAACAACTGGACCGTCAGTACCCAGATGCAGGCGGTCTTTGCTACGGTGACGGATAATATCGCCTCCACCACCGAAGACTATGTGATCGGCACCGGCTCAATCGACGGGGCCTACAAGTTTTCGAACGGCATTTCGTTTATCGGGCGCGGCGCGTGGCAAACCAGCGAAGAATCGCTGCTGCCCGGCGGGTTGCTGTTTCAGATCGGCGGCCCCACCACGGTGCGCGGTTATCCTTCGGATGGCGTGGCCGGTGACAGCGGGTTCTACGCGAACCTCGAGTTGCACAAGCCCTTCGAGTTTCAGGATAAAGTGTTTAGCGGCTTTGTCTTTGCCGACTTTGGCGCGGTCTACTCGACCTTCCCGACGGTTGTGCACATGGCATCCGCGGGGGTAGGGGCGTCTTACAGGTTCAACGACCACGCGCGCTTTGAAGTTTCTGCCGCGGTGCCGCTGCGCCAGGCGGTTGCTGACCAGTCTGATGTGACCTTCTCGGCAACGCTGACGCTTTCACAGTTCTGAACACGGCTTGCGCGCAGCATCGGGGCCTGCCAAGCGGCCCTGATGCTCTGTCGCGGGCTTACCCCTAAAGCCG
>NZ_JBFHIA010000261.1:0-3983 GCF_041596715.1 Phaeovulum sp.
AACCGCGGCGGGCGAGATCATCCTGTTCATCGACGAGATGCACACGCTGGTCGGCGCAGGCAAGGCCGATGGGGCGATGGATGCGGCCAACCTGATCAAGCCAGCGCTGGCGCGGGGCGAGTTGCACTGCGTGGGTGCCACCACGCTGGATGAATACCGCAAGTATGTGGAAAAAGACGCAGCCTTGGCGCGGCGTTTTCAACCGGTGTTGGTTGAAGAGCCGACGGTCGAAGACACGATCTCGATTCTGCGCGGTATCAAGGAAAAATACGAGTTGCACCACGGCGTGCGGATTTCCGACAGCGCCTTGGTGGCGGCGGCGACGCTGAGCCATCGCTATATCACCGACCGCTTTCTGCCCGACAAGGCAATCGACCTGATGGACGAGGCCGCAAGCCGCTTGCGCATGGAAGTGGACAGCAAGCCCGAAGAGCTTGACGCGCTGGACCGCGAAATCCTGCAAAAGCAGATCGAGGCCGAGGCGCTGAAGAAAGAGGACGATGCCGCAAGCCGTGATCGGCTGGAGCGGTTGCAAAAAGAGCTGGGCGATCTGACGCAGCGCAGTGCGGAAATGACCGCGAAGTGGCAGGCCGAACGCGACAAGCTGGAAGCCTCGCGCGGGTTGAAGGAGCAGCTGGAGCACGCCCGCACCGAGCTTGACCAAGCCAAGCGCGAGGGCAACCTCGGGCGCGCGGGCGAGTTGAGCTATGGCGTGATTCCGGGGCTGGAACGCAAGCTGGCCGAAAGCGACACGCTGGCCGAGGCGATGGTGTCCGAGGCGGTGCGCCCCGAGCAGATCGCCGAAGTGGTGGAACGCTGGACCGGCATTCCCACCAGCAAGATGCTGGAAGGCGAGCGCGAAAAGCTGCTGAAGATGGAAGAAGAGCTTGGCAAGCGCGTGATAGGCCAAAAGGCGGCCGTGACGGCGGTGGCCAATGCGGTGCGCCGCGCGCGTGCGGGCCTGAATGACGAGGGGCGGCCCTTGGGCAGCTTTCTTTTCCTTGGTCCGACCGGCGTGGGTAAGACCGAGCTGACCAAAGCGGTGGCCGAATACCTGTTCGATGATGACGACGCGATGGTGCGCATCGACATGTCGGAGTTCATGGAAAAGCACGCGGTGGCCCGCCTGATCGGCGCGCCTCCGGGCTATGTGGGCTATGACGAGGGCGGTGTGCTGACCGAGGCGGTGCGGCGCAGGCCCTATCAGGTGCTGCTGTTCGACGAGGTGGAAAAGGCGCATCCCGACGTGTTCAACGTGCTGTTGCAGGTGCTGGACGATGGGGTGCTGACCGATGGACACGGCCGGCACGTCGATTTCAAGCAAACGCTGATCGTGCTGACCTCGAACCTTGGTAGCCAGGCGCTGAGCCAGTTGCCCGAAGGGTCTGACAGCGGGCAGGCGCGGGCCGAGGTGATGGAAGCCGTGCGCGCCCATTTCCGCCCCGAGTTCCTGAACCGTCTGGACGAGACGATCATCTTCGAGCGGCTGACGCGCAGCGATATGGATGGCATCGTGCTGATCCAGATGCGGCAGTTGGAAAAGCGGCTTGCGGCGCGCAAGATCACGCTTTCGCTTGATGATGCGGCGCGGCACTGGCTGGCCGACGAAGGCTATGACCCGGTGTTTGGCGCGCGCCCCCTGAAGCGGGTGATCCAGCGGAACCTGCAAGACCCGCTGGCCGAAATGCTGCTGTCGGGCGATGTGAAGGATGGCGATACGGTTGTGGTCTCCGCCGGGCCGGAAGGGCTTGTGGTGGGCGGTCGCCCGCCGCGCATGGCGCAGGAAAAGCCCTTCGGCGCATCGCTGCATTAAAGGCTGCGGGCGCGGGTAAGCCCCGCGCCCGCGTTGCCATTAACCCCTTGGGGGCCCCCCGCGCTATGGTCGGGCCTCTCACTCTGCCGTGTGGGGCGTTGACGATACGTTGGCGCAAACGTGAGTCGGTCACCGTGCCGCTGCGTGCTATACCCTCGCTATTGCAGGGAGAACGCGATGACCAAGAGACATTCAAAACTGGGTTGGGCCGATGTCACACCCAAGGCGCATTACCTGAACCGCCGCGCTTTCATGGCCGCTGCCGGTGGCGTGGCCGTAGCGGGGCCTGCGCTGGCCGGGTTGGGGGCTGCGAAAAGTCAGTATTCCACCGATGCCACACCAAACTCGCTGGAAGATATTACCGGCTATTCCAACTACTATGAGTTCGGCACCGACAAATCCGACCCGGCGCGCTATGCCGATGCCCTGACCATCGACCCTTGGTCGGTAGAAGTGGATGGGCTGGTCGAGCGGCCGGGGCGCTATGATCTGGCCGATGTGCTGCGCGGCAAGGCGCTGGAAGAGCGTATCTATCGGCTGCGCTGCGTCGAGGCATGGTCGATGGTGGTGCCGTGGGTCGGCTTTGAGCTGTCGGCGTTTCTGGCGCAGGTCGGTGTGCAGCCCGGTGCGAAATACGTGGCCTTTGAAACGCTGGTGCGGCCAGAAGAAATGCGGATGCAGAAATACGGGATTCTTGAGTGGCCCTACCGCGAAGGGCTGCGGCTGGACGAGGCGATGCACCCGCTGACCATTCTTGCCACCGGGCTTTATGACGAGCCATTGCCCAAGGGCAACGGCGCGCCGCTGCGGCTGGTGGTGCCGTGGAAATACGGGTTCAAGTCGATCAAGGCGATCGTGCGCATGACGCTGACCGATACCCAGCCAGACAACACTTGGCGCATGAGCCAAGCCAGCGAGTACGGCTTTTATGCCAACGTGAACCCCAACGTGGATCACCCACGCTGGAGCCAAGCGAGCGAGCGGGTGATCGGCGCGGGGCTGTTTAGCAATCGCGTGCCGACCGAGATGTTCAACGGCTACGGTGATGAAGTGGCCAGCCTGTATGCAGGCATGGATCTGGCAAAGAACTACTGATGGCGGTGTCATTTTCGCTTCCCTTCGCGCCCTCGGTGAATGGCGCGCTCAGGCGCGTGCCGATCTGGGTGGTATGGATCGCGGGCGTCTTGCCGCTTGGCTGGATCGTCTGGCTTCTTTTCACCGGCGGGCTGGGCGTGGACCCGGTGAAAGAGATCGAGCACCGATTGGGCAAGATCGGCCTGCAACTGATCGTGGCGGGGCTGCTGGTCACGCCACTCCGGCGCTGGGGCGGGTTGAACCTGTTGCGGTTTCGCCGCGCGATTGGGGTAGCCGCCTTTGCCTATGTTTCGCTGCACCTGCTGGCGTGGCTGGTGCTTGATATGGCGCTGTTCTGGCAGCAGGCGCTGGGCGACATCGCCAAGCGGCCCTATCTGACGGCGGGCATGGCCGCCTTTGCGCTGCTGTTGCCGCTGGCAGTGACATCGAACAACTGGTCGCTGCGGCGTCTGGGGGGCGCGCGCTGGCGCAGATTGCATCAGCTGGTCTATCCGGCGGCCCTGCTGGGGGCGGTGCATTACCTGTGGCTGGTCAAGGCATGGCCGGTTGAACCCTTTGTCTATCTGGGCGCGATTCTGGCGCTGCTGGCACTGCGTTTGTGGCGCTGAGCGCAAGTTTGCCGCCCTGGCGGGGGCGGTTTTGGCATTCGTTTCGCCGCAGGGGGTGATTTGCGAAATATTGTTGCGCAAGAGAGGGGTTTGCGGGGGTGGGGCGTATTAAAAACTGAATGTTTAGAACGCCTTGCAGGTTTTGCGAAAAAAAAGCGCGGTTTGTGAAAAAAGTCTCTTGCGGACCCCGGCCTGTGCCCGTAAATACCCCCTCACCGCAGCGGCAAACACCGAGACGGTAAGCAGGAAGCGCCGCAAGGCACTGAAAGCAAACGAAAATTGGAGATCGATCTGGCCGATGCGCTAAGAGTTTAGCGCGCCGGGCATGTTTTGTCTCTGTGCTCTTTGACAAGATAATTACTGAAGGGATATGTGGGCGGTTCGGGTTGTTTCGATGACTGGACGTTTGCATATCGGCTCACTAGCGCAAGCGATGATGTGAGTGTCAGCTTCACTGTTTGTCGGTC
>NZ_JBFHIA010000262.1:0-3929 GCF_041596715.1 Phaeovulum sp.
CCAGAGCCGGTGATCGCACTCGATGGTGACAAGGCGGGCATCAACGCCGCTCTGCGTCTGGCCGATCTGGCGCTGCCGCTGCTAGAGGCGGGGCAGGGGCTGCGGTTTGCCGTATTGCCCGGCGGGCAAGACCCCGACGATTTGATACGCGCCGAAGGTGCCGCCGCGATGGGGCGCCTGATCGAGGGCGCGGCCCCGATGGTGCAATTGCTCTGGGGCCGCGAAACCGAGGGCCGCGTGCTCGACAGCCCCGAGCGCCGTGCCGCGCTCGACAAGGCGCTGAAAGCAGTGATCGCACGTATCGCAGACCCCTCGATACGCGCGCATTATGCCGCTGAGTTCAAAGAGTTGCGGCGCGAACTTTTCGGCAGCCAACGCACTCGCGCGATGCCGCGCACGGGCAGCCGCGATGCCAAGGGTAAATGGGTGCCGCCGCCAGAGCCGCCGCGCGCCAGCACGCTTTCGTCGATGTTGGCCAGCAAACTGGGGCTAGAGGGTGCCGAGCGGCTGCGCGAGGCGATGATACTGGCGATCTGCGCGCGCCACCCCGGCCTCGTGCCCGAGTTCGAAAGCCAGATCGAGCGGCTAACCCTGCACGACCCCGCGCTGGAAACCCTGCGCCGCGTGCTTTTGCGCCATTGCCACGAATCAGGCGAACGAATCGCCGAGATGCTTGCCGCAGAAGCGGGCGAGGTGCTTGAACGCCTGCTGGCGCAACCCCATGTTCGCATAGCCCCCCCGGTGCGCCCCGATGCCGCCCCCGACCTTGCCCGGATGTGTCTTGCCGAAGAACTTGCAAAACTTGCCGCTGCCCGCGCAGCGCGCGCCGAAATTGCCGATGCGGCAGAAGACCTTGCGGGTCTTGCCGATGAAGGTGTCACATGGCGTCTTGGGCAGGCCGCGCGCGCGCGCCACCTTGCCGAGCGCTCGAAACTGGATGAGGCAGGCGAGTTTGGCGAGGATCGCGAGGCGATGTCGGCTTGGCTGCAAAGCCTGCTCGACGGATCAGGGCCACGAAATCAGGGTGGGTAAAGCGGGCGTGCGCCACCCCCCTGTGATTCGCCCCCGTGATTCGATATGACGGATAAGCGATTCGCCCCGAAGCCTGACCATCGACCCGCTGCTACGAGGAATACCATGGCCGCCAAGGATACCGACGACGAAAAGCCCGCCGAACAGGATAGCGAGGACGCGCTCGACATGAGTCAGGCGGCGGTCAAACGCATGATCGCCGAGGCGCGTGAACGCGGCTACATCACCTACGATCAGCTGAACGCCGCTCTGCCGCCCGAACACGCCTCGTCCGAGCAGATCGAAGACGTGATGTCGATGCTGTCCGAAATGGGCATCAACGTGATCGAGAATGACGAGGCCGACGAGGCCGAGCCTGTGGGCGAGCTGGTCGAAACCTCTTCGAGTTCGCGCGAAGTTGCTGTTTCGACGACGCAAAGCGAAACGCTCGACCGCACGGACGACCCGGTGCGCATGTATCTGCGCGAAATGGGCTCGGTCGAACTCCTAAGCCGCGAGGGCGAAATCGCCATCGCCAAGCGCATCGAAGCCGGGCGCAACACGATGATCGCGGGCCTTTGCGAAAGCCCGTTGACCTTTCAGGCGATCACCATCTGGCGCGACGAACTTCTAAGCGAAGACATCCTTCTGCGCGATGTGATCGACCTTGAAACCACCTTCGGGCGCACGCTCGACGATGATGGCGACGTCGATGAACCGGTGGTGGATACCTCCGATGTCGCCCCCTCAAACCGACGTGGCGCGGCAGAGGAGCCCGAGCTTGACGCCGACGGCAACCCGATCATGGCGGCCGACGACGATGACGACGATGACGAAGGCGCGAACATGAGCCTTGCGGCCATGGAATCTGCGCTAAAGCCCAAGGTTCTGGAAACGCTGGAACTTATTGCGCGCGACTATATCCAGCTTGCCGAAATGCAAGACCTGCGCATGTCGGCCACGCTGAACGAGGACGGCACCTTCTCCAACGTCGAAGAAGCCGCCTACCAGAAGCTGCGTTCCGAAATCGTGGTCATGGTGAACGGGCTGCATCTGCACAACAACCGCATCGAAGCCCTGATCGACCAGCTTTACGGCATCAACAAGCGCATCATGGCGATCGACTCGGGCATGGTGAAACTGGCAGACGCCGCGCGCATCAACCGGCGCGAGTTCATCGATGAATACCGCAACTACGAGCTTGATCCGACTTGGCTAGAGCGGATGGCAGCCAAGTCTGGGCGTGGCTGGCAGGCGCTGATCGAGAAAAGCCGTGACAAGGTCGAGGCGCTTCGTTCCGAGATGGCGCAGGTCGGCACCTATGTCGGCGTCGATATTTCTGAGTTCCGCCGCATCGTGAACCAGGTGCAAAAGGGCGAAAAAGAAGCCCGTCAGGCGAAAAAGGAAATGGTCGAGGCGAACCTGCGGCTCGTCATCTCGATTGCGAAAAAATACACCAACCGCGGCCTGCAATTTCTGGATCTTATTCAGGAAGGCAACATTGGCCTGATGAAGGCGGTCGATAAGTTCGAATATCGCCGCGGCTACAAGTTTTCGACCTACGCGACGTGGTGGATTCGCCAAGCGATCACCCGCAGTATCGCCGATCAGGCGCGCACCATCCGTATTCCGGTGCACATGATCGAAACGATCAATAAGCTGGTGCGCACAGGGCGCCAGATGCTGCACGAAATCGGCCGCGAAGCGACGCCGGAAGAATTGGCTGAAAAGCTACAGATGCCGCTCGAAAAGGTTCGCAAGGTGATGAAGATCGCCAAGGAACCAATTTCGCTGGAAACCCCGATTGGCGATGAAGAAGACAGCCAACTTGGCGATTTCATCGAAGACAAGAACGCGATCCTGCCGCTGGATTCCGCCATTCAGGAAAACCTGAAGGAAACCACGACGCGGGTTCTTGCCTCGCTCACCCCGCGCGAAGAACGCGTGCTGCGGATGCGCTTTGGCATCGGCATGAACACCGATCACACGCTGGAAGAAGTCGGCCAGCAATTCTCGGTTACGCGCGAACGCATCCGCCAGATCGAAGCCAAGGCGCTGCGCAAGTTGAAGCACCCGAGCCGCTCGCGCAAGCTGCGGAGCTTCCTCGATCAGTAAATACGGGCGCGCGGATGATGGCATTGTCCGCGCGCGCCTTTCCGCCCCCCATCTCTTGCTTCAATAAAACCGCGCTTCGGTGATGGTGGCGTTGAAAAACGGCAGGTAGGCGTCGGTTCCGAACATGTTGCCAACATGCACGCGGCTTGGAATGGTAAAGCCCGCGAAGGTGGCCTCTTCTTCCATCGTGCCGCCAAACGGTTGAATCTGGTAAACTTTCTGCGGGTTAGCATCGCTCCAACGGGGTGCAACAACCTCGATGACGCGGCCATCCTTGGCCAGAGTCATGGTCATTTCTATGGCCGATGCACCTTTGCCAAAGCTAATTTTTGCTCGATCCTCGCCAACCTGTTCCCATGTCGCGCCATTGGCGGGCAGCAGGCTTGCGGGCATCCAGATAGCTTCAAGCACCGGGCGCACTGCGGCCGAACGGTCCAGCCCTTCGGACGCTGACACGCGCACCAAAGGCAACGCCTTGAACATGAAGAAACTCATGGAGCCGTGCGCATCAAGCAGCGTATCCGACCCGCTCATCCGCATCAGCCCTGATTTCATCTCGGCAATCCAGACAAACCCCGAAGGCGGCTGCAATATCTGGCGCGCGGACAATGCAAATGTCGTTTGCTTGGCAGCCGTGCCCAAGACGAAACTTCCCATCATTGCCAGCTCAACCGTGGTTCCCAAGGCGGTGCCCGGCGCGATGGCATGGTTGAAATAGCGCTGCGCGATTTCGGGAAGGCCCGCGACCATGGCCGAATCATAGTTCGTCTGCACTGGCTTGGCCGCGGCCGCGATGGCCGCCC
>NZ_JBFHIA010000263.1:0-3917 GCF_041596715.1 Phaeovulum sp.
GATGCTGGTGCGCGGCGACGAGGCGCGCTTTGCCGATGCGGCAGGCTTTGCCGCCGACCCCAATCTGCTGATGGCGGCCCAACCGGGCACCACGCCTTTTTATGTCGGCGTCTATGAGGTGCTTGACGGAAACGAAGCCAACCCGCGCATCAAGATGTTTGAAACCTTTGGTGCAGGCGTCGAGGCGTTGCGCGCGGGGGATGTGGATCTGGTGCTGACCGATGGCACAGCGGGCGCGGGCTATGTGGCATCGTCGAACGGCGGGTTCAAGATTGTTGGCGAAAAGCTTGGAACCGAGGATTTCGGCTTCATTTTCCCCAAAGGCTCTGACCTTGTTGCGCCGGTCAACGCGGCGATTGCGGCGATGCAAGCCGATGGCACGATTGCGGCGCTGAACACCAAGTGGTTCCTTGATTACAAGATGGGTCAATAGGCCAAGACCGCGCGGCGGCGGGATGAGCGCGCCCAAGCCTGCGGGCAAGGATTTCCCTTGGTGGCTGGTGGTTCTGGTGGCCACGGGCCTTTGGCTCTTTTGGCAAGTGGCAAGCGACGATGTCTATGCGCGCGTGCTTGCCACGCTGTCCAAGGGCATCGGCATCACGGTGCTGGTTACGGTGGTGGCGTTTCTGGGCGCGGCGGTGATCGGGCTTGGGCTTGCGGTGGCGCTTTTGTCCAAAAGCCTGATCGCGCGGCAGGCGGCGCGGCTATATATCGAGGTCGTACGCGGCGTGCCGATCATCGTGCTGTTGCTGTATGTGGCCTTTGCGCTGACGCCGATGCTGGTGGCGGGGTGGAACCGCGTGGCAGAGCCGTTGGGCCTTGGTGTGTTGAGCACCCGCGATTTTCCGCTGCTGGCGCGGGCTGTGCTGGCGCTGGTGCTGGCCTATTCGGCCTTTATCGCCGAGGTCTTTCGGGCCGGGTTGCAGGCGGTCGATCAGGGCCAGATCGAAGCGGCAGAGTCGCTGGGGCTGAACCGCTGGTTGAGGTTTCGCCACATCGTCTTTCCGCAGGCGTTTCGCACCATCTTACCCCCCTTGGGCAATGATTTTGTGGCAATGGTGAAAGACAGCTCGCTGGTTTCGGTGCTGGGTGTGGCTGACATCACGCAGTTGGGCAAGGTTACGGCGGCGGGCAATTTTCGGTATTTCGAGACCTATAACGTGGTCGCGCTGATCTATCTGACGATGACGGTGACGCTGTCGCTGGCGCTGCGGCGGCTGGAGCGGCGCTTGCGCGCGCGCGGGGCACCACAGCCCTGAGGCCGCGGCCTAATCGCGCGCCACGTCTTGGTGGATGATCACGTCCGCTTGCGGATATTGCAGCAGGATTTGCCGCTTTAGCCCGGCGCTGATGGCGTGCGCTTCGCGCAGGGTCTGGTCGCCATCAAGCTCGATATGCAGGTGCAC
This sequence comes from Phaeovulum sp., assembly GCF_041596715.1. Lineage (GTDB taxonomy): Bacteria > Pseudomonadota > Alphaproteobacteria > Rhodobacterales > Rhodobacteraceae > UBA6213. Next base: position 1,407 of record NZ_JBFHIA010000263.1, read on the forward strand.
AAACAGCCGCGACCCGGCGGTGCGGGTTTTCAGGTCATGAAAGCCGTGCACACCGGGCCAGTTGCGCGCAATGGTGGCGATGTCTTCAACCATCGCGGGGGCGGCGGTGCGGTCCATCAGCGCGTCCCACGCCGCGCCGCCGATGCGCAGCGCGCCCCATGCCATGTAGGCTGCCGCTATCAGCGCCACGGCGCTGTCGATGCCGCCGATGCCCCAAGCCGCAGAGGCCAGAAGCGCAAAGATTGCACCTATCGTGGGCAGAAGATCGCCAAGGTAGTGCAGCTGGTCGGCGGCCACCACGCGGTTGCCGGTGCGCCGCGCCACGTATCGCTGCCACAGCACCAAGGCACCTGTCAGCACCACCGAGACGAGCATGACCGCGATGCCCTCGGCCTCGGCGGCAAGCGGTGCTGCCTCGAACCGCACGATCCGGGAGATTGCCGCCCAGCCAATCAGCGCCGCCGAGCCTAGAATGATCAGCGCCTGCGCCAGTGCTGCAAGGTCTTCGGCCGAGGTGTGGCCGAAGGTGTGGTCTTCATCGGGGGGGCGCGCTGCGTAGACAATGGCGATAAGCCCGCCCAGCGATACCAGAAGGTCTATCCCCGAGTCGGTCAGCGAGGCGGCAATCGCCAGCGAGCCGGTCTGGCTCAGCGCCCAGGCCTTCATCGCCACCAGCGCCAGCGCCACCGAAACCGAGGCGACACCAGACGACAGGTTCAATATCCGATGCGATTTGACCGCCATGCGCTGCCCCGAGCTTGCCCATTGCACATGGGGCCTGCCTTACGTCCATGCCGCGCTATTTGCCAGCCGCGATTGCGATGCCGGTTGCGCCTACTCGCGCAACTCGTCCGCGCTTACCCCCCAGAGCGCGGATTTCGGGGCCCAGCCTTGCATTCCCGGCACCGAGATCCGGCACCAGTCGGCAAGGCATTCGCCCAGCCGCGCGATCGCCCCCTGTTCGGCCCGCGCCATGACCGGCGCGGCAGGGTCGGCGCGCAGCCGCAGATCGAGCGACTCGACCTTTACCGTTACCGAGCGGACGCCCGACAAAAGCGAATAGTGCACCCAGCCGCCTGCGCCCTCGCTGTCTTCGACGCGCCGCCAGTTGCCGTATTCGGCCGTGACCAGCAGCGGCATGCCATTGTGCCGAAAGATCCAGTCGATGCGATGCGATAGCGAGGGGCCGCGGCGGGCGTTGCCCTCGGACCCTTTCAGCGACACGAAGCGCGGCAGCGGCAGGTTGGTCACCGGCCCGCGCGCGGGTGCCTCTGTTACGGCTGTATCCGCTGCATTTGCCGCAAGCGCCACCTCGTCGGCCAGGGCGGTGCCGCACCCCAAGACCAGCGTCATCATGGCACCCCAGAGCGCCGCCCTGCCAAAACCTTGTCCAGAAACCTGCATCGACTCGCCTCGCTTTTGCGCGCCGTGTTTGCTCGTGGCGCGCGGGGCCTTGTGTATGGCCCCTTTGCGCGTCACTTTGCATCAAAGGCGAGGATTTGCAAAGCAAGAGGAGGGCCGTCATGCCTACACCGCGGCTGAGTGTTGTCGTGACGCGACGGTTGCCCGAGGTCGTCGAGACCCGACTGAAGGAATTGTTCGATGTCGAATTGAACGAGGGCGACGCGCGCATGAGCCGTGAAGAACTGGCCACGGCGATGCAACGCGCCGATGTGCTGGTGCCCTGCATCACCGATCATATTGACGCCGCGATGCTGGCGCAGGCAGGCCCGAAGCTGAAGTTGATCGCCAACTACGGCGCTGGGGTGGACCATATCGATGTAACCTCGGCGCGCCAGCGCGGGGTGCTGGTTTCCAACACGCCGGGTGTGACCACCGATGACACGGCCGACATGGTGCTGGCGCTGATTCTTGCGGTAACGCGGCGCATCCCCGAGGGGTTGGCGGTGATGCAGGCGGGCGATTGGCAAGGCTGGTCACCCACCGCCTTCATGGGCAAGCGGGTTGGCGGCAAGCGGCTGGGGATTCTGGGCATGGGGCGGATCGGGCAGGCGGTGGCGCGGCGTGCCCGCGCCTTTGGTATGCAGGTGCATTACCACAACCGCCAGCGCTTGCGCCCCGAGATCGAAGCAAGCCATGAGGCGACGTATTGGGAAAGCCTCGATCAGATGGTGGCGCGGATGGACATCGTGTCGGTGAACTGCCCGCACACGCCCTCGACCTTTCATCTGATGAACGCGCGGCGGTTGAAGCTGATGAAACCCTCGGCGGTGATCGTGAATACCTCGCGCGGTGAGGTGATTGATGAAAACGCCCTGACCCGGATGCTGCGCGCAAGTGAAATCGCCGGCGCGGGGCTGGATGTGTTTGAGCATGGCCACGAAATCAACCCGCGCCTGCGCGAGCTGCCCAATGTGGTGCTGCTGCCGCATATGGGCTCGGCCACGCTGGAGGGCCGTGTTGAAATGGGTGAAAAGGTGATCGTCAACATCAAGACCTTCGCCGATGGCCACCGCCCGCCAGACCTTGTGGTGCCGGGGATGCTGTGAC
>NZ_JBFHIA010000264.1:0-3872 GCF_041596715.1 Phaeovulum sp.
CCACGCCTGCGCGCATCGGGTCAAGCGCCACCGTCATCGGCACGCCCATCGCGGCAAGCGCTGCAATGTCCGCGTCGGGGCCCGGATCAAGCAGCACCAGCGCCAGCAACGGCCCGCCCGTAGGCAAAAACGCCGCGCGAAACGCCTCTAGCGGCATTGTCGCGGCTTCAACCGAGGGGGCAACCGCTTGGGCGGCAGGTGCCTCGGCACCGCCGATCGAGGGCAAACGGTTTACCGCCACCCCCGGCGCATTGGAAAAACCGGGCGCGGCGGTGCCTTCAAATCCGGGCTGCGGTGCCTCGCGCGGCAAAAGCACGATTTCAGTTTGCGGTGCGGCCTCGGCACCCGGCAATGGCGCGGCGGCACCCGGCAGAACCAGCGGGTCTGGCGTTGCGGGCGCATCGCGCGTCGTTGCTTCGGGCAGCATCGGGGCCAGCGCCATGCCGGGGGGCGGCACCGGCAGCGGCTGCTCGGCTCGCGGCACGGTCGGTTGCGCGACCTCGGCCATTTGCACGGCGGGTGCCTCTGGCCCACCCGGCGGTATCGGCCGCGCGGCGGGATCGGTGCTCAAGGTCGTTGCAGAGGGTTCGGGGGCAACCGCAGGGGCGGCAGAGGGCGGTGCACTGGCGGCGGGTGCTGCATCGGTTGCAGGACGCACGGCCAAAATATCGTTAGGTGCGCGCGCAAACTCTGACCCCGGCGGCACTTCCACCGCTTGTGGTGCGGCCTCGACGACCGACTGAGGCGTGGGCATTGGCTCGGTTGCGGGTTCAAGTACCGGCACGGTTACGCCTGCCGGCGCGGGCGATGCCATTAAATCCGCGCTGGGTGCAACATCAGTGGCAGGCGCATCGAGGGCAGGCGTCGCGACATCAGCAGCGGCGGGTTCTGCGACGGGGCTCGCGTCATTGACCGAAGGCGGCACTGGCGCAACTGCGCCTGTGCCGGCAATCGAGGCAGGAGGCGGGGCTGCCGTATCCATCGCAGACGGGGCGTCGATGGCGGGGCTCGGCGGCGCAAGTGCGGCCGCATCGGACACAGGCGCATGGTCAGGTGCCGTATCGCTAGCCAGCGCTTCGATCGCGGCGGGCGAATCTGCCTGCGGCATCTCAGCCGCCGGGCTTGTGCCATCGCCCGTCTGGGGAAGCGGCAATGTCAGCGTAAGCGCGAACAGCAATACCGCAGACAAAATCGTGCCTGTCACCAGCCCAAGTAGAATGCTGCGCCCCATTACTGCCCTCGCCCAAGCCTCTTTTCCGCTCGGCCCTTGACCCCACCGCGCGGCTCTGCCCATCTATAGCCCGACGCCAACCCCGGTTCACCCAGAATCCGGCCCGCCTTGGGGATTTTCGCTTTCATGCTGCTGCTCATCGATAATTACGACAGCTTCACCTACAATCTCGTGCATTATTTCGGCGAACTTGGCGCCGATGTGGTGGTGCGACGCAATGACGCGCTGGATGTGCAGCAAGCAATGGCGATGGGGGCCGAGGCGATCGTGCTTTCACCCGGCCCTTGCGATCCGGCGCAAGCGGGCATCTGTTTGCCGCTTACACTTGCCGCCGCCGAAAGCGGCACACCGCTTTTGGGCGTATGCCTTGGCCATCAGGCCATGGGCGAGGCATTCGGTGGCAAAGTGGTGCGCGCGGGTGAGATTGTGCACGGCAAGATGGGCAGCATCCACCACGAGGGTGCTGGCGTGTTCGCAGGCCTGCCCTCGCCATTTCTTGCAACCCGCTATCACAGCCTGATCGTTGATCGCGAGAGCCTACCCGACAGTCTTGAAGTGACCGCTTGGCTTGACGACGGCACGATCATGGGCCTTCGCCACCGCGAGCGGCTGGTTGAGGGTGTCCAGTTTCACCCCGAAAGCATCGCGTCAGAGCATGGCCACCAATTGATCCGCAATTTTCTGACAGCTGCGGGAATCCAGACGAAGGCCGCGGCATGACTGATATTCGCCCGCTGATCGGCATTGCCGCCGAGCGCCCGCTAACCCGCCCCGAGGCCGAAGCCGCCTTTACCGCGCTGTTTGAAGGGGCCGCGACGCCTAGCCAGATGGGGGGCCTGCTGATGGCGCTGCGGGTGCGCGGCGAAACCATTGACGAAATCGCCGCGGCCGCGCGGGTGATGCGCGCCAAGTGCAACCCTGTCATAGCACCCGAAGGGGCGATGGACATTGTCGGCACGGGCGGCGACGGTAAAGGCACGCTCAACATCTCAACCGCCACCGCCTTTGTGGTGGCGGGGGCCGGTGTGGTGGTGGCCAAGCACGGCAACCGCAACCTCAGTTCCAAATCCGGCGCGGCAGATGCGCTGACGGCACTTGGCATCAACGTGATGCAAGGGCCAGAAGTTGCGGAAAAGGCACTGAAAACTGCCGGTATCGCCTTCATGATGGCACCGATGCACCACCCCGCCATTCGTCATGTCATGCCAACCCGTGCCGAACTGGGCACACGCACGGTGTTCAACCTGCTAGGCCCGCTGACCAACCCAGCCGGGGTCAAGCGGCAGCTGACGGGTGCATTCTCGCGCGCATGGATCCGGCCGATGGCCGAGGTGCTTGGGGCGCTTGGGTCAGATCGCGCGTGGCTTGTGCACGGCAGCGACGGCACCGACGAGCTTTCGATTTCCGGCATCTCTTACGTGGCAGCCCTTGAAAGCGGCGCGGTGCGCGAGTTCGAGGTGCACCCAGAGGAGGCGGGTCTGTCACTCCATGCGTTTGAAGAGATCATCGGCGGCGAACCTGCGCAAAATGCAGCCGCTTTCCGCGCGCTGCTGGCGGGAGAAAAAGGCGCTTACCGCGACGCGGTGTTGCTGAACGCCGCAGCCGCATTGGTGGTGGCCGAAGTTGCAAGCGACCTGCGCGAAGGGGCCGCGCGGGCAGCCGAAAGCATCGATTCGGGGGCCGCCGCTGCAAAACTCGCGGCGCTCAAGGCGGTGTCGGGCTAAAATGGATATTCTCGAACGTATCAAGGCCTACAAGCTTGACGAAATCGCGGCGGCCAAAAAAGCGCGTCCGTATACCGCCATTGAGGCGGCGGCGCGCGAGGCTGCGCCAGTGCGGGGCTTTGCGGCAGCGCTTTCAGCCAAGGCCGCCACTGGCTATGGGCTGATTGCCGAGATCAAGAAGGCAAGCCCCTCCAAGGGCTTGATCCGCGCCGATTTCGACCCGCCCAGCCTCGCGCGCGCCTATCAGCAAGGGGGCGCGGCCTGCCTTTCGGTGCTGACCGATGCGCCAAGCTTTCAGGGCGCGCCAGAGTATCTGATGGCGGCGCGCGCCGCCTGCACCCTGCCCGCACTGCGCAAGGATTTCCTCTACGATCCCTATCAGGTCGCCGAAGCCCGCGCATGGGGTGCGGATGCGGTGCTCATCATCATGGCATCGGTGGAAGACGCCTTGGCGGGCGAGCTTGAGGATGCGGCGTTCGGCTGGGGCATGGACGTGCTGATCGAAGTGCATAACCGCGCCGAGCTTGACCGTGCGCTGCGCCTGCGCTCACCCTTGATCGGAGTAAACAACCGCAATCTCAAGACGTTCTCTGTGTCGCTTGATGTAACGCGCGAACTTGCACCACATATTCCGCAGGACCGCGATCTGGTCTGCGAAAGCGGGCTTTTTCTGCCCGCCGATCTGGCCGCGATGGCGCAAGTCGGTGCACGTCGGTTCTTGATTGGCGAAAGCCTGATGCGGCAGGCAGATGTAGCGGCCGCGACACGCACACTATTGGAGGGACCATGCCCCTAAGCCATTTCGACTCGAAAGGCGTTGCGCATATGGTTGATGTTTCAGCCAAACCCATCACGCATCGGGTGGCCGTCGCGGCGGGCTCGGTGGTGATGGCACCTGAAACGCTGGCGCTAGTGCA
>NZ_JBFHIA010000265.1:0-3848 GCF_041596715.1 Phaeovulum sp.
AAACAGGAAAGCCACCAGTGCGGTCAGCGCAACCAAGGTCGCTTCAGACCGGCTACCCAGCACGCGGTCATAGACTTGCAGCATGTAAAGCGGCCCGGTCAGCAGCAGCAGGTTTACAAAAACACCGAACAGCAAAACCGCCGCAATCGACCAGAAAGAGGCCCCAAGCGCCCGGCGCAATTCGGCCGCACCCCGGTCATGCCCGCGTGCGCTCATCTACCCAACCACTTGGCAAAGCCATTTCTTAAAAACCACATGTTCTTGCACTCACAGCCCAAAGCAAAAGCCTGAAAAAGCCGATGGAAGCCTATTCGGCATAAGGTCTGCATTGCACATCGGCAACGATTCTGTGGTGTCAGCGCAGTTGATCCAAATGCCTGCGCTGACGCTAAAACCATTGCCGTTTCCTTCGCCGCACCCGTCAGACTAGATCAAGGGTCGTTATCCCTTGGAAGGTGATGGTGTCGTTAGCGGTCAGATGCAAAGTCAACGCCCCCTCGACATCGCTGAGCGTCAAGCCTGCGGGCAGAGCGCCTAGGTCGATTTGCTTGCCCGCAAAGATCAGATGATCAACCCCGACCTCGAAGTCCGTGATGACAGAGTGGGATGAGCGCCCGGCACGGGTGGCGGTAAACTCGAACGTATCGGTACCGCTGCCACCGGTCAGAACATGGGCGGTGTTCTTGGAGATATAGGCGTAGAGCCAATCGTCGCCCGCGCCACCGTCGAGCGTGCTTGTCTGATCGCCCGTGGTCAGTGAATCATTGCCGTCGCCGCCGTAGAGCAGGTTGCTGCCCTTGTAGCCATTGATCACATCGTCGCCGCTGCCACCGTAAACCGTATCGTTGCCACGACCGGCGATGATCGTATCGTTGCCCGCCCAACCGTGGATGAGGCTGCCTTGGTCGCTTGCAGTTTCGCCGCCACGATCGGCATAGCCTACGCGGATGTTGTCACTGCCCATCGTGCCGTCAACCGCGCCGTTGGGCAGCGTCATCGTGCCGTTAAGCAGGGTGATCGTGTCATCATCGCCAAGGTGCAGCACCAGATTGCCGTTGTCTTCAACCAGCGTGTAGCCGGCGGGAAGATTGGCAAGGTCGATATTCACCCCGTCGATGCGCAATGTGTCTTGCTCGAACTCGAAATCGACGATTGTCGCATCTGCCCTGCGGTCCAGCGCGGGTGCGGTGAAATCGAATGTGTCAGCGCCTTCGCCGCCGGTCAGAACATGGTTGGAGTTCTTGTTGAAATAGGCAATCAGCCAATCGTCGCCGGCACCGCCGTTGAGCGTGCTCGATCGATCGCCCGTGATCAACGTATCGTTGCCCTCGCCGCCGTAGATCAGGTTGTTGCCCTTGTAGCCGTTGATCACATCATCGCCGCTGTCGCCGTAGATGGTATCGTTGCCCCGACCGGACAGAATGTTGTCATTCCCGGCCCAGCCGTGAATCAGATCGTCGGCATCGGTGGCGCTTTCTGCGCCGCGATCGGCGTAGGACTGATCGATCTTGTCGTCTTGCAAGGTTCCGTCAACTTGGCCATTGGCCAAGGGCCGCAGCACGTCGCGCAAAGTGATGTCGGTTGCGGGACCAAGTGACAGAACGGTGCTGCCCTCGATTTCGCTGATGGTGATGCCAAGCGGGGCCGCCGCGGCAAGGTCTATCTCTTGTCCGTTGATGACAAGGCGGTCGGTGCCGAGCGTGAAATCCTCGATCACGCTGTGCGAGGTGCCGTCAAACTGGGTGCCGACAAACTCGAACGTATCCGCACCATTGCCGCCGTTCAGCAGGTGATGGGCGTTTGCTCTGAACTGCGCGCGCAAAACGTCGTCGCCCTCGCCCCCGAAAAGTTGGCTGGAGTGTTGGCCGGTCGAGATCGTATCGTTGCCGTGGCCACCAAAGATCAGGTTCTGCCCTTTTGACCCAAAGATCTGATCGTTCCCGGTGCCGCCGTAAATCGTGTCGTTGCCCAGACCGTCATAGAGCGTGTCGTCGCCGCCCCCGAGGTAGATCAGATCATCACCATCGCCGATCTGGTCGCCCTGCGCGTCGGCAAAGAGTGCGTTGATAAGGTCATTACCCACCGTTCCGTCAAGGATACCGGCTGTTTCAAGCAAGAAATCGCCGGGCGCGATGTCGGTGGGCATAAGGTTGAGGATGGTGATGGTTGATCCGTCGGCGCGCAGGATCTGCGTGTCGTCAACTGTACCGTCAAGATCTGCGTCAACGGCGCTGACGCGCTGCATCAGGGCATTGAAATCGGCAAACTCTGCGCCGAGTTTGATCGTTTCGCCAAGTTCCGGCGCGAAATCGATGATGATGTCGTTGCCGCCGGCAGATACGTCAAAGTGATCCTGTCCGTCGCCACCTTCCATCTGATCAAAGTCGGTCCCGCCGATCAGCACGTCATTTCCGGTGCCGCCAAACAGGAAATTGGTGCCGCTGGCGGCGACAAGCAGATCGTTGCCTTGCTGGCCGAACAGATAGTCTTCGCCCGCGCCGCCAAAAAGGGTGTCGTCACCGGTACCGCCATACATCAGATCGTTCGCAACTGCCCATCTTGGGTCGGCGTCGTTTATGTCATCGCCCAACAACAGATCGTTGCCGCCAAAACCGAACGAAAAGGTCAAAAGCCCCGTGTAATAGGCCGAATCCACACCGCTGGCGGTGTAATCCGAATAAAACAGACGTGCCGGAACCACGACCTCAAGCGAGGCCGCGCCGTCATATTCGGCCGGTGTCTCGTCCAAAGAATACAGATTCATGGCATGCGCTGTGGAATCCGGGTTTGGAAAGCGCACGGCACCACGGTTGATGGCGTTGACCAGCGTCGAAGGTGTCTGGATACCAGCGGGAAACCACGCAGCGCCGACGCCATTATCTGCGAACCAGTCGTAGGCGCGCGCCATCAGATAGGCCGCATTGTGATAGGCGCTGCCTTCCTCATAGATGTAGTTGTCAACCGCACCACCAAGGGCGTTAGTCTCGGTCACCAAAAGATTGTCGCCCAAGACAGATGCGTAGACCGCGCTGAGGATTTCCTTGACGCCATCGGCATCGGCAACGCTGCCCGTGCCAAGCCAACCGGGATAAAGATGCGCCGACCAGACCAGATCTTCGCCAACCGATGCGCGGATCAGGTCGAGAACCGAGACACCATCGACCAAAGTCTGATCGAGAATATCGAATTGCGCCGAATAGCCCCAGCCGCCGACCAGAATGTTACCATCGGCGCGGGCCTGCACCAGATCCGACAAGGCGGCGATATTTTCGGCGTATAGCGCAAAAAAGCTGTTGGCGAGGTCCGGATCGGCTGCGGCCAGATCGGCCCCACGCTGATAGGATGCGGGCTCGCTGATTAGTTCATACCCGGTGGTTGCCGCCTGCACGCTGCTGTTGGCATCAAGCCAATCCAGAAGCGATGTCCACGCGCCTTCGACTGTGCCCAGATTGGCTTCCAGACCGCTGTAGATCGCGCTGGCGTCCATATCGCCATCGCTGCCCAACCGCTGTTCTGTGCCCCCCATGTAAACAAAAACGATCTCGAACCCTTCGGCTGCTGCGGCGGTCAGGAAGCGTTCGTATTGTTCATGCAGCGAGCCGTCAGCGTTGAAGCTGTTTTCGTTGAACGGCAGTCGCAAGGTGTTCACCAACGGCAGTGAGTCGCGCAACTTTTGCGCGAACTCTTCGGGGCGGTCATTCATGCCCGATGGATAGGTCTGCAAATCGCCATGCCAAAGATAGTATTTGGCATCGTCGTATTGGTTCTGCTCTGCAAGGTTTTCAAAGACGAGGCCCGTATCGGGATTGATCTCTACCGAAGCAGTTTGGCGGTCGATCGCATACTGG
>NZ_JBFHIA010000266.1:0-3820 GCF_041596715.1 Phaeovulum sp.
CAGAGCGCCCGCCAATGGCACCCGGTGCCGCGTTGCGGTGCGCTGTGGCGCGCGCAATGCCGTTTTCACCCGCTTGTCTGCGCAATTTGGCGCATTTTGCGGCACCTGCGCCGCCCACAGGGCGAAAAACGGCTTTTCGCCACAGCTTTTCCCCCCTAGAACGAGCGCGTTGTCCGCTCCTTCCAGCCTAGGGTTAACCTGTGTCCGATACCGCAAGACAGACCGTCAAGCCGCACCTGCCCGATGCCCAGACCGTGACTTCGGTCACGCATTGGAACGACAGCTTGTTTTCATTTCGCGTGACCCGCCCGCAAAGCCTGCGCTTCCGCTCGGGCGAGTTTGTGATGATCGGGTTGCTTGGTGACAACGGCAGGCCCCTGCTGCGCGCCTATTCGATTGCCTCGCCTGCCTGGGACGACGAGCTTGAGTTCTATTCGATCAAGGTGCCCAACGGCCCGCTGACTTCGCGTCTGCAACATATCAAGACCGGCGACGAGATCATCTTGCGACCGAAGCCCGTAGGCACCTTGGTGCATGATGCGCTGCTTCCGGGCAAACGCATCTGGTTTCTGGCGACCGGCACCGGCATCGCGCCCTTTGCAAGCCTGATGCGCGAACCCGAGACTTATGAGAAATACGATCAGGTGATCATGATGCACACCTGCCGCACGCAATCAGAGCTGGAATACGGGCGGCAACTGGTGGAAAGCCTTCGCGAGGACCCGCTGATCGGTGAAATGGTGGAGGGCAAGTTGCTCTACTACCCCACCACCACGCGCGAAGAGTCGGCCCATATGGGGCGCATCACCGACAACCTGACCAGCGGCAAGGTTTTCAGCGATCTCGGCCTACCGCAGATGAACGCCAATGACGACCGCGCCATGATTTGCGGCAGCCTTGCATTCAACGTCGATGTGAAAGCGGTGCTCGAAAGCTTTGGTCTGCGCGAAGGCGCAAACAGCGAACCGCGGGAGTTCGTGGTCGAAAAGGCCTTCGTGGGCGAAGGCGTCTAGCGCCGTCGCCCAGCCGGAACGCGCCTAATCGATCAGGCCCCAAAGGCCGCCAGTATCTCGGCCAAGGCATCCGCGTGTTGCGCGGGCTGTTCTTTGGCGGATTCGAGCAATTCCAGCAACCGGTCGCGGGTTGCACGGTCAAAACCGTCCCACGCCACGATCGCACTGCGCGCCAAGACGTAGTCAAAGGTTTCGGGGGTCAGTGCACGCGCGCGCCCTAACGCGGCAGCAGCCGCGGTCGCGTTGCGGGATCTGGTCAGATAGTCTTGCCCCTCATCCATTTCCTTGCGCGCGGCAATCAGCTCTGCCTGAGTTTCGGCCCGCGCTTCAAGGCGCGCGGCCTCGGCAAGTGCTGCGGCCTCTGCCCGCGCAGCAGCTTCAGCGGCGCGTTTGGCCGCGAATGCAGGGTCAACTTCTACGGGCGTGGACGGAGGCGCATTCAGAATGCGCGGCGCATAGGCGCCGGCCAAGCCCGAAACCACACCAAGACCCGCAATCAGGGCAATCGCGCCGATCTTTTGCATTTATTCGAACCCTCTGGAAGGCCGCACACGCGGCGAATTGGCCCTCTTTTACAAATTCGTCGTTGAATTGAAAGCACCTTCCAAGCTGTTGTCGTATGTGTGATTGTCGCAGGGCGACGCATTACAGTCGGCATGTGCGAAAATGGTTGAAACATAGGCCGTCACTCTCTATTTTGCGCGCGCACTAACCCATTGGCTACTGAAGGAATATCACCATCGCCCGCAGACCCCACAATGCCCCGCCACAGCGCGACACCGGCCCCCGTATCAATGACCGTATCCGCGCCGCAGAGATCCGTCTGATCGGTGCCGATGGTGAGAACGTGGGGGTTGTGACCCCGGCAAAAGCGATGGAGATGGCCGACGAGGCCGGACTCGACCTTGTGGAAATCTCTCCCAATGCCGTGCCGCCTGTCTGCAAAATCATGGACTTCGGCAAGTTCAAGTTCGAGCAGCAAAAGCGCGAGGCCGAGGCCCGGCGCAAGCAGCACATCATCGAGATCAAGGAAATCAAGTTCCGCCCCGGCACCGATACGCATGACTACGAGGTCAAGATGCGCTCGGTGATGAAGTTTCTGGAGGAGGGCGACAAGGTCAAGGTCACGTTGCGCTTCCGTGGCCGCGAAATGGCGCACCAGCAGCTTGGGCTGGAGCTTTTGAACCGAGTCGCAGACGATATTGGGGATGCCGGCAAGGTCGAATCGATGCCGCGGCTTGAAGGGCGGCAGATGGTGATGATGGTGGGGCCAAAATAACTGGCCGCACCGACATGGTTGAAAGCCCTCGCTTCGGCGGGGGTTTTTTATTGCCCGATGCGCAGCACCGAAGCGACCACCTCGGGTGGTTTTGCAAGGATGCGGGGGCCAAAAATAAAAGCGCTGCGGGAGGGAGGCCCGCAGCGCGTTTCGAGGGGATGGGCGAGGGAGAACGCCGGTGCCCCTACTTTCAGGTTTCTCGCGGCGGGAGGGCCGCGTCAGGGAGATTGAAACCTGTTGCGATTTGTTTACGCGGCGGTGCGGCATGAGACTTTGACTTGGGTCAACTTGGTGTCAGCTAAAGGTGCGACAAAACGTCATGATAAAACGGTGGTGGGGCGGGCAATGCGGGCAAGAATGAAAGAGCGCACGATTACACTGCTTGCAGCAGTCATCGGTGCCGCTGTCTTCATGGTATTGGGCCTGCCGTTGCCAATGCTGCTGGGCCCGCTTGCAGGCTGTCTGATATTTGCGCTGGCGGGGGCACCGCTGCGCGATATGGGCGCTGTCGGCACGTTCATGCGCACGTTTCTTGGCGTCGCGATCGGCGCATCGGTGACGCCAGAACTGGTCGCGGCGCTGCCGCATTATGGCGCCACACTGGCGCTGGTGCCGCTGTTCGTGGCGACCATCGGCGCTGTCGGCTACCCGTTCTTTCGCCGCGTGATGGGGTTTGACCACCCTACCGCCTTTTATTCGGCCATGCCGGGTGGATTGCAGGACATGCTGGTGTTCGGTGCCGAAGCCGGGGGCGATGTGCGCGCGATGAGTCTGGTGCACGCAACGCGGGTGCTGACAATCGTCACCGTACTGCCGTTTCTGATGACATTCGTCTGGGGAATCGATTTGAGCCGCCCGCCGGGTGCGCCGCTAGGTTCGGTGCCGCCGCTGGAACTTGGGCTGATGCTTGCCGCGGCAGTGATCGGCTGGAAGGGCGGCGAAAGGATCGGGCTATTCGGGGCCTCGATTCTTGGGCCATTGATCTTGACGGCGGCGCTTAGCCTTGCGGGATTCATCCATGTGCGCCCTCCGGCCGAGGTGATCTGGGCGGCGCAATTGTTCATCGGGCTTTCGGTGGGGGCAAAATACGCGGGCATCACGGGCCGCGAGTTGCGGCTGTTCGTTGGCGCGGGGGTGGGGTTTTCGGCACTATTGGCGCTGATCTCGACAGGCTTCATCGAAGTGGCGCATCTGCTTTCGCCTGCGCCCGCGTTGGATGTGATTCTGTCGTTCCTACCCGGTGGGCAGGCCGAAATGGTGGTGATCGCGATAGTCGCAGGCTCTGACGTGGCATTTGTGGTGACCCATCATCTGACGCGACTGATTCTGGTGATACTGACCGCGCCCCTGGTCGGGCGCTGGCTTGGGAAAAGCTAGTTACCTTGCGGCAAAGCAGGGCTAAAGCGCGGCCATTTCCTGCCGGATCACCCGGTTGTCACCGCGCGCCAGAACCCATTTGCCAAGTTGCTTGGCCAGTTCTGGGTGCCCGCTTGCCAGCGCGCGCTTGAATAGCTCTCGCTGATAGCGC
>NZ_JBFHIA010000267.1:0-3817 GCF_041596715.1 Phaeovulum sp.
ACGTTCGGGCCCCGGCGCGGCTCAAAATTGGGGGTGCGAGACAGGTTGAACCAGTCGATCCGCGAAAGTGCTGCCTCCATCTCGGGGAAGTTGCGCACCTTTTGCGACATTTCCTCGGGGTTTTGCACGATCAGCGCCTGCGAAACCGCGCCGATCCCATCAGGAAAGCCCAGAAACGCCGCCATGCCTTTCAGCACATCTAGGTTCTGGATGTCTTCGTAATCGACATAAAACGCAGTCTGTCCCGAGCTTTGCAATGCGCGCAAAAGCTTAAGCTGAAACTCTAGCAGGGGTGCCAGAAACGCCTCGAACTCGGCTGGTTTGAAAGGTGCCTTGAACTCCCGCCGGTCGCGCACGTCGGTCAGCCGCCACCGGTCTGTGTTATAGGCGATCTTCAGGCTTATATAGCTTTCAACCGGGTTGCGGGTGAGGATGATCTTGGCGCAGCGCGGATCGGCCAGAACCTGGTCCAGCACGCGCGGGTCGTGATCGTGAAAATAGCGAAAACCGTTCAGCCCCTCGGCTTCGCGGATGCGGGTCAACAGCCCGATCGGGTCTGCGGTGCGTTCTTCCAGCGTGACCCCCAGAAGGTCGGTCAGGTCGGGGTCGCCCAGATGCACGGGGTTGAACGCCTCGCCATGGCAGCGCAGCCCCTCGATCTGGTTCAAGCTCGCCTCAAGCAGGTTCGAGCCGGTGCGCATCTCGGCAAAAATCACAAAGCTGTCGAAAGGGCGGGTCATACGGGCAATGCCTTATCTGACAATATAGGGGCGGTCGCGCTGCACATTGCTCGGCAGCGGTGCATCATCGACCGGGAAATCGCCCATAAGGCGCGGCTGCATCCCCTGATTCTTGAGGTTCTGCAAAAACTGGCCAAAGCCGCTCAAATCCCGCAGTCGCGGAGCCTCGGTCAGCCGCCGGGTCGAGCGCGGGCTGATTTCGTCGATCAGGGTCTGCAAAAGCTCCATCGGGTTTTCGATGAAGTCGGCCATCGTCCAGATCCGCACCCGCGCCTTGACATACATCGAGCGCAGGATGCCGATCTGATCGAGTTCGATTTTTTGCAGCCGTGCCGCCTCGCGTCGGGTGACGGCGAAGCTTTCGGACGAAAGGAACAACGGCACCGCCCAGGCCCCCGAAATCACCGAAATCTGCGCATTCGGGTCGGTTGCCAGAAACCAGTTGCAGGCTTGGCTATCGCGCGGGCTAAACTGAAAACATTGCCGCTCGCCACGCGCATTCCAGATCAGGTTGGTCAGAAACGCTTGCGAGTTGTAGTCGCGCAATTTGGCGCTATCGGTCAGGCAACCCGCAAACATCGTCTCGCCGCCCGCAAACTCGGCCCGCTCGGGCGCAAAAAGATGGCCGTGCACACGGGCACCGGCGTATTTGGCCAACCAGCCGTCAAAGTTCTCGAACAGATCGTCGAAACCCTGAAACACCGAATAGGGTGCCGAGGTCTTGCCATTTTCACGGTCCCGGTGTGGAAAACGGCTTTGCATGTAAAGCCCGGGTCGCCCGTTGGTGCGCCGTTCTACCGCCTTTGAAAACAGCCGGTCTATCTTGACCGGGTCGGGCTCTGCTTCGGCGTCGATCGGACTGCGCTGGGCGAGGAAAGTGGCATAAAGCCGCTCGGCCTGCGGCCAGATCTTGCGCGCGACAAAGCAGTTGGAGCGCCGAAGCAGTTGCAGATGGTCATCATAGAACAGGTGCGGCTTGCCCTGAAAATCAAACTTCGACAGCGTCAGTGAGCGGCTTTCGACATTGGTCGAATACAGCCGAGCGAGGCTTTGGAAGTAGCTTTCGTCCGGAATCCAGACCTTCGAGAAATAGTCGTCGTAGACCTCGCGATCCGGGTCTTGCAGGATAGAGGCGAGCGTGCGGCGGCTGAGGCACCACCACTGGCTACCCATATGCGGCAGGATGCCGGCAGGGATCTTGCGGCGGTATTTCAGTCGGCGCTGCAATTCCACATAGCGGTCAAACAGGCGTCGCTGCCGCTTCCAGCTAAAGGGGAAATGCAGGGTAAAGCGTTCTTCATCAAGCCCGCCAATGGTCCAACCGACATCGGCGGTAGTGACGCTTTCGATAAAATCGGTGGTCGGGCGCGCGGCAAGATATTCGGCCAAGTCCTGAACCGGCCGCAACGGCAGGCAAGAGCCTGACGCAAGGAAGACATGCCCCACCTCGCCATGCCGGGCCAACATCTGCTCGGCCCCCGCCTGCGCCGCGGAAACCAGCGACCATGTGCCCCATTCGCATTTGAAGCGGCGCGAAAAACTGACGTTTGGCAGATCGGAAACGCTGGCGGTGAAAGTGTCGAAACTCAGCTTATCAACCCGCCGATCAACGTGAATGACCACCGGCGCGCCACCCTCGGCCCAGAACCGCGCCACCTGAGCGGCACGGTCGAGCGCGGTGTGGCACATCATCACGAAGCCAACGCTCACCTCTGCCCCCTCACGCCCAATTGCCCTTTGACATCAGCCCCAGAATCTCGAGCTGGCGCCAGTTGATATATTTCTCGCTCCACTTGCACCACAGGTCAGGCTCGGTCGAAAGCTGCTCGGCATAGGCGATGTATTCGCGCGAACCTGCGAAATGCTCACGCCGCGCCATCTCTTCCTCGATCTTCGCGGTCAGCGGCGAGATGAACTTGGCGTGCAGCAGGCAGCCCGAAACCTTTTCGCCGCCCCAGTCGTCATAGACCATGTTCAACCCGCGCGGCAGCAGCATATGGGTCGATGAGACATAGGCGTAGCGACGGTTCCATTTCACCAGCGGAATCTTGTTCAGTGACGGCGCGTTATAAGGGTCGTCGGAAAAGAACATCCGGGCCCGCGGCCCACCCTGAATCCACAGGTTGTTGAAATACCAGTTGCGCGAAATCGTGTAGTTGCCGCTATCGAACCATTGCGCAATCTCAAGCGGGTTCTGCCCTTCGCGGTAAGGCTGCGCGTCGATCGGGCCCTTGGGATAAAGATCAAGCAGCATCGCCGGAAAGCTGCGCAACTCGTAGGTATCGAGCCAGTCTGTCAACGCCCGGATCGGCCGCGTGTCGCAGAACGGATAAACAAAAAACTCGTCAGGATCGACAACCAGCGTCCAATGCTTGTGCCCGTAGCGCATCAATAGCCAGTTTATCCAGTCCACGCCATAGCGAGAGCCCTTGTAGCTGGCTGAAGTGGTCCAGACCGACACATCTTTCTGCTCGGCAAGCCATTCGCGCGAGCCATCGTCGCTGTCGTTATCGACGATCAGGAAATGGTTGATGCCAAGCTGGCGGTAGTAGCGCAGAAAATAAGGAAGTCGCACCCGTTCGTTGCGCAGCGTGGCAAACAGCAGAATGTCGGATGGCTTGATCGCATCGGTACGCCGCGCCACGCTGCGCAACGCGTGACGTTTGCGAAGGGCTCGCAGCAACAGACGCCTGCGCTTTACCCGCAGGCGATATGATTGCATCAAACTCAAGCCCTAGCCCCTACCCCGCGTTGCCCCGTTGGCACGGCAACTCTGACCCCGGCTTTCTTAATTTTCCCTCATTGAAACAAGAGGTAGCCTTGGGGTTCGATGCCGCATCCGCGCTTTTGCGTCGCGCGCAAGAATAGGCAATCGCGGCCTGCGCGTAAACAACTGTATTCCAAGCGGAAACAAAATCGCGGGGCGAGGGCGCGCGTCAGCCGCCCCTATGCATCAGGCCGAGCGCGACGAGTTGCCGCCAACCGGCATATTCCACCGCGCCTTCATGCCAAAGGTCGGGGTTGGCGATCAGCCCGTCGTAATATCCATCGAACGCCGCAGGGTCGCCAAAATGCTC
>NZ_JBFHIA010000268.1:0-3774 GCF_041596715.1 Phaeovulum sp.
CGAGTTTCGGGTGCATTACGCGGGGTTTTTTGACCCCGGTTTCGGCCACGGTGCCGCGGGTGGGGCAGGTTCGCGCGGCGTGCTAGAGGTGCGCTGCCACGAAGCGCCCTTCGTGCTTGAACACCGCCAAGTGGTGGGGCGCCTGGTCTATGAACGCATGGCCGAAGCGCCCGAACGGCTTTACGGCGCGGGCATAGCCTCTAACTATCAGGGCCAAGGCCTGAAGCTCGCCAAGAACTTCCGCGCAGGCTGACGCACGGGGCCTTTAAGCGGCGCGCAGAACGGGGCAGCAGCCTCGCCTCGACTTATGCTTACTTGCCCAGCCGCCGACCAAGGCGCACCGCCTGACGCGCACGCTTTGCGGCTTGGCGCGCGGCGCGGGCCTGGGCGCGCTCGTCCTCGGTCATTTCGGCTTCGGGCTTGCCGCGCCGGGCGGCTACATCGACGCCCTTGTTGATGCCAAGGTTGATCAGGCGACGCCCGAACAGGCGCATCACCGTGTTCAATATCTGGTCAATCGCCATCATCTTCCTCCTCGAACATGTCGCTCTGGTCTTCGTCGTCATCGCCTTGGTTGGGTTCGGCCTCTTGCGGATCGGGCGCGGGGCTGGATTCGAGCAGACCCGCCGCGCGCAGCTCTTGCAGGCCCGGCAGATCGCGCGGGCTTTCAAGGCCGAAATGGTCTAGAAATCCTTGCGTGACCACAAAGGTCACAGGCCGCCCCGGCGTCATCCGCCGCCGCCCCAAACGCACCCAGTCAAGTTCCAGCAACTGCTCCAACGTGCCACGGCTTGCCGCAACGCCGCGGATTTCCTCGATCTCGGCGCGAGTGACGGGCTGGTGATAAGCGATGATCGCCAGCGTCTCGATTGCGGCGCGGCTAAGTTTGCGCGTCTCGATGGTTTCGCGCTGCATGAGAAAGCCAAGATCGGGCGCGGTGCGAAAAGCCCAAGCCCCCGCCACCTGCACCAAGACAACGCCGCGCCCCTCGTAGCGCCGCCGCAAAAGCTCCATCGCCGCGGCAGCATCGCAGCCCTCAGGCATACGCGCCTGCATCGCGGCCAGCGCCAGTGGCTCTGCCGAGGCAAACAGCATCGCCTCCAGCATACGTTCCTGTTCGGCCAGCGGCGGTGCGGCGAAAAGCGAGGGGGAAGCGGTCATGACTTGCGCCTGATCGAAAGGGGGGCAAAGGTTTCGGATTGGCGCAACTCGCACTGGCCGGTCCGGGCAAGTTCCAACGCGGCGGCGAATGTCGCGGCTGTTGCCGAGCGGCGACGGGCTGCATCGCCAGACCAGCCATCGGGCAGAAAGCTCGCCAGATCGGTCCACTCACCGGCAAAGCCGATCATGCCGCGCAACCGGTCAAGCGCCTGCTCCATGGTCCAAATATCCTGACGGTTGAAGGCAAAGGGGCGAAACTCGTCGCGCGTGCGGATGCGCGCGTAGGCCTGCATCAGATCAAGCAGCGTCGCGGTATACTGCACGCGGCGCAAAAGCGCGGGGGCCTCTACCTCGCCACGCGCAAAGAAATCCTGCCCCAGCCGCGCGCGCGCCATCAGCCGCGCCGCCGCTTCGCGCATTGCCGCCAGCCGCTGTAGCTGAAATGCCAGATGCGCCGCCATATCCTCGGCGCTCGGTCCGGCATCGGTGGGATCGGGGGGCAGCAACAAGCGAGACTTGAGAAAGGCAAGCCACGCCGCCATCACCAGATAATCCGCCGCAAGTTCAAGCCGCAGCGCCTTGGCCTGATCGACAAAGGCCAGATATTGCTCGGCCAGCGCCAGCACCGAGATCCGCCGCAGATCGACCCGCTGGCTGCGCGACAGCGCCAGCAAAAGATCGAGCGGCCCTTCAAAGCCATCGACATCGACAATCAGCGCCTCGGCCGCAAGCCTGTCGGCAACGCTGGTAGGGTCTGGCTCAAGATTGGCATCATGCATCGGGCGGGCCTTGCAACAATGCCTCAAGTTCGGCCGCAAGCGCGCGGCTGTCAATGGCATCAGGGGGCATGCGGCGTGCAAGTGCGGCCGATGCGCGCGCGCTTGCCTCGGGCAATAGCGCCCCCGCGGCGGCAACCACCTCGACCATTTCGGGCAATTTGCCGTTGCAATGCAGCACGGCATCGCAACCCGCCGCAATTGCCGCCCCCGCACGCGCGCCAAGCGTGCCGGAAAGCGCCTGCATCGAGATATCGTCGCTAAGCAACATTCCCTGAAAGCCGATGTCTGCACGGATCAGCCCGATGATCTTGGGCGAAAGCGTGGCAGGCGCGGTATCGAGCGCGGCGTAGCGTATATGCGCGCTCATTGCCAGCGGCAGGTCGGCAAGGGCGCGAAAGGGTGCAAAATCTTCGGCCGAAAGCGTCTCGGCATCCACTGCCACTTCCGGCAGCGCCAGATGGCTGTCGGCCTCGGCGCGGCCATGGCCGGGCAGATGCTTGATGACCGGCAATACCCCCCCCGCCAAAAGCCCCTCGGCAGCGGCGCGGGCATTGGCCGCCACCTCGCGCGCCGTCCCACCCATGCAGCGGGACCGCAGGAACGGATGCGTGCGCGGCCCCGCGATATCGGCGGTGGGCGCGCAGTTCACATCAATCCCCAAAGCCGCAAGTTCCGCCGCGATCAGCCGATAGCGCAGCCAGAAACTGCGCGGCGCATTTGCCCCCGCGCGCACCGCCTGTTCCAGCGGATCAAGCCACGCGCGCCAATGCGGCGGGCGCAGGCGCACCACGCGCCCCCCTTCCTGATCGATCAGAACCGGGGCCATCCGCCCGACCGAAGCACGCAAGTCCCCCACCAGCCGCGCAAGTTGCCACGGGTCTTCGACATTGCGGGTGAAAAGAATGAAACCCCATGGGTCGGCGTCACGAAATAATGCGGCCTCATCCGCCCCAAGCCGCGGCCCGGCGCAGCCAAGAATGGCGGCGGATTGCATCAGAATACCTGCGCGGGAACGCAGTTGGTTTGCTCGGCATCAAGGGCAGCGCAGAACTGGCGCGCCTCGTCGGCATCGGCAAAGCCTGCAACGCGCAGCCGGTAAAACACCCGCCCGCCGCTGGCGGCTTCTTGTATCACGCGCTGCTTGCCCGCCATCAACGCCTCGAACCGCGCCGCGACCTTATCCCATTCGCTGCGCGCCTGCTCGGGCGTCGGAAAGGCACCAAGCTGCACCAGCCGCATGCCAGCCACCAAGGCCTCGGGCGCAAGGTCGAGCACCACTGGCGCGATGCTTGCCCGCGCCGGGCGCGCCAACGGGCGCGGAGAGCGCACCACACCGGGCACCGACGTGGGGACCAGATCGGCGCGCACGCTGGCTGCAACGGCGCTGCCTTGCGGAACTGGCACGGCGTAGGCCACCGGGGTCAGCGCCGCTTCATAGGCCATCGCTTCCGCCAGCGCGAGCGTCAGCGCATCGGTCTCGCTGCCAAGCGCCTCGGGCTCGGCATGGGCCTGCGCGGTCGGGGCCGCGGCCAGATCGAAATGCGGTTCGGGGAAAGGCGCTGCGGTGGCAGGTGTCGCGGTAGGCAAGACAGGCTCGGCGGGCAGATCGACCTCTGGCAGCGGTGCCAGCGCCGCCATCGGCGCATCCCCCGCATCAAGCTCGATCGGGCGCGGGGCGAGCCGCACCGTATCCGGTGCCGCAGGCGCAGTGCCCCCTGCGGCCACCGCGGTGACCGACAGGCCGATATGGCGCGCAAGCTCGCCCCCCGGATCAGCCGGTGCAATCCGCGCCGGGCCATCAAGTGCGCGCAAGACCGGCACACCGGCCACATCG
>NZ_JBFHIA010000269.1:0-3745 GCF_041596715.1 Phaeovulum sp.
GATCATCGGTGGTGCGCCCGCTTGCCAAATCGACGATCACTGTCTCCAGCGTCTCGACCTCGGAATTGAGCAAGATCTCCGCAAGGCCCGGAAGCGCCGCGACCATCGCCGAAAGCTTCGCCTCACGCGAAGATTCCTGATGGGTCTGCTGGCGCGGCCTCAGCGCCACGGATGTCACCGACACCGTGGTTGATGACACCAGCGCCACAAGGAAGGCTATACCCAGCGTCTTGGTTCGGCTGTCGTTTGGCAGGGCAAGAAAACGGCGCCAAAGCGCAAAGGGTGAGAGGTCAGACACTACGTTGCCTCCGCTCTCGCCGCCGGGTGTTGGCCCAGATTACGACCTGATCGATCAGTGGCGCGAAGACACTGGCCAGCAAGGCGGCAAAGACCAAAGACGGCAAGATGTCTTGGCCGGAATGTCCAAGCAAAAAGACCAGCACGCCTGCAAGAAACCCATAGGGCCAGCGCCCGGCATTGGTGCTGGCGGCGGCGACCGGATCACCGATCAGAAACACCAGCCCAAGGATCAGCGCAGCACTTGGTTCGGCGGGCCAGCTTGGGGGCAGGGGCCATGTAAAACTTCGCAAGATCATCGCAATGCTCAAAAGAAGCATCGCGGCCAAAAACCCCGCAACGACCCGCCAAGACAGAATACGCGCGTATAGCAACAGCGCGCCACTTCCCAACGCGGCAATTACCGTCGCCGTGCCGAAGGGCGCGGTTTCGGTTACGGGAAATGAAAACAGCAGAAAGGCCAAACCGACGGTTGCCGCGCTCAGAAATCCGCGGCCCCGCCCGCCAAAGACCAGATCGCCCATTACCAGCCCGAATGATAGCGCAAGCCCCTGCTGCCAAAGTGGCACCGAAGCCGGAACCAACACCACAAAGATCATCGCGATCACGGCTCCGTCCCACCCGAGCGGGCGATTTCGGATCAGGGAAAACGTCAGATGCCAAAAGGCCGCCACGCCAAGCGCCAGCGCCAGCGGAACCAGTTGCGCTGAGCCGCGTTCAGCGATCAGCGCAGTCAAAGGCGCAAGAATTGCGATAACCGATACGAGCACCAGTCGATTGGCATCCCAGACGCGAGTGAGGATGGGCTCTGGCAGGCTCATGTGGCGCGCTCCTCGTCCAGTTTGTCGAGCACGTGCCGCAACAGCTTGCCGTAGTCGCTGCCCGAGGGACAGCGCCAACTTAGCAGCGCCAAATCCTCTTCTAGCAGTTCCAGACCGCCAAGCCGCTCGGTGCTTTCCACGTCTCCCACCGCAAGGGCGCGCATCAGGGGGACCGGCAGAAGGTCAAAGGGAAACAGCCGCTCGAATGCCTCTGATGGCACGGTCGCGCCAATTGCCTTGTGCGGGAGCTTTTCAAATAACCGCCCGAGCGCCGTGCGCGCTTGCGCGGCGTGCTCGTGTTTGTTGAGAACGGTCAGTTGTAGATCGTAGCGTCCAAGAAACCGCGTCGCGCGCCCCGAAGAAATCGATCCGGAAATCAACCGCACCAAGGCGCTGTCTGCATCGGTGTGCCCTCCCCCCAGCAGGCCGGAAAGTTCGGCACCCAGCGGGGCATCGACCAGCGCGGGCGCGCTGAGGCCGGGCCCCGCCACCGAAATCGTCCGCTGGCTGTTGATCTGGCCCGTTTTCAGCAAATCGCCGATCGCCGCCACATCCTGATAGCCGATCTGCCAGACCGATCTGTGGCTTGAAACCGGCCAAAGGTGGTGAATATGGGTACCCGCAAGCCCGGAAGGGTGTGGGCCGGAAAACTGCGCGACGCGAAGCCTTTCGCCCGGTTCCACCAATGATGGCCCAAAAGCTTGGCATACAAAGACCGGGCCTTCGGTCAGACGCAGCAAGGCCGCAACACCGCGCGTGAAACTGTCCATCTGCGGTGCCAGAACATGCGCTGGTTCCGGTGCAAGCGGGTGGCTGTCGGTGGCGGTCACAAAAATCGCAGACGGGCGCGCGGACGCTGTCGGAATACGGCCGAAGGGGCGGCTGCGAATGCCTACCCAAGCACCGCTTTGCAGCAAAAGCGCACGCAAAGCCGTGTCGTCCTCTAACGCAGCTTCAATGTCGAAGCGCGTGTCATCGTTGCCTTCGGCGGTAATCTCGATTGTCTCGATGCGGCGTCTTGCGCCGTGGCGGATCTTGCTGACCCTGCCGCTCAGGCTCGCAACGAAAGCAATGTCTGGGTTATCGCGATCTACGCACAGTGTCTGGCCGCGACGGACGTGTTCGTCAGCTTCAACCCGCATGTCGAAATGCACGCCGGGAAAGTCTTGCGCCATCAAACCGACCGCGCGTATGTCGCGCGAAACCGCAGGTTTGTTGGCGGGGGCAGGGCCCAAGTCAAAGTCGCGGCCCTTGCGAAATCTGAACTCCACGGCACCCCTTCCCGGTAACTTTGCAAATGCGCGTTTCTGGTCTGGTTCTGCTTTCTGTCCGTCGTCGAAAGATTTGTAATTGCCTTGCTGATATTGGATCAGAAGGTTCGGGCGTATCGAGTTTAGGTTAAGCTGCTTGCCTCTGTTGGTTCAAGCGGCGGTTTTGAATGGTTTACAGTTTGATGCGTGGCGTTGCAGGCCCGCCCTGACCGCCGCAGTCGTTGCCTGCTACTGCACCGTCCAGCCCCCATCGATCGGGATAGCGGTTCCAGTGACGTTGTGCGCGATGGGGGCGCAAAGCCAAAGCGCGAGCGCGCCGATTTCGGACGGGTCCGAGGTTCTTTGGGACGGTTGCTTTTCGGCCAGCAGATCGGCAATGCCCGCCGCGCGGTCGCCGCCGTGGGCCGCAGCGCGCTGCGCGATCTGCGGCTCGATAATGGCGGTTTCGGTCCATCCGGGACAGATGCAGTTGACCGTCACGCCACCCGCTGCCTTGTTGCCCGCGGCTGCGTATTCTAGCGCGGCCACCCGGCTCATGCCCACCAGCCCGAACTTCGAGGCGACATAGGGCGCCTTGTTGACCGAGGCGACCAGCCCATGGACCGAGGCGATGTTCACGACCCGCCCGTATCCCTTTTCAGCCATCAAGGGCAGGGCCCGGCGCATGGTGTGAAAGGCCCCCGAAAGGTTTACCGCCAGCACCGCGTTCCAGATTTCCGGCGTTGCTTGCGCAAAGCTGACGGTGCGCTGGATGCCTGCGTTATTGACCAGAATGTCGGCACCACCCCATGCGACAACCGCGTCCATCATCGCGTCGATAGCGGCGGTATCGGACATGTCGGCATCGAAGAACCGCACCTCTGGCGCGCCGGCGCGTTGCAGCTTTGCCGTGGCCGCTGCCACCTGATCTGGCCCAGCCAGCCCGTGCAGCCCGATCCGCGCCCCTGCTGTTGCCAAAGCCTCGGCAATCGCCAGCCCGATACCCTGCACCGACCCGGTGATCAGGGCTGTCTTTCCATCCAGTCTCGACATCACTCTTTCTCCTCCTGCTCGAGCATCCGGCGCAATTCGGTCTTCAGAATCTTGCCGTAGTTGTTTTTGGGAAGCGCGCCGAGCACGCGATATGCCTTGGGCCGCTTGAAGCGCGCTATCGCCTCGCGGCAATGCAGATCTAGCGCCGCTACATCAATCTCGCAGCCCGGCGCGGCGGTGACAAAGGCTGCAACGCTTTCGCCCCATTCCCGGTCTTTCTTGCCGACCACGGCTACCTCGTGCACCGATGGGTGCATCAAAAGCACCTCTTCGACCTCGCGCGGGTAGATGTTGGTGCCGCCCGAAATGATCACATCCTTGGAC
>NZ_JBFHIA010000270.1:0-3741 GCF_041596715.1 Phaeovulum sp.
ATCGCCCGCACATGTTCTAGCGTGCCTCACCTTGGTCCGCGGTTTCAACGCGCCACGGCATCGGCTGCGCGCAGAGCCAGCGCCATGATGGTCAGACTTGGCGATTCACCACCACCGGACGTGGGAAAGACGCTGGCATCTGCAATCCAAAGGTTCGGGTGATCGTATGCCCGTCCCTGCGGATCGACAACCGAAGTGCCGCGGTCGTCCCCCATCCGGGCGGTGCCGAAAACATGCGTCGCCGAAAAGGCATCGCGGCTGCTTGCCTCTTCTGCCAGCGTCGCCCCGGCCTCTGCCAAAACCGCGCGCGCAGCCTTGGCCATTTGGCGCAAAAGAGACAGGCTTTCTTCGGTTAGAACCGACGAAATCCGCGCGACGGGCAAGCCCAGAGCATCGCGCCGCTCTGGATCAAGGTCCACGCCAGAGCGCGCGTCGGGTATGATTTGCCCCACCGCGCCCACTGCCAGTGCACTGCCAAAGCCTTCGCGCAACGCCGACTTGAAACCTGCGCCGTGGCCGGGCAGCAGCCGCGCGGCATAGCCAATGGGGCCGTTCAAGCCCACCTCCAGCGTCGCATGGTTGAGGCGAAAGGCGCTCGCGCGCCCGTTCGTCGGCACAGGGGTCCAGCAAATCGCGTCGGCGGGCAGGCCTAGATGGCTGCCTTTGAGGCCCGGCACCATTCCGGCGCTACGCCATGACAGCGTCTCCATGAAGTTTCGCCCGACCTGACCCGAGGAATTGGCCAACCCATCTGGCATATCCGCGTTGGCCGAAAGCAACAGCAACCGGGGCGTCTGCACGGCCCCTGCGGCCAGAACCAAGATCGGCGTCTCGACGCTTTCGCTACGGCCCGCGACGATGACATCCAACCGCGCGATCCGCCCCCCCGCCCCGGCATGTAAACGGGTGACTATGGCATCAGGCAGCAGCGTCAGGCGCCCCGTCTCGGCGGCCTGCCGCAAGAACGTGACATCGGTCGATCCCTTGTCACCCAAGGGGCAACCGCGCGAACACTGACCGCAGTAATTACAGGCCGGCCTGTCCTGCCACGGCGCAGAGAGCACAGCATGGGGGTTCACCTGCCAGTGTTGATGCAGGCGCGCTCCGGCTGCCTGCAATGCCAGCGCACCGGGGCCAAGCGGGTGCGGCGGCAAAGGATAGGCTGTGCTGCGCCACCGCCCGTCGTCGGTGGCGGCGCCGGCTACGCCCAGAACCTCTTCAACCTCGGCATAAAGCGGCTCCAAATCAGTGTAGCCAAGCGGCCAGTCGATATTCTTGCCCGTCAGGCTGCGTTGGCGGAAGGCATCGGGGTGCAGGCGGTGGGCTTCACCCACGAAATGCAGCGTGCTGCCGCCGACGCCCAGAACATGCGAATAGCCGTTTGCCGAAGCTGGGCGGGGTGATCCTGCCGGAAGACGCCAAGGAAACCCACCACGCGTCCATGAAGCAAGGTCTTCGGTGTCCGCATCTAACGTGCCGAGATTGCCGTAGGTTATGGTGGCTTGGCTTCCGGGTAGAACCGGGAAGTTCCGTCTCTCCCACCCGGGGCTGTCGAGCGCGTAGTCGCGCGCCGGATCGAAGGCGGGACCAGCCTCCAGCAGCAGAACGCGCATACCATGTTGACAAAGCCGCCACGCTGCCGCCGCCCCGCCAGCCCCCGAGCCGATAACGACGGCATCATGCCCCCCGCTTAGCCCCATGGTGGAGGATAGCCTTCGGGCTGCGGCGTGGCGTTAAGCGGCAACCCGATTATCGCCTCGGCTCGGGCATAGTAGAACTCCACCGCCAGCGCGCGAAGAATGTGGTAAAAACGACCCGGCACCGCGTTGAAATCGGCCGTTTCCATAAAGGCCATCACCTCGGCCTGCTGGGCGCTTGTCAGATCACGAAAGGGCAGATCGGCCAGATGATCCATCCAATCCAGCGCGGCAAGGAACAGCCGGGTCATCATGTCACTTTCGGCCACGAAATCGGCAATGTCGCGCTCTATTCCCAACGCACTGGCCGATGGTGAAAAATCATCCGCAGGCAGAAGCACGTCAAGCACCGCTGCCAAAGAGGCCATCGGCCGCGCCTCTGCGACAACCGGGCCGCAGATCGAGGCCAGCCCCGCACCAAGCGCAGCCATCAGAACACTGCGGCGCGACGCCCCCAGAACAAGGCCGCGCGCAGCGTGACCGCCTGCCGCAACTTCATGTCTGGCACTGCCGTGCACGCTCGGCACTCAGCCCCCTAGCTATTCGACTGTCGTTGTCACGGTTTCTGGTTTGCTGGTTGCGCCCAAACCGATCTGCGGGCCATGCTTGCAGAAGTCGTAACCCGCGGTCACTGTGGCGTCGGTCATGTTGTAGCCAACGCCCACGTCGCAGCCGAAACTACCGTCGAAGTTGTATGTTACGCCCGCAGCCAGTGCCGGTGCGTTGCGCTCGTTGGTTGACAGAACCTTGAGCGTCAGACCCGGGGTGCCGCCACTGCTATTGGGCGCGCCAAAGGTCCACGCAAAACCAAGGAAAAGCGAAGCCTCGTTGTTGACAGTCGTAACAGGCGGGGGAATGTCTTCACCAGCAAATGCGGCCGTCGCACTGGCAAGAAAGAATGCCGCTGGAAGCAACTTTGAAAGCATGCCGTTAACCTCCGTAAACTATTCCCCAACCTTCGGGAATGGCTTGAGTATACTGCAATCCTTTGCGCTACCAAGCTCTATGTTCGCTTGCTTGGCGCAGATGTGCCTTGTCTCGTTTTCGTGGCTATCTGGTGTGCTGGTGGGCGCAGCCGCCAGCCAAGGATACAGTTTCAAAACTGCTCCAGCGTGACGGCTGCCACTTCAATTCTGTAGGTGGCCTACGAGAGTGTCGGCACGCCGCCTGAAGGCGTGCGTGCCGATACGCGCTCAGGCAGCCGTGTCTTTTTTCATCGCATCCTTGAATGTTGCAACTGCCTTCGCATTCGCTTCATCATATGCTGCCCGGGACTCTGCCAAGGCGGACCGAAGCGCAGACCACGATGTCTTGGTCGCCGCGTCCACTGCCTTCAGTTTTTCGCCAGCATCCTTGGCCATGGTCTCGGCTTTCTCGACCGAGGCATCAAACTCGGCTTTGCGAGCCGCTCCAAACCCGATTGCCTCTGCTTTCATCCGCGTTGCCGTTGCCCGCCAGGCTTTTTGCTGCGCGGCAACACGCGCCTTGAAAGCAGCCTCATACTCATCCGCTTTGTCGGTAACGCTATCCCAATAGTTGTCGACGTCTTTCTCGAACGCCTCCCATTCGGCTTCAAGCTTGTCGGTCATCGCATCCCATGCCTTGGCGTCACGTTCGCGCGTTGCCTCGACTTCCACTTTGAAGGCATCGCGGCGTTTTTTCATATCCGCGATAGCAGCGTCGGCCTTTTTGCGCGCACCAGCTTCGACGGCGTCTGCTTTGCTTTCAATGGCCGCCAGTGCGGCGTCCATTTCATCCAACCGGCTCTTGGTCCACTCAGTAAGCGTATGGATAGTGCTTGTCTTGGTCATGTCATTCTCCATGAGTTTTCCGAACCAGCCGCGGTCTTTACTGCGGCGCGGGTTGTCGGAACGGGTTGAAGCGAAACTCAAGCTGCGTCGTCGGCCAGCTAGCCGTCGCCAAGTATCCTGCTGAAAGCGATGGGAATGATTACCAGCGTCCAGCCTGAAACCATGATGTTGATCCCCGCCAAAGTGCCAAGCGCCCAGAGCGCCGAAACCGGCAACTGCCACCACAGCATCAC
>NZ_JBFHIA010000271.1:0-3730 GCF_041596715.1 Phaeovulum sp.
GGGCGATAATGCAAGCGCGCTGATCTACGCCTGCACCTATGCCGATTTTCAGGACATCGCCGGGGTCGAGGTTGTGGCGGTTACCGGCAACTCGATGGGATGGTATTCGGCCTTGGCCTGTGCCGGCGCGCTGAACGCCGACGCCGGGTTCGAGGTGGTTAACACCATGGGCACGCTGATGCAGCAGCATCTGATCGGCGGGCAAACGCTTTACCCCTTTACCGACGAGGATTGGCGACCAATTCCGGGCCGCAAGGCAGAACTGCTGGCGCTTGTTGAAAGCATCGCAGCCCGCCCCGGCCACGCGCTTGCCCTTTCGATCGACCTTGGCGGCATGTTGGTTCTGGCGGGAAACGAGGCAGGTCTGGCGGCGTTCGAGGCCGCCGTTCCGCCTTTGCAGAGCCGCTTTCCGATGCGCCTTGCCAATCACGCGGCGTTTCATACCGTGCTTCAGGCACCAGTAGCCGTCGCAGGCCGCGCCGCGTTGCCCGAGGCACTTTTCGAACAGCCGAAACTGCCGCTCGTTGACGGGCGCGGCGCGATTTGGTGGCCGGATGCCTCTGACCCTCTTGCGTTACGCAGTTATACGCTTGGCCATCAGGTGGTGGAACCTTATGATTTCACCCATGCCATCGCCACCGCCGCGCGCGAGTTTGCGCCCGACATCTTCATCATCACCGGCCCCGGAACAACGCTGGGCGGGGCTGTAGCACAATCGCTGATACTGGCGAATTGGGCTGGAATAGACACGAAAACTGCGTTTCAGGCACGCCAATCTAGTCGGCCCATCATCGCATCGATGGGCATCGAAGATCAGCGCCGCCTTGTCACCCAAAGGAGAGAATGACCATGACCGACCTTTTCGCCCGCCTCGGCCTGACCGCTGCCAACCTCAAAGGCGGCACGCTGGCCGTTCATAGCCCGATCGACGGGTCCGAGCTTGCCCGCGTGCGGGAAACAACTGCCGAAGAAATGCCCGCCGTGATCGCGCGCGCCGAAGCAGCGTTCAAGGCGTGGCGCGAAGTGCCCGCCCCGCGCCGGGGCGAGTTGGTGCGGCTTTTGGGCGAGGAATTGCGCGCCGCCAAGGATGACCTTGGCGCGCTTGTCACCTTGGAAGCAGGCAAGATCACCTCGGAAGGCCTTGGCGAAGTGCAAGAGATGATCGACATCTGCGACTTTGCCGTGGGCCTTTCGCGCCAGCTTTACGGCCTGACCATCGCCAGCGAGCGGCCGGGCCACCGGATGATGGAAACATGGCATCCGGCCGGGACCGTCGCCATCATTTCGGCCTTCAACTTCCCGGTAGCGGTCTGGTCTTGGAACGCGGCACTGGCGCTGGTTTGCGGCAACCCGGTGATCTGGAAGCCTTCTGAAAAAACGCCGCTGACCGCAATGGCCAGCATGAATATCTTTGCTCGTGCCATCGCGCGCTTTGGCGATGCGCCCGAAGGACTGGCGCAACTGGTCATCGGCGGGCCCGATGTGGGCGATGCGCTGGTCACTTCGCCGCAGATTCCGATCGTTTCGGCCACCGGTTCGACCCGCATGGGCCGCATTGTCGGGCCAAAAGTGGCGGCGCGCTTTGGCCGCGCGATTCTGGAACTGGGCGGCAATAACGCGATGATCGTAGCGCCCTCGGCCGATCTTGATATGGCGGTTCGCGCCATTGTCTTTTCGGCCGTTGGCACCGCCGGGCAACGCTGCACCAGCCTGCGCCGCCTGATCGCGCATAACTCGGTTCGCGAGGAACTCGTCGCGCGGCTGACGAAGGCTTACGCCAGCCTGCCGATTGGCGACCCGCGTGCCGCTACCACGCTGATCGGTCCGCTGATCGACCACGGCGCGCGCGACCGGATGCTGGCGATGCTTGAACAAGCGCGCAGCGAAGGCGGCACGGTGCATGGCGGTCGCGCCGTGGCCGAAGGCGCGCCGCAAGGCGGTGCTTATGTAGAGCCCGCGGTTGTGGAAATGCCCGGCCAGACTGCCGCAGTCTGCGCCGAAACCTTTGCGCCGATCCTTTACGTTTTGGGCTACGATACGCTCGATGAAGCGATTGCGCTGCAAAACGACGTGCCGCAGGGGCTTTCAAGCTGCATCTTCACGCTTAATCTGCGCGAAGCCGAAACCTTCCTTTCCGCGGCGGGCTCTGATTGTGGCATCGCCAACGTCAACATCGGCCCATCGGGCGCTGAAATCGGCGGCGCGTTCGGCGGCGAAAAGGAAACCGGCGGCGGCCGCGAAAGCGGGTCGGACGCGTGGCGCGGCTATATGCGCCGCCAGACCAACACGATCAACTATTCGGCAAACCTGCCGTTGGCGCAGGGCGTGAAGTTCGACATCTAGGGAGGATGTGATGGGTTTCAGCAAAATCGCGGTGCTTGGCCTTGGCAAGGTCGGGCACCTTGCAGCGGAGTTGCTGGTTGAGTCCGGGTTTGACGTAACCGGCATTGACGCGCGCATTCATGCGGGCCGATTTCCCAGCGTGCAAGCCGATCTGACAAATGCCGCAGGTCTAGAGGCGCTGCTGAAACCCTATCATGCAGTGCTTTCCTGCCTGCCCTATGCACTGAACAAAGAGGTGGCAAGCGCGGCGCACGCGCTTGGCATCCACTATTTCGACCTTACCGAAGACGTGCCGACCACCAAGCATATCCGCGAGCTTGCAAAGACCTCGCGCGGGCTGATGGCGCCGCAGTGCGGCCTGGCACCGGGGCTGGTAGGCATCATCGGCGCGGATTTGGCCGCGCAATTCGAACGCGTCCGCTCGATCCGCCTGCGGGTAGGTGCCTTGCCGCAAAACCCCACCGGGCTTTTGGGCTATGCCTTCAACTGGTCGCCGGAAGGCGTGGTCAACGAATACCTCAACGATTGCGAGGTCATCGAGGAAGGCGTGCAAAAAACCGTCTCTGCAATGGAGTGGCTGGAGACCGTCTATGTCAACGGCACGCGGCTAGAGGCTTTTACCACCTCGGGCGGGTTGGGCACGATGTGCGAAACCTATGCGGGGCGGATCGAAAACCTCGATTACAAGACCATGCGCTACCCCGGCCATGTGGAGTTGATGAACTTCTTCTTCCACGAGCTTTTGATGCGCGAAAACAGGGTCGAAGCAGGCCGAATCCTAACCAACGCAAAGCCCCCGGTCGAGGATGACGTGGTCTATATGCACGTTGCCGCCGAAGGCTGGCAGGCTGGGCAGCTGCGCCGCAAGGAATATGTGCGCGCCTGGAAGCCGATCGAGATTGGCGGGCGGTCGCGCACCGCGATTGCTTGGACAACATCGGCATCGGTTGTTGCGGTGATCGAGATGGTCCGCGCGGGTACGCTGCCGCAGAAGGGATTCCTCAAGCAAGAGGAAATACCCTTTGCACCTTACCTTGCCACGCGCACCGGGTCGCTGTTTTCCGCCTGAAACTGCATGGCCAGCCGCAAGGCACCATCCAGCGCATCGCCCAAAGGCGTGGCAATTGGCCAACGCCCCAAAAGCCGCGCTGCATAATGCGCCCCAAGGCCACCCAGAAATACCACCGGCAGGTCGCCCTCGGGCGGCTGCAATAGCGTTATGGCTGCACCGACCAGCGTGGTTGCGGCATCCATCAGGGCCAGCGCAGCCGGGTCGTCAAGCCCTGCAACGCGCGGTGCAAGTGCGGCGAAGTCGGCAGGGGTTGCCCGGGCGGCAAAGCCCACGATGCCCTGCGGCCCGCCAAAATCAGTGACTAATTCAGCCAAA
>NZ_JBFHIA010000272.1:0-3722 GCF_041596715.1 Phaeovulum sp.
ACCTTCTTCATCACCGTGAACCCGGCACCCTTGTCGGATACGGGCGACATGTCGTTGCGCTCGTAGCTGGTGGTTGCCGGCAGCACGATATCGGCAAAGCGCGCGGTCTGCGTCCAGTTGTAGTCCTGAACGATGATCGTCTCGGGGCTCTGCCAGTATTTGATGTGCAGGTTGCGGTCTTGGTGGTGGTGCATCGGGTTGCCGCCCGACCAGTAGACCAGCCGCAGATCGGGTGCGTTGTAGGACTTACCGTTATAGTCATACTGCGCCCCGGGGTTGGCCAGCGCCCACGGCACCCGCGAAACCGGGATCGGCGCGGGCATTTCGGCGCTCGGGTCAGCCACACTTGCCACGGTGCCAACCGCTTGGCCGCTCGAAAGGCCAGGAATGCTGGGCCCACGCCCAACCGGCGTGCCATAGCTGGAATAGTGCAGCGTAAAGTCGGCACCGCCACCGGGCAGCCCGACGTAGCCAAGCATGCAGGCCAGCGTCATGGTCATCCACGGGCCTTGTTCGCCGTGGTGCGCCCGCTGGATCGACCAACCATGCGTAATCAGCGTGCGCTTGGAGGCCATCGTGCGTGCGAGACCTTCGATCACTTCCGCATCGACCCCACAGATTTCCGAGGCCCATTCGGCGGTTTTGACCACGCCGTCTTCTTCGCCCATCAGATAGGCCGAGAACTCGTCAAAGCCCACGGTGTAATCGTCAAGGAACTGTTGGTCGTGCAGACCTTCCGACAGCAGCGTGTGGGCCACGCCCAGCATCATTGCCACGTCGGTGCCCGGCCGCGGCGCGATCCACTCAGAACCGAGGAAATCGGCGGTCTTGGTGCGCAGCGGGTCGATCACGATCGAGGGCTTGCCGGTTTTTCTGAACTCGTCAAGCAGCGCCATGTTGGCATGGTCAGGAACGCCACCGGCGATCCGGTTGGTGGTTGCCGGGTTTGAACCCCAGAACACGATCAGTTCGGTATTCTCGATGGTCGGCACCCAAGAAGACGAATCATAGAACGAGCCGCCGATCACATAGGGCATGATCACCCGGATCGAGCCGGTCGAGTAGGTGTTGACCGCAGTGACGAAGCCGCCATTGAGGTTCAGCATCCGCTGCAAGCCCGAGACGCAGTTGTGCAGAACGCCCGACGATTTCCAGCCATAGGAACCGCCATAGATGCTGGCGTTGCCATAGGTCTCTTTGACCCGCTTCAACTCGGCTGCGACCAGATCTAGCGCTTCGTCCCAAGAGACGCGGACGAACTCGCCCTTGCCGCGTTCGGTGCGATCACTCATGTAGCCTTTTTCAAGGAAGCTCTTGCGAACCATCGGATACTTGATCCGGGTTGGCGAATAGACCAAGTCGGGCAGCGCCTCGACGTTGGTATTTGGTACTTGATCGTTGGCGTGTGGGGTGGTGCTTACAAAGCGACCATCGACGATCTTGGCGGTAAACAGGCCCCAGTGAGAGCCAGTTACGACTTCGCCGTTCATCATGCTCATGCCGGTAGTTTCGGCGCGCAGCATCGAGGGCATGAAAAGTGTTCCAGCGCCGATTGCCGTGAATCCGCCAAGCACCGCCCGGCGTGACATCTGGATATGCGACAAGCTGTTCATTACTTCGCCTTTCCCGTGGTTTGTCGGGGCTGGCGACGATGGACACATTGGAACCAGCTCCGCATTCGGACGTTTCCTTACGTTCCTTCGGAATATAACTTCCTAGGTCTCCGAAAAGGACGTCGATCCTGTCGAGATACTGTCGAACTCATATTCCACGCGTTAAATTAAGACTCAAAAATAAATGTTACAACTTGAAACGGGCCGCTGCGCGCTTGTGTCACGGCGGTGTTTTGCGCGCTGCGAGATGTTATGTTTACAGTCGGCGCAGTCCGGCACCCGAGGGGTTTTCCGTTAGCGCTGTCGTAATTGATTAGCCCCTGCCGCGCCGCAATTTCAGGCCCGCGTCTTAACGTCGGCCAACTGTCGCGGAATTATAGCAGCACCTCTGACGTTTTTTGCAAAAAGTTATTTCGGCATGGTTGGGCGGGTTGCAATCTGCGGTCGCAAAAGCGCGTTCGTGGTGCGGGATTCTCGCATCACGCGCAAGTTCATCGGGAACGACGCCTATGTGCAGCCCGCGCTTGAAAGCCACACGGGCCACAAGGAAGGCCACCAGACCGCGATGCACGCGCAATAGGGGCCATGTCGCGCCGGGCGTGGCCTCGGGGCAGACCCTTGCGGTGCTGCCACCCAACCTGAACCACCTGCGCGGGCGGCGGCAGCACACCCGGCTCTACGCCCTTGGCGCGGGCCAAAATGGCGCTGCAACGGTGCTGCGGCGGGGTTTTTGCCTCTGCGCGCCCAAATCGCGCCACGCGGGGCGCGCGGGGCGTTGTTCGGGCGCGCGCTTTGGGCTATCGGGGGCGCGGGTGCTGTTGACGGGGGCGAGCATGACAAAACGCGGTCTGACCTATGCCGAGGCGGGGGTCGATATCGATGCGGGCAATGCGTTGGTCGAGCGGATCAAACCCGCCGCCAAAGCCACGCAGCGCAAGGGCACGATGGGCGGGCTAGGCGGCTTTGGCGCTTTGTTCGACCTCAAGGCCGCAGGTTACCGCGACCCGATCCTTGTGGCGGCAACCGATGGTGTGGGCACCAAGCTGCGGATTGCCATTGATACGGGCCGGGTTGATACGATCGGCGTTGACCTTGTGGCGATGTGCGTGAACGACCTTGTGTGCCAAGGTGCCGAACCCCTGTTCTTTTTGGATTATTTCGCCACCGGCAAACTTGATACCGCACAGGCCGCGACCATAATCGAAGGCATCGCGCGCGGCTGTGGCGAAAGCGGCTGCGCGCTGGTGGGTGGTGAAACCGCCGAGATGCCCGGCATGTATCACGGCGGCGATTTTGACCTTGCCGGTTTTGCCGTGGGCGCGATGGAACGTGGGGCCGAACTGCCGCAAGGGGTTGCGGCGGGCGACGTGCTCTTGGGCCTCACCTCTTCGGGGGTGCATTCCAACGGCTACAGCTTTGTGCGCAAGGTGGTAGAGCTTTCGGGCCTTGGCTGGGATGCGGCATCGCCTTTCGGGCCGGGCCTCTTGGGCGAGGCACTTTTGGCACCGACACGGCTTTACGTGCGCTCTGCTCTTGCTGCCTTGCGCGCGGGCGGCGTGCACGGGCTTGCGCATATCACCGGCGGCGGGCTGACCGAAAATCCGCCGCGCGCGCTGCCCGAGGGCTTGGGCATTGAAATCGACCTCTCCGCTTGGGCCTTGCCGCCGGTGTTCCGCTGGCTGGCCGAAACTGCCGAGATGAGCGAGGCGGAACTGCTCAAAACCTTCAACTGCGGCATCGGCATGATCGTCGTCGCCGCGCCAGAGCGGGCCGCTGCACTGCGCGCGCTGCTTGAGGCCGAGGGCGAAACGGTGGTCGAGATGGGCCGCGTGGTGCCGGGGCAGGGGGTGGCCTACAAAGGCGGCCTGCTGTGAAACGCGTTGCCATTCTCATATCGGGCGGCGGCTCGAATATGCTCAAGCTGGTCGAAAGCATGGTAGGCGATCACCCGGCGCGACCGGTGCTGGTGGCCTCGAACGATCCGGGGGCCGAGGGGCTGGCGCGCGCGGCGGCACTTGGGCTGGCGACAGCCTCGGTCGATCATCGCCGCTTCAAGGGCGACCGCGCCGCGTTCGAGGCAGAGCTTTTGCGCCTGCTTCTGCCCATGCG
>NZ_JBFHIA010000273.1:0-3701 GCF_041596715.1 Phaeovulum sp.
AGGCCCGATCTTGCAGATCCTCGCACCTTTGAGCGAGGCCGCGCGTGCCGACGCTTGGGCCGATATTGCCGCCGAGTTGGAGGTTTACCAAACCGAAAACGGCTGGATCGGGCCAAATACGCTGCTACTTACCAGCGGTCAACGATGAAGGTCGGCGGGTAAACCCGCATAAAAACTTCTGCTGACTGCCGCGCGAGATCGTCAGAGATCATTTCTTTGCGGCAGAATGACCAGATCACGGATCGTGACGTTTCGCGGCCGTGTCAGCATAAACAAGACCGCTTCCGCGACCTCGATAGGCTCGATCAGCCCGCCATTGGCAAGTTCTGCCTCAAGCTTTTCCTTTGGCCAGTCATCGATAAGTGCCGTCACCACCGGCCCGGGCAGAACCGAGCCGACGCGAATGGAATACTTGGCAACCTGTCTGCGGACAGTGTGCACAAATGCCTGGACCGCAAACTTCGATGCTGTGTAGATCGGTTCGCCCATGACCGGCACGACACCTGCGATCGAGCCAGTAACGATGATGTCGCCGGTCTCTCGCGCGGCCATATGCGGCAGCACCGCGTGTACGGTTCTGAAAACTGCGTTGATATTGAGGTTCAGCACGCTGTCCCATTTGTCCGGATCGCCGTCTATGATGTCGCCGCCAACGTAAGCCCCGGCATTGGCGTGCATAATGTCCAACTGGCCGGCCATTTCCAGAATCGACGGCATCATCGTGGCCACGCTGGAAGGATCTGTCAGATCGATGACCAATGGCAGCGCATCTGCACCAAGCGCCGCGCATACTTCGGTCAGCGCCGCCTCTGCGCGGTCTATAAAGACCACGCGCGCGCCTGACCGGA
The DNA here is from genome assembly GCF_041596715.1 of Phaeovulum sp. Lineage (GTDB taxonomy): Bacteria > Pseudomonadota > Alphaproteobacteria > Rhodobacterales > Rhodobacteraceae > UBA6213. The sequence continues at coordinate 849 of NZ_JBFHIA010000273.1, forward strand.
GCATGATCTTGGCACATTCAAGACCAATTCCCGAAGCCGCGCCGGTTACTGCAGCAACTTTGCCCGCCAGTGTCCGCTCCATCTCTAACCCCTCTTTTTTCAAGATAGTGTCTGTGGTCAATCGGCTGGAAATAGATGCGCGGCCCCCGGATCGAAGCAAAACTCGACAGCGGACGCCGGATCAAAGCTCAGGTCCTGCGGAATTGCCGCAAGGGCGTGCTCTTTCGATGCAGTCTCAAAACTCACGATGGTTTCCGAGCCCAATCGCTCGACCAGCAAGACGGTTCCTTTCACCCTGCCGGTCATGGCATCGCCGTTTTTCAGATGCAGGTATTGCGGCCGCACACCAAGCTGCGCGCTGTCTCCTGCGGAAAAACCCTCAGCCGAGATCGCCACCGGCAGAACCGATGGCGACTCAACGGTCACCGACCCTTCGGACACATGCGTTACCGTTACGTCGAAGAAATTCATCCTTGGCGAACCGATGAACCCAGCAACGAATTTGTTTGCAGGCTTCTTGTAGATGTCGATCGGGGTTCCGATCTGGCGCACAAACCCATTTTCAAGCACGACGATCTTGTCGGCCAAGGTCATGGCCTCGACCTGATCGTGCGTCACATAGACCATGGTTGCGCCAAACTCCTGATGAATCTTGGCGATTTCCATCCGCATATCCATACGAAGCGCCGCATCCAGATTGGAAAGCGGTTCATCGAACAGAAATACCGACGGCTTGCGCGTAATCGCGCGGCCGATCGCCACGCGCTGGCGCTGGCCACCCGATAGCTGGCTTGGCTTTCGATCAAGCAAATCCTCGAGCTTCAGAATACGCGCAGCCTCGCGCACCCTAGAGTCGACCTCGTCTTTCGGTGTCTTTTTCAGCGAAAGCCCGAAGCTCATGTTTTCATAAACAGTCAGGTGCGGGTAAAGCGCATAGGATTGGAATACCATTGCGATACCCCGATCCTGGGGCTCCACATCGTTGCAACGCTTGCCTTCAATGAACAGGTCGCCATCCGAAATATCGTCCAACCCGGCGATCATGCGCAGCAAGGTGGATTTGCCGCAGCCGGATGGCCCGACAAAGACCACAAATTCACCATCGGCGATTTCCAGACTCACGCCTTTGATCACCTCGACAGGGCCAAACCGTTTCTTGAGATTGGCGAGTCGTAATTCGGCCATTTCAGCCCTCCGGATGTGCGAGTTTGCGCGCCGTGCGCGCCGCAGTCTGAAGCGCCTCGAACGCGGCGAAACGCTGATCGTGCTGGCGGGCGATTGCGCCCTCGGCTGGAATGTAGGTCTCGCCCGCGCTCGACATGGCCGCCATTGCCGCTTCTAGATCAACGAATGCGCGGCTGGCTGTGGCAGCAAGCATTGCCGCGCCAAGCAGCACCGGCTCTGTCTGCGCTGAGGCCGCAACCGGCACCCCGGTGCAATCTGCCAGAAGCTGGCGGACAAGCGGATGGCTTCCCGCGCCACCGCTGATTGCGATGGACTCGATCTTGGCACCCTTTGCGGCACTTGCCGCGATAATCTGGCGCAGCCCATAGCCGATGCCAAGCAGCCCCGCGACGTAAAGCGCAACAAGGCTATCGAGATCACGCTCGATGCCAAGCCCGGCAATGATCGCACGCGCGTCTGGGTCTGCGTGTGGCGCGCGGTTGCCCAGAAAATCTGGCACAACGATCAACTCACCCGCGCGATCGCTTGCATGCGATAGTGATGGCAAATCAGCGGCGGCCAAGTCGGCAAGCAAGTGTGGCAGCGATACGCCGTGAGATGCAGCATTAGCTCGCGCCGCGGCAGATGCGGGATGCATGTTTACCAACTGATCGATTGCCGCGCCCGCGCTGGATTGACCGCCCTCGTTCAACCACAAGCCCGGCACCATGGCCGAGTAATAGGGCCCCCATACGCCCGGAATGAAGATCGGTTCGGCGCTGCTGGCCATCGTGCACGCAGATGTGCCCAGCACATAGGCCATGCGCGTGGTCACAGCACCACTAACGCCCTTTCCGCCAACCGAGCCCACGCCGCCAGCATGTGCATCGATCAGACCGGCCGCAACCGGGGTGCCCGGCTTCAGCCCAAGTTCGGCGGCGGCGGTGGCGGTCAGCCCCATGCCAAGCGCCTGCCCGGCCGGCACGATTTCGGTGCCGATGCGGGCAAACCCCTGATCGGCCAGATCGCCAAGGCCGATTTGGCGAAAGTAGCTTTCGTCCCACTGCTGCTCATGGGAAACATAGGTCCATTTGCAGGTCACGGTGCAAACTGACCGGGCCAAACTTCCGGTCGAACGCCATGTCAGAAAATCCGCAAGGTCAAAGAACTGCCAGGCAGACGCATAGGTTTCTGGCAGGTTTTCCTTTAGCCACAGCAACTTGGGCGTTTCCATCTCGGGCGAGATCACGCCGCCGACGTAATCTAGCACCCGGTGTTTGGTTCGATTGATCCGGCGGGCCTGTTCGATCGCGCGGTGGTCCATCCAGACAATGATGTCGCGGGTCTTGTCGCCATGCGGGCCCACGGCAAGCCCGGCCCCCTCTGGCCCCAGCACCACCAGCGAGCAGGTTGCATCAAAGCCGATACCCGCGATGTCATCGCCCGAAAGCGCGGCGTTCGCTAAGGCGTCGCGCACACTTGCGCATACCGCCCGCCAGATATCACCGCTCGATTGCTCTGCAAGGTTCGGCCCATCCTTGTAAAGCGCGATGTCATGCTTGGCTGATGCCAGCATCTCGCCCTTGGCGTCAAACACGCCCGCACGCGCACTGCCGGTGCCAACATCTACGCCGATGAAACAACTTGCTGTCATGCCACTACCCCTGCGCCAAATGGCAACCTTCGATG